>NZ_JBDJAC010000008.1:0-237782 GCF_039652615.1 Fulvimarina fulva
CGAGGCCTTCGCAGAGATCGACAAGGAGGAGATCGATCCGATCCTCACCATCACAACCATGAAAGCCGCCTGATCATGACCTCAGGCCACCCAGAAAATTACACCAGCTTGACGGACGTGACCCCATGATGCCGCGCGATGCGGTCTTTTGACCGCTTCCCCTCTCCAAAGTTCTGGAGAAATCCATGTGTTACGTTATAGGTGTCCGACGATACGAGACAGTCCGGAGCCCAAGCGTGCAATCGGGTGTCCAAAGGCGGTCACGGCAGAAGGAGCGACGAGCGATGACGGTCGATACGGGAAAGACGGTGGTGGTGTTCGGCGGTTCCGGCTTCCTGGGCCGGTACGTGACCCAGGCGCTTGCCAAGCGCGGACACCGGGTGCGCATCGCCTGCCGCAGGCCTGATCTCGCTTATCATGTGCTGACCGCCGGCAATATCGGCGCGATCCTGCCGATCCAGGCCAATCTGCGGTATCCATGGTCGGTGGAGCGTGCGGTCAAGGGTGCGGACCACGTGGTCAACCTTGTCGGCATTCTCGCCGAAAGCGGCAAACAGACCTTTTCCGGCCTTCAGGCGGAAGGCGCAAAACTGATCGCCGAGGCCGCGAAGGCCGAAGGCATCAACATGACCCAGATTTCCGCCATCGGCGCGGACGGGGGCTCGAAATCCAAATATGCCCGTTCGAAAGCTGCCGGTGAAAAGGCCGTGCTCGCGGCCCGGCCCGACGCCTATATCCTGCGCCCGTCGATCATCTTCGGCCCGGAGGACGAGTTCTTCAACCGTTTCGCCGAGATGTCGCGATTCTCGCCGGTTCTGCCGCTGCTCGGTGGCGGCAAGACGAAGTTCCAGCCGGTTTATGTGGTCGATGTCGCCGAGGCGGTGGCGAAAACGGTCGATGGCGAGGTGGCTGGCGGAAAAATCTACGAACTCGGCGGGCCGGAGATTCTGACCTTCCGCCAGCTGATGGAAGAGATGCTGCGGGTGATCGGTCGCAAGCGCCGCTTCGTCACGGTTCCGTTTTCGTTTGCGAACTCGATGGCGAAATACACCGAGTTCCTGCCCGGCGCGCCATTGACGGTCGATCAGGTCAGGCAGCTTCAGGCCGACAACATCGTGTCCGAAGAGGCGACCGCCGACAGCCGCACGCTCGACGCTTTCGCGATCCGCCCCCGCACGGTGGACACGATCCTGCCGACCTATCTCGTCCGCTTCCGCCCCCAGGGTCAGTTTACCAAGCCCGTTCGCCATTCCGGCGGGCTCGATGCCGAGAACCAGGACGGCCTTGTTTAAGATGCCGCCTGCCGATCCGGCCGGCCTATGACCCTGGCCGAGTGGCTCGCGCCCGACCTCAGTCTCTGGATCAGTCTCAGCCTGATCGTCGCGAGCTTCTTCACCTCCGCGCTCACGGCCGCCTTCGCCCTTGGCGGGGGCGTGACGCTGCTTGCCTTGATGAGCCTCGTTCTTCCCGTCGCGGTGCTGATCCCCTTGCATGGCGTCGTTCAATTCGCCTCCAATGCGGGGCGGCTGGTCATTCAGCGGCGTTCGGTGCGATGGGACAAGGCGCTGCCCTTCATTCTGGGCGGGCTGATCGGCGCGGGAATTGGCGCAGAGACCGTGGTGACGCTGCCGGAAGAGATTCTGCGCCTCTCCCTCGGCAGCTTCATTCTCCTGACGATCTTCCTGAAGCTTCCGGCGCTCGGACGGCTTGCCAATTGGCAATATGCGCTCGCCGGCGCCGTCACGACGTTTCTGTCAATGTTCATCGGGGCGAGCGGGCCGCTAAACGCGGTTCTCTTCACCCGCGCCTTCAACGATCGCAAGGAGGTCGTCGCGACCATGGCGGCTGTCACCGCCGCTCAGCACGCATTGAAGGTCGCCGCATTTCTCGCAGCGGGCGTGGCTCTCGGCCCCTATGCCCTCTTGGCAGCGGCGATGATCGCAACCGGATTTCTCGGGACGGTGGCAGGAACGCGGGTGCTCGACCGCCTCGATGAAAAGCTCTTCCGGAAGCTGCTCAAGCTGTTGCTGATCGTTCTGGCGGCCGAACTGATCCGGCGCGGATTGTTCGGGCTCCTATCGGCGGACCTTTGAAGCCACGGGATTCAAGGGGCCGCCGGCAGCAAAGCGGCCCAGGAACGTTTGCGGGATCTGATATCCCGACGCAATCCGGCGCTGAGGTGATTCCGCGCTATTGATTGATGCCGCCGGTGCTCTCTTCGGGTGCAACGTCAGGGATAGTGTCGGCGCCGTTCTCGATCGCGTAGCCATCCACCGCACCGCCTGTTTGCGGAGCAACGGATTTTGCAGGTGAAAGCGTGAAGACCAGAATGATTCCGACGATGCCGACGAAGATGCGCCAATAGGCGAAGGGCGCGAAACCGTGCCGCGAGACGAAGTCGAGCAGGGTGCGCACGACGATGAGCGCAGCGACGAATGCGCAGACGAAGCCGATCGCGATCAGTCCGATATCGTCCGCCGACAGGGCGGCTCTGTTCTTGTAGAGATCGTAGACCACGGCGCCGAGCATGGTGGGCATTGCGAGGAAGAACGAGAATTCCGCCGCCGAGCGCTTGTCGGTGCCCATCAGCAGCGAGCCGGCGATCGTCGCGCCGGAGCGCGAAGTGCCTGGGATCATGGCGAGGCACTGGAAGATCCCGATCTTGAGACAGAGCGAGAGGGGATAGTCCATGATGTCGGTATAGCGAACCTTGAGGGGCATCTTGTCGATGACGAGAAGCAGGATGCCGCCGACGATGAGGGCCGCGCAGATGACGAGCGGCGTTTCGAAGAGCACCGTCTTGATGAAGTCATGCGCCAGAACCCCGATGAAGGCGGCCGGGAGGAACGCGATCAGAATGCCCGCAACGAAGCGGCGGCTCCTGGGGCTCGAGGGGAGGGTAATGAAGAGCTGCCAGAGCTTGGCGAGATAGACCGCGAGAATCGCGAGGATAGCGCCCAGCTGGATGACGATCTCGAAGACGAATCCGGTCGACCGGAAGCCGAGAAAATGGCCGAGCAGCAGGATATGCCCGGTCGAGGAAACCGGTAGGAACTCGGTCAGGCCCTCGGTAATTCCCAGAATGACGGCATCGAAGATTGAGCCGGTATCCATTCGCTGTCCTCAAGTTTTGGCGTCGTGACGTGTCGCGTCCGGCGTGTTCCGAACGGCTGGGAGCTCTCATGCCTCAGAAGGTCTGACCGCGTCTTGCCCTTCGTAAATCTTCACCTGCCGTTGACGCATTTCTGCAACCGTGCGCAAGCAGGCGTGTCAGCCCGTAAACGCTGTGAAAGACATGAAAATTCCCCGTTCGGCCTGTCAGTACCTGCAAAAGATTACCTGAATGCGATAGATCCCGCCTGATGCTGAAACTCTACCACCACTCCATGTCCGCCACGTCACGCTATGTTCGGCTTCTCGCCGGCGAGTATGGCGAAAAGCTCGATCTCGTCGAGGAGCGGCCCTGGGAGCGTCGGCGCGAATTCCTGTCGATGAACCCTGCGGCGACCTTGCCGGTCCTGATCGAGGACGGCGGCGCGCCGATCGTCGGCGGCGTCATCGTCGGCGAATATATCGACGAAACACGTGGCGTCTTCGCGCGCGAAAAGCGGCTCATGCCGGAAAAACCCATCGATCGCGCCGAAGTGCGGCGGCTGACCGAATGGTTCGTCGAGAAGTTCGATCAGGAAGTGACGCGCTATCTGGTGCGCGAGCGGGTTTTCAAGCTCGAAATGCCGAAGGAGGAGGGGGGCGGTTCGCCGGATGCATCGGCCATCCGTGCAGCGCGCGCCAATTCCCGCCATCACCTGCGCTATATCGGCTGGCTTGCCGAAAACCGGAACTGGCTTGCGGGTCCTCGCATGTCCCAGGCCGATCTCGCGGCCGCCGCCGCACTCTCGGTGCTCGATTATCTCGGCGAGATCCCTTGGGAAAACGAGCCGGCCGCCAAGGAATGGTATAGCCGTATCAAGTCCCGGCCGTCCTTCCGCCCGCTCCTGGCCGAGAAGGTGAGGGGCGTTCCGCCGGTCCGTCACTATGCCGATCTCGATTTCTGATCTTCTCGCAACCGTTTCGCGAGAGGCGAAAACATAAAACGGCCCGGCTCGCGGATGCGCGAGCCGGGCCGTTTTCACGAAGGCTGTCTGATCAGACCTGTCAGTTTTTCCGGCGTGTGCGCCGGGAGCGCTGCCGCGTATTCGCGCCGGCGGTCGATCGACCGCTTCTGGCGCTCGTTGATTTGCTAGCCGTCGAGGCGCTGGCGGCCTGGGCCGGCTCCTTGACGGTCTCGGCCTTTGTAGCGGTCGCAGCAGATGCTGATGACGCAGACGTGTCGTTACCACTGCCTGAGCTAGTCGACTGATCGCTGCTCTTCGCCTCGGTCTTCGGTGACTCTTCTGCGGGCTTGCTCCCGTTCGCGGAATTCGAGTCGGACGTGGCCTGGCTGGTTGCCGCTTCGCTCGACTGGGCATTGTCGGCGGTGGAAGCCGGCTTTTGCTCAACTGGCTTGGTGTGCGCAGCCTTGCTTTCGGAGGCATTTGCTTCAACTGGCTTCTGTTCGGCTGCTTTGTCGTCCGATGCCTTTGGCGTTGGGCCATCGGCTTTGTCAGCAGCGGCGTCAGCCTTTACTTCGTCTGCCTTGGCGGACGCCTTGTTATCGGACGCAGGCTTTTCCGGTTCGGCCGCCTTTGTTTGCGGAGCCTTGGCCGTTTCGTCGGCCTTTACCGTTGAAGGCTTCGCGTCGGCGGCGTCGGCTTTTGCTTCCGAAGCTGCCGGCTCGCTCTTGGTGGGCTGCTCGGCCTTGGGTTCGCTCTTGGCCTCGCTTTTTGCCGGAGCGTCATCCGTCTTGTCCGCCTTCGGAGAAGCCTCTGCCTTCGTCTCGCCCGCGGATGGCGCGGGCTTCGCAGCTTCGCTCTTGACGGGCTCCTCGATTGCCTGCGCGGGCTCGGACTTGGCCGGCTCGGCCTTCGCCTCGGTGGACTTTGCTTCCGATGGCGCAGGGACGGCTGCAGGCGCCTTCGAGGCTTCGACAGCCTTTTTGGCTGGCTGTGCCTGCTTCATGCTCTCGGCCATCGCCCGTTCGGCGGGCTCCGCGAAGGCACGCATCATGCGCTCGCCGGCGGCGAAGGGATTGTCGGCGAACCGCAGCGGATCGGCGATACCGGTCTCGCCGCCGGCTCCGAGAGACTGGCCGAGCGTTCCCGCCTTGGCGCGGCGTTCGGCGAAGGCACCGAAATTGCGGCCCTCGCGCTTCGTTATCTCGGTCTTCTTCGGCAGGTTCGCTGTCCCGTGGGTGGTGCCATGGGTCAGCGCGAAGTCGACGATGCGGGGCACGATCTCCGAGCGAAAGCGCGAACCGTTGAAGACGCCATAATGGCCAACCTGCGGCTGCACGTAATGAACACGCATATCTTCGGGAATGTTCGGACAGATGTCCTGCGCGGCCTCGGTCTGGCCGACGCCGGAGATGTCGTCGTTCTCGCCCTCGACCGTCAGGAGAGCGACACGTTTGATGGCGCCAAGGTCGATGGTCTCGCCATGGAACTTCATCTCGCCCTTGGGAAGCGCGTGTTTGATGAAGACCTCTTCGACGGTCTGGAGGTAGAACTCCGCCGTCATGTCCATCACGGCGTTGTATTCGTCGTAGAAGGTGCGGTGCTTGTCGGCGGAATCGCCATCGTTCTTCACGAGCTGCCAGAAGAAATCCTTATGCGCCATCATATGGCGATCGAGATTCATCGACATGAAACCGGTGAGCTGGAGAAAGCCCGGATAGACGCGCCGGCCGAAGCCGGGCTGCGGGAACGGCACCGTCATGATCACGTTGTCGCGGAACCAGTCGATGCCCTTTTCCTCGGCAAGCCGGTTCACGGCCGTCGGATTGATGCGGGTGTCGATCGGGCCGCCCATCAGCGTCATCGTCGCGGGATAGCAATCGTCCTGTTGCTTCTCCATGTGCGCGACCGCCATCATCACCGGCACGGAGGGCTGGCAGACGCCAAGCACATGGCTGTCGGGGCCGAGAAAATGCAGGAAGTCGATGACATACTGGGCGTAGTCATCAAGATCGAACTTGCCTTCGTCGACCGAAACCTCGCGCGCATCCTTCCAGTCGGTGATATAAACGTCCGCGTAGGGCAGCAGCGCCTCGACCGTGCCGCGAAGGAGCGTCGAGTGGTGTCCGGAGAGCGGCGCGACGATCAGGAAACGCGGATCGGCCGGGCGTTCCTTGGGCAGCTGGCGCTCGAAATGCAGAAGCCGGCAGAATGGCTTGTCGAGAACCACCTTTTCGTCCACCCGCACATGGGTGTGGCCGACAACGGTATCCTTGAGACCGAATTCCGGCTTCGCGTAAACGCGGGTCGTTCGCTCGAACAACTCCGCGCCGGCGGCGATGGCGCGGCCGGCGGTCGTTCGCGAGGCGGGGTTCAGGGGGTTCTGGTAAGCGATCCGGGTCGCGTCCGCAGCCGCACGAAGCGGCGCGAGCATCGCCTGGTTCCATTCGTAAAAGTAATACAACATGGGGTCGGTTTACGTCCTCTTTCTGTTGTTCTTACCAGAATATGGTGCAGTGCACAAATATCGGGCTCGGTCAATTTGAAGAATGCTGCTAGAGCTCGCTGCGGCAGATCCGATATCGAAAGAGGTTCTGATGCGCCCATCATCGGATTTCGCAGCAGATCTTCCGAAAACCGGTGCCCATGTTCCGGGCCGATGCTTCAGAGCCATTTCAGCATGACGACTTGGCTTTCTCCGTCACCGTCACGGGCGGAAGAGAGCCGTTTCTCGTTCAACCACGCCGGCAGATCCGCTTCCGGGATCTTGACGAAGCCATGATTCACGTAAAATGCGGCATCGCAATACGCGTCAGCGCCGATCGCGTGCCCGAGGGCACGATAGAAGAACCAGTGTGCGCGCTCTGCAACGGCTTTGAGCAAAGGGCCGCGCAGTTGATCGGTGTCTTCGGCGCCGGGATCGACGGAAAGTTCCGAAAGCCAGTAAAGATCGCTTTCTGCTGCCGCAGCGGCGTATCCCACAGGCTCGCCGATCGTCTTGTCGATCGCAACGAAGACTTCATGCGCGAGAAGATGACGCGTGAAGGCGTGAATATCCGGCGCGTCTTTTGCCCCTGATGCCGATTGACGAGCGCTTTTGAACACCGTGAGAAGCGCCGGAACCTCTCCCGGCTCCATCATGCGGATGACGTAGCCTTTCGGTGCCATGCCCTTGAAAGCCTTGCGTCCGCTCTTCGGTGGTTTTCGGCTATCCGTCATGCCCTTCGACAATGTACAGATCGGCATCAGCGATCGCCTGCCGGATCTTGACTGCCTTCTGGTATTGCGGGCTTTGGTAGCATGCCCTTGCTTGCTCGACGCTGTCGAACTCGATGATGACGTTGCGCGGGCGGGTCTCGCCTTCCAGCGCTGTCACGGGACCGCCGCGTGCGAGAAAACGCCCGCCGAACTCTTCGAAGGCCGGCTTCGCGGTCTCGACATAGTCCTTGTAGCGATCGGGATCGCGGACTTCGACGCTGGCGATCCAATATCCTTTCGGCATATCCACTTTATCCTTGGCGCAGCCACAATAGTCGTTGCGCTCTACGCCGCGCCGCTCATTTCGGCAAGGATCGCCTTTGCGGCAGCGAGCGGATCGGCCGCCGCGATGATGGGGCGCGCGACGACGAGATGGGAGGCCCCTTTCGCAAGCGCATCGCCCGGCGTGACCACCCGTTTCTGGTCTCCGCTCACAGAGCCGGAGGGCCGGATACCGGGCGTGATGAGAGCCATGTCCGGGCCGATGATCTCCCTGATCGACGGGGCTTCGGCCGCCGAGGCGACAAGGCCGCCGATGCCGATCTGCCGGGCGGCCTTGGCGCGATGGGCAACGAGGTTTTCGACGTTCGTTTCGTAGCCCGCCTCACGCAGATCGTCGTCGTCCAGTGCCGTCAGCACCGTGACGCCGAGCACCAGCAGATCGCTACCCTTCGCCGCATCGGCCGCCGCGCGCATGGCATGAGGATAGGCGTGAACGGTCAGCATGGAGGCGCCAAGGGTGAGCGCGCTCTCCACGCCCTTGGCGACGGTGTTCGGAATATCGAGAAGTTTCAGGTCGAGGAAAACCGATTTGCCCGCAGCCGCGAGTTCGCTCACCAGGGGCAGGCCGCCGGCATAAGCGAGCTGGTAGCCGATCTTGTAGGTGGAGATCGTATCGCCGAGTGTCTCGATAAGTCGTGCCGCCTCGTCGCGCGTCGAAACATCGAGGCCGACGATCAGCCGGTCGCGCATATCTTCTTCAGTCAAATTTCGAATACCCCGGCCTTGCGAGAACTTCCAGAGCCGAGACACATCAGGAATCGGGAGGAATGTCCACGGTGACGGTGGTGCCCACCGTATCGGAATTGACGTGGAGTTTGGCATTGAGGCCGCGAACCAGCGACATCACGATGCGGCCACCGAGGCCGCCGCTGTCCTGCGCGTTCGGATCCTCGCTTGCCACCGCCTCTTCCCGCTTTCGGGCTTCTTCGGTGAGGGCACCGCCCTTGGCTTTCTCGGCGGGCTTTCGCTCGCCCTTGCCCATGCCGAGGGAGGACGCGATCTGACGCGCCTCGTTGCCACCCTTTTCTGCGTCCGCCTTCTTCTGCGTGTCGTCGACGGCCTTCTGCATGGACTCGCGATCGAGTTCGCGGGGCGGCTTCTTGGAATTGTACGGCCAGGCCTGGTCCTCGCCGAGACCCACACCGTCGTCGACGACGGTGAGGCGGATCACGCCCGACGACAACATCTTCAGCCGTGCTTCGACCAAGCCTTCCTGGCGGCCCTCAAACGCATGTTTCAGCGCGTTGGTGAGGAGCTCGGAGAAGAGGAGGCCGATCCGGGCGGCGCGATCGACCTTCAGCGTGATCGCGTCGCAGTCGACATTGACGCGCACGGACCTGCGACCGTCGAGATGGCCGATCGTCGAGGCGATCCGACTCACATAGGCGCCAAGCGGAACCGTCTCAGACTGCGAAGAGCCGACGCCGGCATCGGTCATTTCCTGATAGAGAAGCTGAAGGCTCTCGATGCGGCGCGCGAGGGCGGAGAAGCTTTCCTCGCTCGTCTTGACCCGGGCTTGCATGCGGATCATGCCGATGATCATCGACAGATGGTTCTTCACCCTGTGCTGGATTTCACCAAGTGCCGTATCGGAGCGATTCTTGTCGGACGCCTGTTGTTCAACCGTGAGATCGCGCTGAACACCCAGGAAGCACTGCAGATTGTTCTGATCGTCGTAAAGCGGGGTGATCATCAGCTTGTTGAGAAACAACGTGCCGTCGGCGCGATAATTCTGAATCTCGACGGTGATGTCTTCCTCGTCGCGCAGGGCCTCGCCTATCCGGCGGACCTGTTCCCTGTCGGTGTTATCGCCCTGCAGGAAGCGGCAGTTCCGTCCAATGATGGCGGCGGCCGAATAGCCGGTGATCGTCTCGAACGCCCGGTTGGCGTAGATGATCGGATTATCTTCGAGATGCGGATTGGTCAGAACCAAAGCCAGGGGAAGCTTGGATAGCGCAGCTGTGGTCATGCCGCTCGGCAACGAGAACCCGTCCCGTTCATTGGTCTCTTGCTGATCCATCCGCACCCTCTATAGACTCAACCGCTTGCCCCCACACAGCATCCTTGGTTGCCACGTCCCTTGAAGGTCGCCAACATGGGTGGGATCGATCGCGGTAACGCGCTCCTTCGAGAACTTGTTGATTCCCGTCCCAATCTCAAGTGTTTGAAATAGTGTTCAACGCTTTCATCTCGCACACCTGCGGTGAATGGGGAACCACGGGAAGCTTTGGTCGGCTTCCCGACAGTGGCTCCGATCGTTTTGATCGCATGCCCAAGCTTTGATCAGACAGGCTCTAAATCGCTGTTTCGCCAGCGAATGCAGGTATTTGGCTCAATGCGCCTCGTCCCAGTTGGACGCTGCCTTGGCTTCGACTTCCAGAGGCACGGACAAAGTGACGCGCGGCGATGAAGCCGTCTCCATGACTTTAGTCACGACTTCAATTGTAACATCGATCTGGTCATCCTCGACCTCGAAGACGAGTTCGTCATGCACCTGAAGCAGCATCATGGCGGAGAGGCCTGCCTCTGAAAGCGCATCTTCCATTCGCACCATGGCGCGCCGGATCACGTCCGCAGCCGTCCCCTGGATCGGCGCGTTGATGGCGGCGCGCTCGTTGAAGGATCGGATCTGCGGGTTCTTGGCGGTAATATCCGGATAGTGCGCGCGCCGGCCGAACAGCGTCTCCACATAGCCGTGCTTCTTCGCAAAAGCCTTGGTCTCTTCCATGTAGTCGCGAATGCCGGGGAAGCGCTCGAAATACTTCCTGATGTACTGGCCGGCCTCTTCGCGCGGGATCGCCAGCTGGTTGGCGAGCCCGAAGGCGGAAATTCCGTAGATGATGCCGAAATTGATGGCTTTCGCCCGACGTCGGACAGAAGCCTCCATGCCCTCGACCGGGACATTGAACATCTCCGAGGCGGTCATGGCATGAATGTCGACGCCGTTGCGGAAGGCATCCTTCAGCTGCGGAATGTCGGCGATATGCGCCAGAATGCGCAGCTCGATCTGGGAGTAGTCGGCCGATAGCAGCTTCTTGCCCCTCGGCGCGACGAAAGCGGTTCGGATCGCGCGTCCCTCTTCGGTTCGCACCGGAATGTTCTGGAGGTTCGGCTCCGAAGAGGAGAGCCGGCCCGTGGTCGTCGAGGCCATGGAGAAGGAGGTGTGGATGCGCCCGTTTTCGTCCATGTGGTGGGGCAGGGCATCGGTATAGGTGCCCTTCAGCTTGGTGAGCTGGCGCCAGTCGACGACCCGGCGCGGCAGGTCGTGGCCTTCGGCGGCCAGATCTTCAAGAACGCGGGCATCGGTCGACCATTGCCCGCTCTTGGTCTTCTTTCCGCCGGGCAGGCCAAGCTTGCCGAACAGGATCTCGCCGAGCTGCTTCGGGCTTCCCGGGTTGAACTCCTCGCCCGCCATCTTGGCGATCTCATCTTCGAGCGCGGCCTGCTTCTGGGCGAAGTTGCCGGACAGCCGTGAGAGGATCTGCCGGTCCACCATGATGCCGCGCTGCTCCATGCGGGCAAGCACCAAGGCGAGCGGCCGTTCCAGCCGCTCATAGACATGGGCGAGGCCTTCGGCGGCAAGGCGCGGCTTGAGCACCTGCCAGAGCCGGAGCGTCACATCGGCATCCTCGGCAGCATATTCCGTCACCCGGTCGATCTCGACCGCCGCGATGGGCTTGGCGGTCCGGCCCGAGCCGCAAAGCTCTTTGTAAGTGATCGGCTTGTGGCCGAGCCACCTTTCGGAAAGCTCGTCCATGCCGTGGCCCGAAAGCCCGGACGAGGCATCGAGGGCATAGGAGATCAGCATCGTATCGTCGATCGGCGTCATCGCGATGCCGTGCTGGAGCATCACGAGGAGATCGTATTTCACGTTCTGGCCGATCTTCAGGACGCTTCTGTCTTCCAGCACATCCTTCAGGGCCGCCAGCGCCTCGTTCATCGGGATTTGTCCGCCGAGCGCCTCGGCACTTTCCGGATCGCTCAGAAGATCGGCATCGGCGCTCACATGGGCGAGGGGCACGTAAGCAGCTTCGCCGGGTGTGATGGCGATCGAGACGCCGACGAGATCGCCCTTGAAGGCCGAAAGCTCGCTCGTCTCAGTGTCAAAGGCCATCACGCCCTTGTCGCGGGCGCGAGCGAGCCATGTCTCGAGCGTATCGAGATCGCGGATCGTGACATAGGCGGAGCGATCGATCGTCTGTGCGGCCGCGTCGTCCTTCACCTTGGCGGCGAGACGCTGCGGGGTTGCGGGAAACACCGTGTCACCCATCGCTTCGTTCGTCTCGAAGGCGTCGAGGTCAGGCCCACGCGGGGCATCCTCGATGTCAAGCTTGGCGCTCACCACCTCGCTTGCATCGGTATCGAGGGTTGCCGCGACGCGCCGGGTGAGCGTCGTGAATTCCATCGCCTTCAGGAACGAGACGAGCTTCTCGCCGTCCGGCTCATGGATAAAGAGATCGTCGAGCGGCGTGTCGAGCGGCGTCGCGCAGTCGAGCGTCACAAGCTTCTTGGAGAGCCGGGCCTGGTCGGCGAATTCAATCAGGTTCTCGCGCCGCTTCTTCTGCTTGATGCCGTCAGCCTTGGCGAGAAGCGTTTCCAGATCGCCGTACTCTTCGAGCAGTTGCGAGGCGGTTTTGGGCCCGATGCCGGGAACCCCCGGAACATTATCCGAGGTATCGCCGACCAGCGCCTGAAGATCGATCATCTTCTCGGGGTAGACGCCGAACTTCTCCTTCACCTCTTCGGGACCGAGGCGCTTGTCCTTCATCTGGTCGTAGAGGATGACGTTCGGCCCGACGAGCTGCATCAGGTCCTTGTCGGAAGAGACGATGGTCACATTGCCGCCAGCCGCGACGGCCTCGGTCGTATAGGTCGCGATCAGGTCGTCGGCCTCGAAGCCTTCCTTCTCGATGCAGGGCAGATCGAAGGCGCGCACGGCATCGCGGATGAGACCGAATTGCGGCCTGAGATCCTCCGGCGGCTCTTCCCGGTTCGCTTTGTATTCGGAGTAGAGCTCGTTGCGGAACGTCGTTGAGGAATAGTCGAAGATCACCGCGAAATGGGTTGGAACGGCGCCGACATTCGTATCGCGCGATTCCTCCACCAGCTTCCACAGCATGTTGCAGAAACCGGAGACCGCGCCCACCGGCAGGCCGTCCGATTTGCGCGTCAGCGGCGGGAGCGCGTGATAGGCCCGGAAGATGTATGCCGAGCCGTCGACGAGGAAGAGGTGATCGCCTTTTTTCATGGGGTCAGAGGTAGCTTGGCGCGCAGGGAGAGTCCATCGCGATCATGCGCGCCATGGACCTCGTTAGGCTCGACGATCTCTTGTCATCGATAGAGGTATCAGGCCTCGCGGAGCAGTTTCGCAAGCGGACCCGGCACGGCGTCGTCCGAGGGACGCGAGCCTGGCGTGAAGCTGAGGCCAAAGCGATCGAAGCTGCGCCAAACGACGGTCGCGCTTCTTGGCTTGCCCGCGTCGCGATCGAGAAGGACGAGAACGTCCTCGCCCGGAAGCCTTGCCTGCGCCGTTGTGATCTCGAAACCGCCGTCCGAGATCGTGCGCAGGCGCACATCCTGAGGCTCGGACGTCAGGTCGCCCACGATCTGGGCCGATAGGCATACGCGGCGGCGGCGGGTCTGGCGGCGTTCCAGCATTCTCTGCATCCCTGATTCTTGTTGTCTCTACAACCCTAGACATATGGGTCGCTGGTTCAACTGGTGGGCTGCGGTTGGGGTTAATGGGCTGAATTGTAACGAAGTTCAGGCCCGACGGTTCGTCATGCCGAGGCTGCCTCAACTTCTCTCGGCATAGGATACGCGCTGGTCGAGGAGGAAGCGGGCGAAGAGGGGTAGGCTCGCCGCACCCAGTATTCGCGCGCCTGGACCGACGCTCCCGGCTCTGAGCTCCACAGGCGAAAGACCCTTGTGGTTAAGCTTTTCGAAACTCTCGCGCGTCGCGGTGATGAGACGCGACAGAACCGGCCGGGGCAGGGCGCCATCGATGACGGCCGCCTCGAAATCGTAGACGGCGCTCGCCGAAAGCGTCGCATAGGCAAGACCGTGGGCTGCCTCTTCGATCCAGCGATCGAGAACCTCGCCCAGTTCGTCCCAGGCGGCTTCGTCGTTGACAATCGCCGCCGGATCGCCGCCCGCCTCGGCGATCAGCGTTTCGAGCTTGTTGACGGAAGCGAATTCGATGAGTTGGCCCGCGCCGCCGCTCTTTCGCGGGATGGGTAGGGAGCCCAGCGCACCCGCATTGCCGAGGCGTCCGGGGATCAGGTCGCCATTGATGACGATCCCGCCACCGGCGAAGGCGCCGACGAAAAAGTAGACGAAATCGGCGCAATCGGCTCCCCCGAATACGTTTTCCGCCGCACAGGCCCCCGTCGCGTCGTTCGCCACGAAGACCGACAGGCCGGTCAGCGCTGAAAGTTCGGCCTCCACATCAAAATCGCGCCAGGGCGCCATTTCGTCTTCCGGCGCGCCGATCTCGGCAGCCCAGGACCAGAGCTCGAAGGGCATCGCGACGCCGAGACCGGTGATTCGCGCCTGCAATTTCGGATCGATCTCGGCCATCAGTTCGCGATGGGCGTCTTCGACGAATCGGCAGATCTCGGAAACCTTCGGATAGACGTAGCGCTCGATACGGCTGAGCCTGATCCTGCCGACGAAGTCCATCATGACAAGTTCGCTCGAGCGCCGCCCGATCTTCAGGCCGAAGGAGAGCGCGCCTTCCGGATTGAGCCGCATGGGCACCGAGGGCTGGCCGACGCGGCCGCGCCGCGGCTCCTCGCGCACGACCAGTTGTTCCTGCTCAAGCGAGCGCATGATGACAGACGCGGTCTGGGCGGAAAGGCCCGTGCGCCGCGCGATATCGGCCTTCGCCATCTCGCCGTGGCGGCGAATCAGCGACAGCACCGCGCGTTCGTTATGCGCACGCAGCCCGGACTGATTGGACCCACGGTCGCGCAGATCGACTGGGTGGCCTTCCACGGTGCTATTCGACATTGTCTATCCTCCCATTTGGCTCGGCATTGTCTCGCCGCGCCCGATAGAGCATGCTTGCTTTTGAAACATGCGCTCACCGTGCTTGAGAATGCCCGGAAAAAGGCGTTTGCACAATAAATAACTTTCTATGAGTTATCTATTGACAGCCGGCCCGGTTCGGTGTTTTTTTCACCTCGAACGCTCTGACCATGGGAGGCAGAGCGGCGATGGTCACAGGTCGATTATAGACCCGGCCAGACTTTGTATCAGGGAGGATTTCATCGTGACATTCCGCACGCTTCTCGGCACGACAGCGCTCGTCGCAGCCGCCGCCTTCGCAATGCCTGCCGCCGCTCAGGACGGCAACACCAAGGCTTGCCTCATCACGAAGACCGACACCAACCCGTTCTTCGTCAAGATGAAGGAAGGTGCGACGGAAAAGGCCAAGGAACTCGGCGTCGACCTGTCGACCTATGCCGGCAAGATCGACGGCGACCATGAGACCCAGGTCCAGGCGGTCGAGAGCTGCATCGCGGCCGGCGCCAAGGGCATTCTGATCACCGCGTCGGACACGAAGGCCATCACGGGCGTCCTTCAGCAGGCGCGCGACAAGGACATTCTCGTGATCGCGCTCGACACGCCGCTCGATCCCATCGATGCCGCCGACGCGACCTTCGCGACCGATAACTTCAAGGCTGGCGAACTCATTGGCGAGTGGGCCAGGGCCACAATGGGCGACGAAGCCGAAAACGCCAAGATCGCGATGCTCGATCTGACGCCCCAGGCACCTTCGGTCGACGTTCTGCGCGATCAGGGATTCCTCTCCGGTTTCGGTATCGACATCAAGGACGAAAACACGATCGGTGACGAAGACGATCCGCGTATCGTCGGTCACGACGTGACGAACGGCAACGAAGAGGGCGGGCGCACCGCGATGGAAAGCCTGCTCCAGCAGGACCCGAGCATCAATCTCGTCTACACGATCAACGAGCCTGCCGCTGCCGGCGCCTACGAGGCCCTGAAGTCCTTCGGCATCGAAGATCAGGCGATCATCGTTTCGATCGACGGCGGTTGTCCCGGCGTCCAGAATGTCCAGGAGGGCATTATCGGCGCAACCTCGCAGCAGTACCCGCTCGACATGGCGTCGAAAGGCATCGAGGCGATCGCCCAATACGCCAAGGACGGCACGGTTCCGCAGCCGAGCGATGGGCTCGATTTCGTCAACACCGGCGTCAATCTCGTAACCGACAAGCCTGTCGACGGGGTCCCTTCGATCTCGGTCCAGGAAGGCCTCGATCGCTGCTGGGGCTGATGCCCTGAGCTGAGCTGAGCTGAGTTGAGCAGGCGCTGAGCCGCCGCTCGTTCTGGATCTTGCGGTCGCGCGATCATCAAGGCGCGCGACCGTGAAGCGGCCCGACGGACGCCTTGCGGCGAGGAACCGGTCGCTTCCTGTCCATCGAGTGAATTTTTGATTCTCCGTTCCCCCGAATGACCGGGAGAACGCGCCCTCGATCTCTTCCCGGGAGAGTTCACGCCATGAGTGAAACATCTGGCAAAGGGGCCGATTACGAAGCGTCCCTCAAGGATAGCGACCGCTCGGTCGCCAAGTTCGAACACCGTTCGCGCGGTCCGCTCCGTTCCGCGCAGCATTTCCTCCACGGCAATCCGACGATGGTTCCGGTCATCGTTCTGGTCATGTCCGTGGTGGCGTTCGGCCTCGTATCGCCCAACTTCTTCTCCGCCTTCAACCTGTCGCTGATCATGCAGCAGGTCGCCATCGTCGGTATTCTCGCGTCGGCGCAAAGCATCATCATCCTCACCGCCGGCATCGATCTATCGGTCGCCGCCGTGATGATGATGATCTCCGTCATCATGGGCCGTCTGTCGGTCGAATTCGGAATTCCGGTTCCGTTGTCGATCCTCATCGGGTTCGTCTGCGGTGCGGGAACGGGCTTCCTCAACGGCGTTCTCGTGACGAAGGTGAAGCTGCCTCCCTTCATCACCACGCTCGGCACCTGGAACATCTTCCTGGCGCTCAACTACTACTTCTCCAATCGCGAGACGATCCGCTCCCAGACGCTGGATGCCGATGCGCCGCTCCTCAAGCTCTTCGGCGAACGATTCAACCTTGGCGGTGCCGTGCTCACCTGGGGCGTCGTCCTCATGATCGTGATCTTCGCGGTCCTCTGGTTCGTTCTCAACCGCACGGCGTTCGGCCGGCATATCTATGCGATCGGCGACGACAAGGAGGCGGCGGATCTCTCCGGTATCCGCACCGATCGCACCCTGATCGGGGTCTATGTCCTGGCCGGCATCATCTGCGCCGTTGCAGCCTGGGCCTCCATCGGCCGCGTCGGGTCTATCTCGCCCACCTCCTTCTTCGAGGCGAACCTTGAATCGATCACCGCTGTGGTGATCGGCGGCATCTCGCTCTTCGGCGGTCGCGGCTCCATCCTCGGGCCCCTGATCGGCGCCATTATCGTCGGTGTCTTCAATTCCGGTCTGCGCCTCGCCGGCGTCGACGTCCTGTGGCAGCTCTTCGCGACGGGCTGGCTGATCATCGTTGCGGTCGCGATCGACCAGTGGATCCGGAGGATCTCGTCATGAGTGAGAAAGTGACACCGACCCTGCAAGGACGCGGCATCGTCAAGAATTACGGCCGCGTCACCGCGATCGACCATTCCGACTTCGATCTCTATCCCGGCGAGATCCTTGCCGTGATCGGGGACAACGGCGCGGGCAAGTCCTCTCTGATCAAGGCCGTCTCCGGCGCCGTTGTGCCGGACGAAGGCGAGATCAAGCTGAACGGCAAGCCCGTGAAGTTCACCTCGCCGATCGAGGCGCGGGAAGCCGGCATCGAGACGGTCTATCAGCAGCTCGCCCTCTCGCCCGCCCTGTCGATCGCCGACAACATGTTCCTTGGCCGGGAGATCCGCAAACAGGGCTTTCTCGGCAAGTATCTGCGCATGCTCGACCGCGCCCAGATGGAAAAGATCGCCCGCGAGAAGCTCAGCGAACTCGGTCTGATGACCATCCAGAGCATCGGCCAGGCGGTGGAAACGCTTTCGGGCGGCCAGCGCCAGGGCGTCGCGGTGGCGCGGGCGGCGGCCTTCGGTTCGAAGGTGATCATCCTCGACGAGCCGACGGCGGCGCTTGGTGTCAAGGAGAGCCGAAAGGTGCTGGAGCTGATCCAGGACGTGCGCTCGCGCGGCATCCCGATCGTGCTGATCTCCCATAACATGCCCCATGTCTTCGAGATCGCCGACCGCATCCATGTCCATCGCCTGGGCAAGCGTCTGTGCGTCATCGACCCCAAACAGGCCTCGATGAACGACGCGGTGGCGCTGATGACCGGCGCAAAGCAGCCGGAAGCCTCGATGGAAGCTGCCTGAACGCCATTCTAAGCTTTGAAGGCGCGTTTTGAATGAGTATGGAGAAAGCCCTGCCGGACGGCAGGGCTTTTTCGTTGTCGGTGTCCGGGTCAGGTGTCCATGAAGCTCGAAAATCCCGTTCTCCTCGGTGTGGTGGGCGGCGCGCACGGCGTGCGCGGCGAAGTGAGGGTGAAATCCTACACCGAGGAGCCGACCGATCTCGGCGTCTACGGTCCGCTTCAGGACGACCAGGGCAACCGGTTCACGGTGAAATCGGCGCGGGCGCAGAAGACCGTCATCGTCGTGAAATTCGACGAGGTGAACGACCGCAATCACGCCGAGCGCCTCAACGGGCGTGAGCTTTTCGTCGAACGGGCTCTCCTGCCCGAGCCCGAAGAAACCGACGAGTTCTATCTCGACGATCTCGAAGGGCTGGCGGTCGAAACCATCGAGGGCGAGGCGGTCGGCATCGTCATCGCGGTCCATAATTTCGGGGCCGGCGATATTCTGGAAATCGCGCCGGACGAGGGCGCGACCCTGATGGTCCCGTTTTCCGAGGCCGCCGTGCCGGAGCTCGATCTTGAGGTAGGCATGCTGAAAGTCGATCCGGTCGCGGCCGGTCTCGTCGACGTGGCGGGCGACGCAGACGAGGCAGGAGACCCCGAAGCCGATCAGTCCTCCTGAACCTCGTTAAGTCTCATCGCCACGAAGACGGCGGCCAGACAAAACGCAGCGAATGCGCCGAGCACGAAGCCGGATCCCAGCTGATCGGCGAGGAAGCCGAAGCCGCCCATGGCGAGGAGGACGATACCGATCATCGTGTTCGACACCGCAGTATATACGGCCCGATCCTCGGCCTTCGCCATGTCCGTGAGGTGGATCTTTCGGCCCTGGCGCACGCCCTGATAGGACAGCATCAGGAGGAACAGCGCGAAGGGCGCGGCGATGGGCCACCAGCCCTGCGCGCTCTGGATCGTCGCGAGTACGGAGGATGCGGCGAGCACCACGAAGCCTGCGATCGCCGAATAGATCAACACCTTGCGGCTCGACCGATCCGACAGCGAGCCCCAGACATAGGAACCGAGGATCGCGGCGATCGAGGAAGCGAGGACGAAACTGCCGAGGGTGCCGAGACCGCTCGTGCCATTTTCACCGGCTGACAGAACCAGATAGGGCGGGGCGAGGGCGGTAACGGTCAGAAGCGCACGCGTGATGACGAAAAGCCGGAACTGCCCATCGTCCCAGGCCTGCCGGCCATAGGTCATGATGGCCTTCAACCCGTTTTCCGCGCCCTCGTTTGCGCCGGCTTCCTCAGCGAGCAGGGTAAAGGAGAACGCTGCGAGCGCGAAAAGCGCGCCGCCGACGGCGAGCCCGATGAGAAGAACCGTCCGTTCGAGCGGCAGGATATCGAACGCCAGCGCCGCTCCATAGGCAAGGACGAACGCAGCCGCGATCGAGCCGGCCATGCCGGTGATCGATCCGCGCTTGGTTTTCGAGATCGTCTTGCCGAGCACATCCTTGTACGACACCGAGGCCAGCGACCGGCCAAGGGCGAAGATCGCCAGAAGCAGCGCAACCGTCCATCCAGCCGCCGCCCCATCCAACACCAGAAGGCAGGCGACCATCGCGAAGATCGCGGCGGCCTCGATCGCACTGCCCAGCGCCCAGACCCATTTTCTTTGCGCCAGAGCGCGCACCCGGTGGGCGACGAAGATCTGTGGCAAAAGAGCGAGCGACTCGCGTATCGGCACCAGAAGGCCGATGGCAGCACCCGGCGCCCCGACCGATTGCAGGAGCCAGGGCAGGATCAATTTCGGGTCGAGAAACCCGTCGCCGGATTTCGTCGCCGTCAAGCTGATGAAATGGATCCCGGCATTCTTCGGCTGATCGCGGCAGGCCTCTTCGGGGATATCCTTGCAGACCCGATTTTCCTCGTCTTCGAAGAACAGTTCCCCGACATTGCCGACCAGGCTCATGAACCAGACTCCTTGCTAATCGTCGCAAAGAGTCTGGAATTCTTCTAAACTGGTTCAAGCCCTGACGGCGAAATGCGAGGTCTTGCCACAGTGTTCACCAAGCCGGAGGCGGTCCGCACCAACGCGGTCGGTCAGCCGTTGTCGACGCGGTTGCTGGCCTCCTGCAGCTTGTCGATCATGATCGAGGCATTGGCTTTGTCGAGCGTCTCGTCGAAGGGCGTTCCGGTCTCCTCGCACAGGGTCTTCAGATAGGATGCCTGCGCACCCGTCATCGGCTCGTTGCCGGTCGTCCAGTCCTCCGGATCCTTCTCGGCATTGGATGGGGCATCGATCTTCGGTGCATCGGACATGTCAGGACTCCAAACTCGTTTCAATTGTTCCTGAAATGTTCTGAAGCACGCATCGTTCCCGGCCTCGTATCGTCAATTCGACGCATCTTGGGTCCGTTTGGATTTACCAAGACAAGCGAAATGAAAACCGTTCGTCTCCCCTATCGTCTCGGGTAGCAATATCTTTCGTCTTCCGACCTATGTCGCGAGGCGATGGAATTGCAAGCTGATCCATATCCGGGAAGCCGGAGCGACCCGGCAGACATTTTCCGGCTCGCCGAGGAGTATCGGCATGCCGCCACGGCGCTTGTAAATCTATGCAAGGCCGGTTCACCGAAGACCATGGCACCGTTTCGCCTTGCCGCAATCCACGCGATCGAACTCTATCTCAACGTCTGGCTGTTGATGGACGGCATCGAACCGGCAGTCATCCGGTCCTTGCACCACGATTTGAACAAGCGCGCGGACATGGCGCAAAACTCCAAGCTCATCCTCAGGGTCAAGACCGCCCGGCATCTGGCCATCTTGTCTGAGCAGCGCGACTATCTCGTGTCGCGATACGCGCCGGATCTGCTCGGCACTCTCACCCAGCGCAATCGGCTGGAGACGACGATGGCTGAAATTGCCGGAAAAGTGACGAAGCGAGTCGTGGCACACAGGAAATCCGCAGCGGCATGACGCCTCCGTGAGCGATCGCGTACTCGCCAATTTTCTGGTTCGCCCAAGTTGAAAGAGGAGACGTCGGCTTTCCGCCGGCATCCACTCACAACCGGGAGACATCCATGCGCATTTCCATTCTCGCCTCCGCCGCAGCCACAGTCCTTGCCTTCACAGCGCCGGCCTTCGCCCAGTCTTCTGCCGAGGACATCCGTGAAGCCCTCGTCGGCAACACCTTTCAGGGTGATATGGGCAGCGCCGAATATACCAGCTATTTCGGCGAGGACGGCACCTATATGGATGCCTCCGGCTCTGGGACGTACGAGATCACGGATGAAGGCGTCTGCTATCCCGGCACGGATTTCGGCTGTTATCAGGCGACCATCGACGGCAACCAGCTTCAGTGGTCGAAGGACGGAAAAGACGAGGGTTCGGGCACGATCGTCGAAGGCAATCCGCTTGGCTTCGGCGAAAACGCCGCAGGCTGATCCGCCACGAACGCGACTCTGAAATCCGCTATCGCAATGCGGACAGCTGGATTTCGTCTAGGATCATAAGCGAGCGGGCGGCGCGATCAGCCGCCCATCGCCGTTTTCGGGTCGAGCCCGCCCATTTCGCAGACAAGCTTGAACTCGGCTTCCTCGACCGGCTGAACCGAGAGCCGCGAATTGTTGACGAGAACCATGTCCTTGAGGCGCGGCTCGTCCTTCACCTGATCGAGCGTCACCGGGTTCGGCACGTCCATCAGGGCCTTGATGTCGACGCACTCCCACTTGTCGCTGTCGGTCGTCGAATCGGGATGGGCTTCGGCAATCAC
The DNA here is from genome assembly GCF_039652615.1 of Fulvimarina fulva. NCBI lineage: Bacteria > Pseudomonadati > Pseudomonadota > Alphaproteobacteria > Hyphomicrobiales > Aurantimonadaceae > Fulvimarina > Fulvimarina fulva. Next base: position 21,733 of record NZ_JBDJAC010000008.1, read on the forward strand.
CTCGACGATGCCGACGACTTCCTTGCCCTCGTTCGAGTGATAGAAAAAGCCGCGATCACCCACCTTCATATCGCGCATGAAGTTGCGGGCCTGATAGTTGCGAACGCCGTCCCATTCCTGGCCGGCATCGCCCTTTTCCTTCTGCTGCTCGAAGGACCATTTGAACGGTTCTGATTTGAACAGCCAGTAACGCATGCAGGATCTGTCCTTTAAGAGCTGGTGGTGGTGTTGAAGGCAAGCCGGTAGGGCCGGACGGTGACGCTGGCGAACAAGCCGGCGTGGCCATAGGGATCGCGGCCCGCGATTGCTTCGGCTTCCGTCTGGTCGGCCGCTTCGATGACGACGAGACTGCCGCAGGGATCGCCGTTCTCGCTCAGGAAGGGCCCTGCGAAGATCAGGGTCTTTCCGAGGCCGTTCAGGTAGTCGACATGGGCCGGGCGCGTCGACTGGCGCTTGTCGACGCTATTCGGCTTGTCTTCGCAAATGATGGCAAACTGCATCGGGGTCTCCTCACTGTAAATTACAGGCCGAAGCGTTACGCGCTCTCGACTTCCCGGCGCAAGGGGCGGGACAGAAGAGCCTGCATGGCATCATCCACGGAAATCTCCCCGGCGAGGATTTCCGCGATGGCCTGAACGATTGGAGCCTCGATGTGATGCTCCCGCGCGAGATGGGCCGCGATACCCGCCGAATAAACGCCCTCGGCAAGCTTCATATTGGTACGGTCGATCCCGCTGCCGAGCGCCATTCCATAGGCGAAGTTGCGCGACTGGGTGCTGGAGCAGGTCAGTATGAGATCGCCCAGCCCAGATAGCCCCATCAGGGTTTCCGCCCGGCCACCGAAGGCCGCGCCGAGCCGCCGCAATTCCACGAAGCCGCGCGTAACGATAGCGGCCTTCGCCGATTCGCCGAGGTTCTTGCCGCTCGCCATTCCGGCGGCGAGCGCGAGAACGTTCTTCAGCGCGCCGCCGGCCTCGACGCCGGCCATATCGTCGCTCGCATAGCAGCGGAAGGTTCCAGTCGACAGGAGTTCGGCCGCGTCGTCGGCGATGTCGATCGACTGGCCCGCGACCGTCACGGCTGTGGGCAATCCATTGGCGACGTCGGCCGCAAAGCTTGGTCCCGACAGAACCGCGATGGGATTTTGCGGAAAGCGATCCGCCATGATGGCGGAGGCGAACCGTCCGCTCCGGCGCTCGATGCCCTTGGCGCAGAGAACCAGCAGCGCCTTTTCGGGAATGAGATCGCCGAAAGCCTCCGCCGCCTGGCCAAGCGATTGCGCCGGTACGACGAAGAGAACGGCCTCGGCGTTGTTCAACGCCTCTTCCGCGTCATGGGTCGCCCGGAGGGAGGGCGGCAAAACCACATCGGGCAGATAGACCGCGTTGGACCGGGTCTCGTTGATCGCGGCCATGGCATCGGCATTCCTGCCAAGCAGCAGGACATCGTGTCCTGCCCGTGAATAGAGGCTTGCAAGCGCGGTGCCCCAGGCACCCGCTCCAATGACTGTAAGACGGCTCACGCTTTGGCTCCTCTGCGTCCATAGCCGATCAGGGGCTGGGCCGCCTCGTCGAGCGGCCAGCGCGAACGGACCGGCGTTTCGAGCGGATCGGCGATTCCGGCTTCGAAACGTTCGAGGCCGGCATAGGCGATCATCGCGCCGTTGTCCGTACAAAGGCGGAGTGGCGGCGCGACAAGTGCGAATCCGGCTTTCTGCGCAGCGGTTTCAAGCGCCGTTCGGATCGTTTGGTTGGCTGCGACGCCGCCAGCGACGGCGACCGTCGGCCGTGCGATATCTGGCAGCTCATCACGAAAGCGCGCGAAGGCGCGGGTCATGCGGTCGGCGATCGTATCGGCGCAGGCCGCCTGGAAGCTCGCCGAAAGATCGCTCACATCGGCTTCGCTCAAAGGCGCGCTCTTTTCGGCTGCCTGCCGGACGGCGGTCTTCAGGCCGGAAAACGAGAAGTCGAGGCGCGCTTCGCCGCGCATGGGCCGGGGAAAGGCAAAGCGCTTCGGGTTTCCGCTTGCAGCGGCGCGTTCCACCATCGGTCCGCCCGGATGGCCGAGGTTGAGGAGCTTGGCCGTCTTGTCGAAGGCCTCGCCCAGTGCATCGTCGATCGTGGTGCCCCAGCGCTCGTAATCGCCCAGCCCGCGAACGAGGACGATCTGGGTGTGGCCGCCCGAAACAAGCAACATGAGATAGGGAAAAGCAAGGTCGCCTGTAAGGCGCGGGGTCAGCGCATGGCCTTCGAGATGATTGACTGCAATGAAGGGGATGCCGCGCGCATGGGCGATGGCCTTCGCCGTGACGGAACCGACGATCAGCCCGCCGATGAGGCCTGGCCCGACGGTTGCGGCAATCGCGGACATATCCGCCAGCGAGAGTCCGGCCTCCTCAAGCGCCGCCGTCACGATGCCGTCGAGTGCCTCGGCATGGGCGCGCGCCGCGATCTCCGGCACGACCCCGCCATAGGCGGCATGGTCCTCGATCTGGCTGTAGACGATGTTTGAGAGGATCGCGGGTGCGCCATCTTTACCGCGTGTCACGACCGCCGCCGCCGTCTCGTCGCAGCTCGTTTCGATCCCCAGAATCACAGGGCTTGTTTTCGTCGGATTGGCGATTGTCATGGACCGTGTCGCTCCTGTTGCCGCGGCCTTTTGGCAGGTCGAACTGCGCCTGGGAAGACCTTGTTCTGTCTATCGCCTGACAGACGACGACAGACAAAAAGCGCGGCAAGCGTTGCCACGCCGGACTTGCGATGCGATTGAAACGTGAATCAGCCCGGCACTTATCTCAACGAGGTCGGGCCCGGTAATGACGAGCTTATCGAACGGAGGCGAAATGGCGCAAGCGGACAAGATCATCCGGATCGGCACACGCGGCAGTCCGCTCGCGCTGGCACAGGCAAGCGAGGTCCGGGCCCGCCTGATCGCCGCCCATGGCCTCACCGAAGACGATTTCGCGATCGAGGTGATCTCGACGTCCGGCGACAGGATTCTCGACCGGCCGCTTTCTGAGGTCGGCGGCAAGGGCCTCTTCACCAAAGAGATCGAGGCGGCCCTGCTCGAGGATCGGATCGATCTGGCCGTTCATTCGTCCAAGGATATGGCGACAGCGCTGCCGGACGGCCTGAAGATCACCGCCTTTCTCGAGCGCGAGGACGTGCGCGACGCCTTTATCGGACGCGACGCAAAGACCCTCGCGGATCTGCCTGAAGGGGCGACCGTCGGTTCGGCGTCCCTGCGCCGCCAGGCGCTGATCAAGCGACTTCGGCCCGATCTCAACACGATCATCTTTCGCGGCAATGTGCAGACCCGGTTGCGCAAGCTGGGAGAGGGGCAGGCGGATGCGACACTGCTCGCCATCGCCGGCCTCAACCGCATGGACATGCAGCACCATGCGACCGACATTCTGGAGCCCGAGGATTTTCCGCCAGCGCCCGGACAGGGCGCGATCTGCATCGAAAGCCGCGAGGGTGACGAACGGATTCTGGAGCTTGTCACGGCGATCGCCCACGATGAAACCTCGATCGCGCTCCACGCCGAGCGGGCATTCCTGCGGGTGCTCGATGGCTCCTGTCGCACGCCGATCGCCGCCCGCGCGGTCCTGAATGGTGAGAGGCGGATTACCTTCCACGGTATGATCCTGAGGCCGGACGGGACCGAGGTGCACGAGGTCCACGACGAAGGCGATGCGGACGAGGCCATCGCCATCGGCGAGCGCGCCGGACGCGCGGTCCTCGATGCTGCCGGCCCCCATTTCTTCGATGGTTGGGGTGATCCGCAGCCATGAGCTCCGGCTGATGGCGCGGGTCCTCGTTCTTCGCGAGGAGGGCGCCGCACGGCAAACGGCGCGCCAGCTTCTCGCGCTTGGACACGAGCCGCGCCTTCTTCCGCTGGAAATCGTGGTTCGTTTGGAAGAGGGGCCGCCCACGTCCTCCTTCGACGGCTTTGTCGTGACCAGCGCGCAGGCCGTGCCTGCGATGGCCGAGGCGTTCGCGAGGGATATGCTCCCGGTCTTCGCCGTCGGCGAGGCGACTGGAGCAGCACTTCGGGCTGCCGGTTTTGCAAATGTTCATGCGGGTTCGGGCGAGGCGTCTTTTCTTCCGCGTCTGGTCGGCACCGTCCTCGGCCAGCCGTCCGGGGGAGCCCGGCTTCTGTATGCGGCCGGACGAAATCGCTCGGGATCGCTCGAAGCCGCTGTCGCGGGCACGTCGCTTCGCCTGTCGACCTGGGAGGTCTACGACGTCGTCCGGCGCGTTCCAGGCAAGACGGAATTTGAAGACTGTTTCGGCGTCGATGGCACCAATGGCGCCGATGCCGCGTTAATTCTTTCGCAGGCTCAGGCTGCGGCCTTTCAAGATTGTGTCGCGCCCTATCTAGGGGCTGACGTCAACAAGATCAGGTTGCTTTGCCTGTCCGGGCGAATCGCCGAGGCGTTGATGCCGGAGCTGCGCTCGCAAGCCGAAATTTCGGACCGGCCAAAGCTCGTTTCGCTTTTCGAACAGCTTTAAAGGCCTAGTTTCAAAAATATGCGGGCGCAAACTTGCGCTCGGTTTGTGAATGGGGGACGAATTGGCGACAACGAATTTTGCCGGCCGGAATGGCTGGCTCAAGGTTTCGCATGAAGCGATGGAGCTGTCTCGATGACGAACCGTCCGCGGCGTTCTCGCCCAAACCGTTCGCGCAACAAGACGATCGACGGTGAGTCGACCAAGGTGGACACGCCTCAGTCGAAGGCCGAGCCGTCGGCGGAAGCAGTAGCGACGGAAAGCGCCGCGCCCGAAGGCGCAGGCACGAAATCCGACGCTGCGGTGACGCCGGCAGCGGCCGGGACCGGAAGCGAAACGGTGTCCGAAGAGAGCGATTCCATCGTCGCGAAGCATGTCGAGGGTGAGCCGAAGACGGTGGAAGCCTCCGCAGACAAGACGACGCAGGGCACTCTCGCATCCCCAGCCGAGCAGCCTGCCTCGGCCGTTCCGCCTCAGGACAAGTCTGACAAAGCCGATGTCGATGCGTCGATCGGCGAACCCGTCGCGGCAGAAGGTCGTGGGCGCAATTCGGACTGGTCGAAGACAGGTGGCTATCAGGGGCCGGCTGCCGTGACCCGCACACCGGAACCGGTGAGGCGTACGGAGGCTTCGGCCCGCCCCGCATCCGAACGAGGAGAAACGCCGTCGATGGCTGGCTCAGGTTCCGGCACCACTCCGCCCCGCGCGAGTTCGGGCCTTGGTTTCGGCGGTGCTCTGGTGGCCGGTCTCGTCGGTGCCCTCGTGGCGCTGGTTGTCACGGCCTATCTCTATTCCTATGGCTATCTTGATGAAATCCGCGCCGGCCTCGCCGGTGCGCCGGTGGTTTCCGAAGACCTGACCGGCCAGGATATCGAACGTCTCTCCACCGAGCTGGTGACGCTCCGCCGGGAGATCGAAGCGAGCGTTGCGGCCAATCAGGGGGCGAGCGACGGCATCCCCGGCCTTTCGCCTGCGGAGCTTGAGCAGCTCGGCAATCGCATCACAGCCCTCGAAAGCGCTGCAGCGTCCGCCGCTTCCGGTCAGCAGGATGCAACCGGCGCGACCGACGACATCAGCGCCTTCAAGAAGGCGCTGAGCGATACGCAGGGCAGTGTCTCGGACCTGCAGGCCTCAACGACCGGGGCCGGGCAAGCCGCTGCCGCCGCCCAGAAGTCTGCTGATCAGGCCAATGCCTTTATCGGAGAAACCCGTCAGGAGCTGCAGGCCGCGATCGAGAAGGCTACAAAAGCGGCCGATGCACGTATCTCCGCGCTCGAAGAGAGCAATTCCAAGGCCCAGCTCGCGCTTGCCGCGGCCGGGTTGAAAAGCGCGATCGACAACGGCAATCCCTTCGCGACGCAGCTTCAGAACTACAGCAGTGCGGGTGGTTCGGCGAACACCGTCGCGGCGCTGCAGCCCTATGCCGACAAAGGCATTCCGACGGACGGGATGCTCGCCCAGCGCTGGTCCGATGTCGAGGGCAAGGTTTCGGCGGCGTTGACCGGACCTGGCACGGATGCACCGGTGACAGATCAGGTGATGGCGGGCCTGAGATCGCTCGTCGAAACCCGGTCGAGCGGTGAAGTCCCGGAAGACGTCAACACACCCGATGCCATCATCGCCCGGCTCGACAACGACATCTCGACCGGCGACCTCAAGGGCTTCGTCGAGGAGTGGAAGACGCTCCCCGAAGATGCCCAGAAGGCCGGCAGCGATTTCTTCGCCGACGTTCAGGCACGGCTCGCAGCCAATCAGGTGCTTTCCGACGCGCTCTCTTCCGCGTCGGGCTCGGGCACCAATGAAAAGACCAACCAAGGATAACGGGAGCCACTGCCAAACATGTGGGGCATACTGACATTCTTCATCCTGATCCTTGCGCTCTACCTCGGCTTCGGCTGGCTGGCGGACAATCCGGGATCCGTCACCTTCGTCTGGCACGGCCAGACGGTCGAGACGTCGCTGCTTTTGTTCCTTGGGGGCGCGATTGCGATCATCGTCGCGGCCATCGTCGTCGTCTGGATCATCGCTAAGCTGTTTCAGGCGCCAGGCGCGTTTTCCTCGTGGAGTTCAAGCCGGCGTCACAGCAAGGGCCATGACTATCTCTCGCGTGGTGTTCTCGCGGCCGGTGCCGGCAACGCGATGCTTGCCCGTCAGATGATCAAGAAGAGCCGTGGCCGCGTCGGCAAGGACGACAAGGCTATCCTCGGATTTCTCGATGCCCAGACCGCATTGATCGAGGGAGACCACCAGCGCGCCGTTTCGATCTTTCGCGACATGGAAGGCGATCCGGATACGAAGCTTCTCGCCCTTCGCGGTCTTTTCCTGGAAGCCAAGCGCGTCGGCGACGAAAATGCCCAGGAATATTATGCCGAGCGGGCCCTGCGAATCGCGCCCAATCTGCCATGGGCGGCCGAGGCGGTTCTCGAACGCAAGTCTTCCAGCAAGGATTGGGATGGCGCGTTGAGAGTTCTCGAAGCCCAGCGCTCGATCGACATGCTCGGCGAGAAGGACGCCAAGCGGATGCGCGCGATCCTTCTGACGGCAAAGGCGAAGGATCAGCTCGATTCCGATCCGAAGGGTGCGCGTTCATCTGCGCGCAGTGCCCAGAAGATCGCGCCTGATTTCGTTCCGGCGGCTCTCGCTGCAGCCGATGCTTCCCTGCGGTCCAATGATTCGCGCCGCGCGATGCGCTATCTCGAAGCGACCTGGGTCAACGCGCCCCATCCGGAGATCGCCGACGCCTATGTCAATGCAAAGGCCGGCGACTCGCCGAAAGACAGGCTTCGCCGGGCACAAAAGCTGCAGTCGCTCCACGAAAAGCATCCTGAGGCCGTCATTGCGGTCGCCCGCGCGGCTCTCGATGCTGGCGAATACGATCTCGCGCGGGCTTCGGCGCTCGAAGCTGCTCAGAAGCGGCCGACCGAGAGCGTCTACCTGCTGCTTGCCGATATCGAGGAAGAGCAGAGCGGAGAAGTCGGACGTATTCGCGAATGGCTTGCCAAGGCAATCACCGCGCCGCGCGATGCGGTCTGGATGGCCGACGGGGTCATTCTCGACGAATGGCGGCCGGTCTCGCCGGTCACCCACAAGCTCGGTATCGTCGAGTGGAAATCACCGGTCGAACATCAGAGCGGCAATGAGAGCCGGGTGATCGATGCTCGCCCCCGCGATCATGGCGAAAGCGCACGGGTGATCGGATCGTCCGGTGGCTCGGCCAGCCCTGCTTCGACACCCATCCAGACCGCGCCCGACGATGGAACGAAGGGACAGAATGGCGGGCCAAGTCCGAAATACGCGCTTTCTCAGAACAGTTCCGGGAACGGCGAAACGGCCTATCCGAGCGCGCTTCTCGCCATCAAGGGTAAGGTCGACAATACGGGTGCGTCCAGCAGCCGTTAAGGTGCAAAACGCGCTGTCTCTGCTGGCTGCACGATTTTTGCGTGCGTCCTGATGCAACCGAACGGGGGGCAACCTGGTTGAAAAAGCCATGTGCTCCCCTTGGCGGAAGCGGATTGCGATCAGGCGGTTATCGGCCTTCGTATCTGAGGTCTGGCGGTGCGGCGAAATGTGGTCCGAGCGGCCATGAAGCGGTCGGCATTACGCTTTGCCGATGCCTTTCCCTTCAGCGTGCTGGCGTGGAATGCGGCGCGACGGCAATTTCGAATGTTGCTAGTCTGGTGCTGGTCGACGGGATCGGGTCGCAGAGGGTCAGGATAGGTTTTCGAGGATATGGCAGGATCGCTCTTTTCCGGTTTCCGTGATTTTCTCGGTCAGTTCGTCGTGGAATCGTCTCCGCGCGAAACGGAAGGTCAGGACGAACTCGTCGTCGCCGTTGCGGCGCTTCTGTTCCACGTCGCCTCCGCCGATGGAATCGTCACGGCAGAGGAACGCCAGAGTCTTCTCCACCTCTTGAGGGACGATTACGGTCTTTCCGGCGATCAGGCACTCGACGTTGCCGCGGCAGGGGAGCGGGCGAGCGACGAATCGGTCGATCTTTACCGCTTCACATCCGTTCTCAAGCGCCGCCTCGACGAAGAGGCGCGGATCGAGTTCGTCCGCAATCTCTGGGAGGTGACCTTTGCAGACGGCGAGGTTCACGAGCTGGAAGACAATGTCGTCTGGCGCGTTTCGGAACTTCTCGGCGTTTCGGGGCGCGAGCGGATGCTTTTGAAGAAGGAGTTCGCCGACAAGGTGCGAACCTGACCCATGAACGAGCATGCACGGTTTCACACCGATGAGCGCGAACGGACGAATGGCATGATGGACGGCGTGCGATATCGCATGGATGGTCGGCGGATGAAGCCGATTCTGGTCGTCCTCCATCAGGAAAACTCGACGCCCGGCCGTGTCGGGCAGGTATTGAACGCCCACAATGTCCGGCTCGACATTCGCCGTCCTGTGCTTGGCGAGCCACTGCCGAAATCCCTTGATGGGCATTCCGGTGCGATCGTCTTCGGCGGGCCGCCAAGCGTCAACGACAATCTCGACTACATCAACCGCGAGACGGACTGGCTTTCCATACCCCTAGACGAGAAAAAGCCGTTTCTCGGCATCTGTCTCGGGGCGCAGATGCTGGCGAGGCATCTGGGCGCGCGGGTCGAACAGCACAGGCAAGGGCTCGCCGAGATCGGCTACTATCCTTTGCGGGCGACAGAGGCAGGCCGTCAATTTCTGCCCGACTGGCCGGACATGATTTATCAATGGCATACGGACGGCTTCGACCTGCCGAGAGGGGCCGACCTTCTGGCCGAGGGCGATTGGTATCCGAATCAGGCGTTTCGTTATGGCGAGAAGGCCTTTGCCATTCAGTTCCACGCAGAATTGACCCTTGCGATGGTCTATCGCTGGACTACGAAAGGCCACGAACGTCTCACATTGCCCGGTGCTCAGCATCGCAAGGATCATTTTCACGGCCGCGCGCTCTACGACGAGCCGGTGAAGCGCTGGCTCGACGCCTTTCTGACGAAGATCTTCGGTGAGAAGGTCGCCGTGGAGTAGATTTCAAATGGCCGGCAATTTCATCACGACCGTCGGATTTGATGCCGACGACACGCTTTGGCACAGCGAAAAGCATTTCCAGCTCACCGAGGAGCGCTTTCGCGGTCTTCTGGATGCGCATGCGGATGGCGCTTTCGTTTCGAACCGGCTTCTCGAAATCGAAAAGAGAAACCTTGGGCGCTACGGTTTCGGGGTGAAGGGCTTCGTCCTTTCCATGATTGAGACCGCCCTTGAGATGACGGAAGGGCGGATCGAAACCCAGGCGATCAGCGAAATCCTCGCCATGGGCCACGACATGCTGACCCATCCGGTCGAACTCCTGACGAATGTTAGCGAGACGTTAGAGGGTCTTGCCGGTGACTATCGCCTCGTCCTGATCACGAAGGGCGATCTTTTCGATCAGGAGCGCAAGCTAGCGGCTTCAGGGCTCGGTGATCTTTTTCAGGCCGTAGAAATCGTCAGCGAAAAGACGGCCGACGTTTATCGACGCATTTTCACTGCTCATGGAGACGGTTCCGAGCGGTCCGTGATGGTCGGCAATTCGCTCAAGTCCGATATTCTGCCGGCCCTCGATGCCGGGGCCTGTGCCGTCCACGTCCCGCATGATCTGACATGGGCACACGAGCTGGCCGATTCGCCCGCCGGTGTTATGGAAGACCGGTTCAGGAGCATCGAGACGCTTGCCGAACTCCCAGACCTGTTGAGTCGGTTTGGATGCCGACGATAACCCGGCCTCAGTCCCGCGCGGCGAGGTGTTTTGCCCTGCGCAGATCCGGGAACATATAGGCCCAGAGGCCCGCGACACCCACCGTGGCAAAGCCGCCAAGAACGACAGCCGGCACCGCGCCGATGAAGGCGGCCATCGTGCCAGCCCGGAACTCTCCGAGTTCGTTCGACGCGCCGATGAAGACCATGTTCACCGCGTTCACCCGGCCGCGCACCTCGTCCGGCGTCCAAAGCTGCATCAGGGTTTCGCGCACATAGACCGAGATCATGTCGGATGCGCCCATCAAGGCGAGCGCGACGATGGAGAGCCACGGGACGGTCGAGAGGCCGAAGACGATGGTGAATGCACCGAAGGCGGCGACGAAGGCGAACATGATCGCCCCCGCATTGTCCTTGATCGGATGGGCCGTGAGCCAGAGGGCGACGAGAATGGCGCCGACGCCGGGCGCTGCCCGCAAAAGACCAAGACCCCAAGGCCCGACCTCCAGAACGTCCCGCGCATAGACCGGCATTAGCGCGACGGCTCCACCGAGAAGAACGGCGAAGAGATCGAGCGAGATCGCGCCGAGAACGACCTTTTCATGCCAGATGAAGCGGAAGCCTGCGATAATCGTCTCAAGGCTCGGTGCTTCTGTGGGGAGGCGCTGGGCAGGCGTCTTGATCGACAGGACCAGAACGCTGGAGAGAAAAAACAGGGTCACGCCCGTGCCATAGGCGATGAGGGGCGAGAGCCCGTAGAGGAGACCGCCGACGACGGGGCCGGTGATCGAGGCGATCTGCCATGACGAGGAATTCCAGGCGATCGCGTTGGCGAGCTCGTCGCGGGTCACGAGATTGACGACGAGCGCCTGTGAGGCGGGTCCAAAAAACGCCCGCGCGATCCCGAGCACGATGAGGATCAGGAAGATGGGGGCAGGCGAGACGAGCCCTTCCCAGGTGAAGATCATCAGAACGATGACGCTCACGCCTTCGAGAACAGCCATCGCGCCCATGATCCAGCGCCGCGAATAGCGATCCGCGACGGCACCCGTGACGAGAACGAGAGCCAGCGCCGGCATGAACTGGCAGAGCCCGATGAGCCCGAGATCCCAGGGATCGCGCGTCAGATCGTAGACCTGCCAGCCGACCGAGACCACGACGACCTGAACCGCGAAGGCGGACAGGAAACGGGCAAGCCAGTATCTGAGGAACCGATCGTTCCGGAATGCGGCGAACCGGTCGTCATCGGGCGTTTTCGCGGAGCCGGCACCGGGCTTTGCGCCGAGGTCGTCAGGAATGTCGTCGGTCAAGGGGCGGGCCTCGGGGTGAGTGTTCCTCCCCAAGTCTCGTTCGGCCCGAGAGGCAGTCGTAACACGCGCTTATCCCAGCGGCGGCGTGGCTGCAATCGATGATATGATCGGGTTCGTTCACGGATTGGTCGCGAAGCGCAAGCTGCTCTGAGCCGGTGAGCCCCGCGTCCTTTCGCGCAAACCGCAAAACTGCGGAAGACTTGAGCCGGGACCGCGATGGATTACCTTGCCTGAAAGGCAAATTGCGAATGCGATCGGCATTCCGAAAGGGCAGGCGGGACGAAATGGCAATGACCATGCTTCAATCAGGCGAGGCAATGCGGGATTGACCTCGTCTTCGAACAGGAACCGGATCGACATCGCCCTCGTGGGTGGTGGACTGGCAAACGGGCTCATCGCCTGGCGCCTCGCCGAATTGCGCCCCGATCTCAATGTCGTGATCATTGAAGCCGGCGACGAGGTGGGCGGCAACCACACCTGGTCCTTCCACGAGCACGATCTGACGAGTGCCGAACATCGCTGGATGAAACCTTTTATCGGCCATCGCTGGCAGACCAACGAAGTGCAGTTCCCCGATCGTCGCAGGTCTTTGTCGACCGGATATATGAGCGCCCCGTCCGACCGGTTTCGCGATTGCCTCATGGAAAGGCTCGGCGATCGGATTATGACCGGACGTCGCGCCGCAGAAGTTGGGGCCGAACGGGTGGTCCTCGAGGGCGGAGAGACGATCGAGGCCGGTGCGGTGATCGATGGCCGCGGCCATCGCGCGAGCGAGCACCTGCGCCTCGGCTTCCAGAAGTTTCTCGGCCAGGAGATCGAGTTCGCGAAGCCGCACGGCGTTCCGCGGCCCGTCATCATGGATGCGACCGTTCCCCAGGCGGACGGCTACCGGTTTGTCTATCTCTTGCCCATGTCGGCGACGCGGCTTCTCGTCGAGGACACCTACTATGCCGATGGCGGAGCGCTCGACCGGGACGTGATCCGCCGGAACATCGATCGCTACCGGCTTGAAAAGGGCTGGCCCGAGGGGAGGGTGGTCCGAGAGGAAGATGGTGTCCTGCCGATTGCGCTTGCCGGCGATATCGAAGCCTTCTGGCGCGAGAAACAGGGCGTTCCTTCGAGCGGTCTCAACGCCGCGCTCTTCCATCCGACCACCGGCTATTCGCTGCCCGACGCGGTCCATCTCGCCGATATCATCGCCGGGCTGCCGGACCACTCCGCCGAAACGCTCTATGCTGCGACATGCCGTCACTCGGTCGACACGTGGAAGGAGCGGGGCTTCTTCCGTATGCTGAACCGACTCCTCTATCTCGCCGGTGATCCGTTGAAGCGTTACGTTATCCTGCAGCATTTCTATCGTCTGCCCGAGCCGGTGGTCTCGCGCTTCTATGCCGCCAAGCTGCGGCGGGCAGACAAGGTGCGCATCCTCACCGGTAAGCCTCCCGTCAGCGTCATCAGCGCGCTGAAAGTGCTGTCGCCGAGTTCGGTGGAAGGGGCACCCGCATGAACCAGATGCCGCGTGAGCTGTCCTCAGACACGAAGACCGCCGTCGTAATCGGTGCCGGCTTCGGCGGGCTTGCCCTCGCCATCCGCCTCCAGGCAGCCGGAATCCAGACGACCCTCCTTGAAAAGCGCGACAAGCCCGGCGGCCGGGCCTATGTCTACGAGGATCAGGGCTTCACCTTCGATGCCGGCCCGACGGTCATCACCGATCCCTCCGCGCTCGAAGAGCTTTTCAACGTGGCAGGGGCCAAGCTCTCCGACTATGTCGAGCTGCTGCCGGTCAAACCGTTTTATCGCCTTGCCTGGGAAGACGGGTTTGTCTTCGACTATGCCGACGACCAGGACGATCTCGACCGCCAGATCGGCGCGAAGAACCCGAAGGATGTGGAGGGCTACCGCCGCTTCCTTGCCTATTCGAAGGACGTCTTTCACGAAGGCTACGAGAAACTCGGCACCGTCCCGTTCCTCAACTTCAAAGATATGATGCGCGCCGCGCCGCAGCTCGTGCGGCTCGAAGCCTATCGCTCGGTCTATGCCAAGGTCTCCCAGTTCATCGAGGACGACCAGCTGCGGCAGGCTTTTTCCTTCCATTCGCTGCTGGTCGGCGGCAATCCGTTCGCGACCTCTTCGATTTATGCGCTAATCCATGCGCTTGAGCGCAAATGGGGCGTGTTCTTTCCGCGCGGCGGAACCGGCGCGCTGGTGCGCGGCATGGTCAAGCTCTTCACCGATATCGGCGGCAGGATCGAACTGAATGCGGAGGTCGAGGACATTGCGATCGAGAACGGCAGGGCGACATCCGTCACGACGGCGGCGGGCAATCGCTATCCCGCTGATCTCGTCGCCTCCAACGCCGATGTCGTCCACACCTATGCCAAACTCATGGGCCGGAGCGAGCGGGGCGAAAAGCACGGAGCCGCGCTCAAGAAGAAGCGCTTTTCCATGTCGCTCTTCGTCATCTATTTCGGCCTCAAGACCCATCGCCCGGATATCGCCCATCATACGGTCTGCTTCGGGCCGCGCTATCGCCCGCTGATCGACGAGATTTTCAAGGGCAAAGAACTCGCGGGAGACTTCTCGCTCTACCTGCATAACCCGTGCGTGACCGACCCATCGCTTGCGCCGGATGGAATGGGTTCGTTTTACGTGCTCTCGCCCGTGCCCCATCTCGGCAATGCCGATATCGACTGGGCGGTCGAAGGGCCGAAATATCGCGACAAGATCCTCGATTACCTCGAAGAACGCTACATTCCGGGCCTGAAGGACGATCTCGTCACGAGCCGCATCTTCACCCCGGCCGACTTCAAGAGCGAACTCAACGCCCATCTCGGTTCGGCCTTCTCGCTCGATCCTGTTCTGACCCAGAGCGCATGGTTCCGCCCGCATAACCGCGACGACCGCATCCCGAACATGTATATCGTCGGCGCGGGCACCCATCCGGGTGCGGGCGTGCCCGGCGTCGTCGGTTCGGCCAAGGCAACGGCCGGCCTGATGATCGAGGACGCGGGTCTCGCGAGCGTGCCGGCGTGAGCTTTGCCGATCGCTTCGACGGGCCGATCGCCGGAAGCCTCCCCTTCGAGAAGCGTGAGCGTGCGGCACTGGCCGCAGAAGCCGAGGCGACGATCGCGAAGGGCTCCAAGAGCTTTGCGGCCGCTGCCCGCCTTTTTGACCGGGAAACCCGCGCCAGTGCCCTTATGCTCTACGCCTGGTGTCGGTATTGCGACGACGTCGTGGACGATCAGATCCTCGGATTTCGCCGGCCGGGCCATGTCAGCGAGGCCGATGAGCACGCTCGCCTGAAGGAGATCGAGGACAAGACGCTCGCAGCCGTGCGAGGGCGCAGCACGGGAGAGGCGCCGTTCGATGCGATCGGCGACGTCGCGCTCCGGCACGATCTTCCCGAGAGCCTTCTGATGGCCCATCTCGAAGGCTTTCGAATGGATGTCGAGGGCCGGGTTTACGAGACGATCGATGACACGCTCGATTATTGCTATCGCGTCGCCGGTGTCGTCGGCGTCATGATGGCGAGGGTCATGGGTGTGCGCCCCGATAGCGGCTCGCGCTTCGATGTGACACTGACGCTCGATCGCGCCTCAGACCTCGGCATGGCCTTCCAGCTCACCAATATCGCGCGGGACATCGTCGACGATGGGGAGGCGGGCCGCGTCTACGTGCCGAGGACATGGCTCGATGAGGCCGGCGTTCCGGCGCATGCGATCCATTTGCCACGAAACCGCGATGCTGCCACGGGCCTTGCGCTTCGCCTTCTCGATCTCGCCGAACCCTATTACGCCTCGGCCTCCGATGGACTGGCTGCCCTGCCGGCGCGCGCGGCCTGGGCGGTCGCGACCGCGCTTGGCGTCTATCGTGAAATCGGAACGGTTATCCGAACGCGCCGAAACAAGGCGTGGGACGATCGCGCTTCGACGGGGGTGGGAACGAAGGTCCTGCATGCCGTGAAGGGTGCGGGGCGGACGTTTGGCTCGCGGACCGTTCGCCGAAACGGTGTCCGTCCGGCCGATCTCTGGACCCGGCCGCGCCATGCTGAGCTCGGCGACGGCGTGATCGGCGCATAGCGCGCCCGGAATCGCCTCTTCCTGATCCAAAGCATGCGCAGCGCCATATCGCGCTGCACAAATATGTCGCATGCCTAATTTTTAGGATTGTGCAGTGCAAGCTTTTTCTTACACTAGGTCATATCCGGGGGATATTCGGGGTGGACGATCCGGACAAACCCGTCGATCCAAGCGGGAGGTCGATCGGCGATAATCATTAACGCGAACGAGGTTTCGCCATGATCGCCATGACCCTGCTTCTTTGCCTGAAATCCGAACCGACCGATTGCCATCGTGAAAATGTGTCTTTCCATGGCACGCTCATGCAGTGCGCCATGTTCGGGCAGATGGCTGCCATCGAGCACATGAAAGGCCGACCGAAATGGGCACTCCAGCGCTATCGCTGCGCCCCTTCCGAGGTCGCGGAAGCCTGATCCGATCCCGAAGGACCGTCCTTCGAACGCCGGTCAGACGGCGGTGATGGACCACAGAGCCGAGAAGACGAGCCCGAAGAAGACGATCCAGCCGAATGCGCTGTTGGACTTGAACAGCCGCAGGCATTCGGACGGGTTGTCGATATCGAGGCTCATGATCTGCCAGCCCATCTGTGCGGCGCCGATCGCAAGGCCGAGATAGGCGGGCCACCCGACCGCGTTCCCGGTGAAGGCGAAGGCGAGGAAAAACAGGACGATCGTGCCGCCATAAAGGAGGATGATCGCCTGCTTGGTCTTTTCGCCGAACAGCTGCGCCGTGGAGCGAACGCCGACAAGGGCGTCGTCCTCCTTGTCCTGATGGGCGTAGATGGTGTCGTAGCCGATCACCCAGAGGATCGAGCCGAGGTAGAGCAGCACCGGGGCGAGCGAGAGACTGCCCCAATAGCAGGCCCATCCCATCAGCGCGCCCCATGAGAAGGCGAGGCCGAGGCCGAGCTGTGGCCAGTCGGTGAAGCGCTTCAGGAACGGATAGATCGCAACGGCGCCGAGCGAGGCGATGCCGAGAAAGATCGCGAACGGGTTGAACTGGAGCAGCACCAGAAATCCGGTCAGCGCCTGCGCCACCATGAAGAGCTTGGCATCGCGCCGGCTGACGCGCTTGGACGGCAGGGGGCGCGAGCGCGTTCGCGCGACGGATGAATCGATGTCCTGGTCGACGAGGTCGTTATAGGTGCAGCCCGCGCCGCGCATGGCGATGGCGCCGACCAGAAACAGGCACAGGTGCCAGAGGCTTGGAAGGCCCATATGGACGGCCGTCGTTGGCGCTGCGAGCGGCGCAAGGGCAGCCGACCACCAGCATGGCCACATCAGAAGCTGCCAGCCGATCGGCCGGTCCCAGCGCGCAAGCTGCGCATAGGGCCACAGGGCCTGTGGAAGGTAGCGATAGACCCAGTTTTCGGATGGGGCGTCTGCGACGCGGTCTTTATCGGCCAAGGTGCTGGGATCGGGATTCGCCATGTGCCGGAAAAAGCGTGTTCGCGGCGCGCCAGTCAAGCTTTTTCGTCCGCATTCTACGGAAAATATCCTGCCGCATGGGCTTGCATCGGGCATTGAACGGAAATCCGTTCGATGGCCTTACAACATCGAAATTCAAAGACAGGTCCGCGCCGCCTGAAGCTTCGATCGGCCAGGCCGGGCGAACCAGCATGACGCCCTGATGACTTGACCGGCTATCGCTGCACTTCGTATCGCGTTTGCCACGGGTGACTGAACCCGAAGCCTCTACCAGACGGAGCATTCAATGGCGATCGACGTACTCCTCATCGGATCGGGTGGACGAGAGCATGCGCTCGCCTGGAAACTCGCCCAGTCGGACGAGCTCGGTACGCTCTACGTTGCTCCGGGCAATCCCGGCATCGCGGAATGCGCAAGCCTCGTCGATCTCGATGCCGGCGATCACGACGCGGTCGTTGCCTTCTGCAAGGACAAGGCGATCGGCCTCGTGGTGATCGGGCCGGAAGCGCCGCTGGTCGCAGGCCTTGCCGACAGGCTGGAGGCCGAATCCGTGCCCGTCTTCGGCCCGTCCGCCGCAGCGGCGCGACTGGAAGGGTCCAAGGGCTTCACCAAGGATCTCTGCTCGCTGCATGACATTCCGACCGGACGCTACACGCGGTTCAACAACGCGCCCGACGCCCGTGCGGCGATCGAAGACCGCGCCTGTCCCATCGTCATCAAGGCCGATGGTCTTGCGGCCGGCAAGGGCGTCACCATCGCCGAGACCAAAGTAGAAGCCCTGGCCGCGATCGACGCCTGTTTCGAGGGCGAATTCGGTGGCGCGGGCGCGGAACTCGTGATCGAGGAGTTTCTCGAAGGCGAGGAGGCAAGCCTTTTCTGCGTCTGCGACGGCAGCCGCGCGCTCCTGTTCGGAACTGCGCAGGATCATAAACGCGTCTTCGATGGCGATCGTGGACCGAATACTGGCGGCATGGGCGCCTATTCGCCCGCGATCGGCATGAGCGACACGCTCGTTGCCCGCGCTATGCGCGAGATCGTCGAGCCGACAATGCGCGGCATGGCGGAGGCCGGTGCCCCCTTCAAGGGCGTGCTTTATGCCGGCCTGATGCTGACGGAGACGGGGCCGAAGCTGATCGAATACAATGTCCGCTTCGGCGATCCCGAATGCCAGGTACTGATGATGCGCCTGAAGAGCGACCTCCTTCCGGTCCTACTCGCCGCGGCAAAGGGCGATCTTTCGGGCATCTCACCGGAATGGTCCGACGATCGGGCGGTGACGATCGTCATGGCCTCGAACGGCTATCCCGGTGCCTATGAGAAGGGAACGGAGATCGCGAAGCTGCCGCTTACGGCGGAGGACGCTTTCATTTTCCACGCGGGAACCTCGCGCGACGGCGATAGGCTGACGGCGACGGGTGGGCGCGTTCTCAACGTCACGGCCAAGGGCGCGAGCGTCCATGAGGCAGCACGCAAGGCTTATGACGTGCTCGCGGGCGTCGAGTGGTCGAACGGCTTCTGGCGCTCCGATATCGGACACCGCGCCATCATGCGTGAAGAGGGATAAGCCTCCCTCTTCGCTTTTTCCTGTCTTCGGTCTTGCGGGTTCAGGCCGCGTAGACGACCAGCAGGTCCTTGGCGTCAATCTGTGATCCCGCCGAGACATGGACCTCCTCGATCGTGCCGTCCCGTTCCGCGTGAAGCGCCGTTTCCATCTTCATCGCCTCGATGGAGAGGAGGACGTCGCCCTTCTTGACTTCCTGGCCCTTGGCGACGGCAAGCGTCGAGATGACGCCGGGCATCGGCGCGCCCACATGATTCTGGTTCGCCGCGTCCGCCTTGGGCCGCGCGGCACCGCCCGAGGCGCCATGGGCGCGGTCCGGAACCTTCACGCGGCGCGGCTGGCCGTTGAGCTCGAAGAACACCGTGCGGTCACCCTTCTCGTCGGTCTCGCCGAAGCCGAGGCAGCGGATGACGAGCGTCTTGCCCTTCTCCAGATCGACGAGAATCTCCTCGTCCTGCTCGATGCCATAGAAATAGGATGGCGTCGGCAACATGGAGACCGGGCCGTAATTCTCGATGGTCTTGGCGAATTCGAAGAAGACCTTCGGATACATGAGGTAGGACGCAAAGTCCTGATCGGAGACCTTGTGGCCGAGCTTCTCCTCGATCGTCTTGCGCTCGGCATCGAGATCGGCGTCCTTGAGGAGTGAGCCGGGCCGCGCTGTGGAGGCCTTTTCATCCTTCAGCACGAGTTTCTGGATGTCTTCCGGCCAGCCTTGCGGCGGCTGCCCGAGATCGCCGCGCATCATCGAGACGACCGAATCGGGGAAGGAGATGTCCTTGCCGGACATGATGTCCGACACGCTCAGGTCCTGGCTCACCATCATCAGCGCCATGTCGCCGACGACCTTGGAGGAGGGCGTCACCTTCACGATGTCGCCGAACATCTTGTTGACGTCCGCATAGGACTGGGCGACCTGATGCCAGCGGGTCTCGAGGCCCAGCGAGCGTGCCTGTTCCTTGAGGTTCGTGAACTGGCCGCCCGGCATTTCGTGGAGATAGACCTCCGAGGCCGGCCCCTTCAGATCGCTCTCGAAGGCGGCATACTGGTTGCGAACCGCTTCCCAGTAGAAGGAAATCCGGCGGATCGCCTCGGCATCGAGGCCCGGATCGCGGTCCGAATGCTTCAATGCCTCGACGATCGAGCCAAGGCAGGGCTGGGAGGTGTTGCCGGACAGGGCATCCATCGCCGCATCCACAACATCGACGCCGGCTTCGATCGCTGCCAGAACGGTCGCGGCAGCAATGCCGGATGTATCGTGGGTGTGATAGTGGATCGGCAGCCCGACCTCTTCCTTCAGCGCCTTGAAGAGAACCCGCGCCGCGCCGGGTTTCAGAAGGCCGGCCATGTCCTTGACGCCGAGGATGTGAGCGCCGGCGTCCCGCACTTCCTTGGCGTTCTGGATGTAATATTTGAGATCGTATTTCGAGCGCTCGGGATCGAAGATGTCGCCGGTGTAGCAGACGACGCCCTCGCAGATCTTGCCCGACTCGATGACCGCGTCCATGGAAACGCGCATGTTCTCGACCCAGTTCAGGCAGTCGAACACGCGGAACACGTCGACCCCGCCCTTGGCGGCTTCGGCAACGAAGTGCTTCACGACATTGTCGGGATAGTTCGTGTAGCCGACCCCGTTAGAGCCGCGCAGCAGCATCTGAAGAAGAATGTTCGGCGCCTTTTCGCGGATCTTCGCGAGCCGTTCCCACGGGTCTTCGGTCAAGAAGCGCATGGAGACGTCGAAGGTCGCCCCGCCCCAGCATTCCAGCGAGAAGAGGTTCGGCATGCCGCGCGCATAGGACTCGGCGATCTTCTCGATGTCATGGGTGCGCATGCGCGTGGCAAGCAGGGACTGGTGGCCGTCGCGCATGGTCGTGTCGGTGAGAAGCACCTGTTTCTGCTCGCTTAGCCAGCCGGCGAAGCCCTGGGCGCCGAGTTTCTCGAAGGTCTGGCGCGTTCCGTCGACGATCGGGGCATCGAAGCGCGGGACCACGGGGCTCGCGTGATCGGCCGAAGGCTTCGGCCGGCCCTTGGTTTCTGGATGTCCGTTAACGGTGACGTCGGCCAGATAGGTCAGGAGCTTGGTCGCGCGGTCGCGGCGCTTGGTCTGTTCGAACAGCTCCTTCGTCTGGTCGATGAACTTGGTCGTGTAGGAATTGTCCCGGAAATGCGGGTGCGCGATGATCGCTTCGAGGAAGGTGAGGTTCGTCGCAACGCCCCGGATACGGAACTCGCGCAGCGCCCGGTCCATGCGCTGGATCGCCTCTTCCGCCGTCGGTGCCCAGGCCGTCACCTTTTCCAGAAGCGGATCGTAGAAGCGCGTGATGACCGCGCCCGAATAGGCCGTGCCGCCGTCGAGACGGATGCCGAAGCCGGTCGCGCCGCGATAGGCGGTGATACGGCCGTAGTCGGGAATGAACTCGTGCTCGGGGTCTTCCGTCGTGATGCGGCACTGCAGGGCGTGGCCGTTGAGCTTGATGTCCTCCTGCTTCGGCACGCCCGAGTCAGGCTCGCCGATCTTCTTGCCGCCCAGAATGTGAATCTGCGCCTTGACGATGTCGATGCCCGTCACCTCCTCGGTGACCGTATGCTCCACCTGAATGCGCGGATTGACCTCGATGAAATAGAATTCCTGGGTGTCGGCATCCATCAGGAATTCGATCGTGCCGGCGCCGACATAGTTCGTGGCATCGGCCAGCTGACGCGCGTAGCCGGCGATCTCGCGCCGCTTCTCGTGGTTGAGATAGGGCGCCGGTGCGCGCTCTACGACCTTCTGGTTGCGGCGCTGGATCGAGCAGTCGCGCTCGAAGAGGTCGACGACGTTGCCATGGGTGTCGCCGAGGATCTGAACCTCGACGTGACGCGCCTTCTCGACCAGCTTTTCGAGATAGACCTCGTCCTTGCCGAAGGCGGCCTTCGCCTCGCGCTTGCCTTCGGTCACGCCGCGCTCGAGTTCGTCCACCGAACGGATGACGCGCATGCCGCGCCCGCCGCCGCCCCAGGAGGCCTTCAGCATCAGGGGGTAGCCGACCGCTTCGGCCATCTCGCGCACCTTGCCCATATCCGCCGGCAGCGGCTCCGTCGCAGGCACGACCGGCACGCCGACTTCGATCGCCAGATTGCGCGCGGCGACCTTGTTGCCGAGCTTGCGCATGGTGTCGCCGGACGGGCCGATGAAGATGAAGCCGTTTTCGGCGCAGGCATCGGCGAATTCAGGACTTTCGGAGAGCAGTCCGTATCCGGGATGGATCGCATCCACCTCGGCGTGCTTCGCGACGCGGATCACCTCGTCGATGGACAGATAGCTCTCGACGGGGCCGAGATCGCGCTCGAGATGAGGGCCGCGTCCGATCTGGTAACTTTCGTCCGCCTTGAAGCGGTGCAGCGCGAGCTTGTCTTCCTCGGCCCAGATCGCCACCGTCTTGATGCCCAGCTCGTTGGCGGCGCGGAAGACGCGGATGGCGATTTCGGAACGGTTGGCGACGAGGATCTTGCGAATGGGCACGCGGGCAACTCCCTGAGAAGACTGGCGGTCTGATGCGATCGTCCGAGGTCCGCCGGTTCGGTCGCATTACATTGCGGCGGTGGGCATTGTTTCGCAAGCGCGAACGTCTCCTTACAAGGGAGGGAAGGTGGGAAATCACATCCTATCGGGGAGGAATTTTACCTGATTGTCGCAGCCGGCCTTTCACCGTGCGTTCGCAACTTGTGCCCTCGCTGCAACGGCTCACGGTAAAGCCGCTGGGGGCAAGCGTTTTTGGCGCCTGTGTGAATTGCGCCCCAAGCGCAATCGTTCCAGTTTGCAATCCAAGCAGCGACCGCCCGTGACACGAAGCAAGACAAGCTCCGGCACGCGGCAGCACCATAGAAGCGCTGCAAGCTGGAGTATCAGGACATGCGCATGCGTCTCGCCGCCTCGGTCACCGCGATCCTACTTGCCACGGCAGTTCATGCCGGTGCGGCGGACGTCTATCAGACCTATGAGCCGAACCCGGCTCCGCCGGCGCCGGCCGCATACGACTACGGCGACGCGGATCTCGTCTTCGAGCTCGGCATCGGTGGTGCTGTCCAGCCGGAATATCTGAGCTCGGACAACTACATGGCCGCGGTCTTCGGGATCGCCTCGGTCGAATATGTAAACATTCCGGGGATCGGCTCCTTTGGCGGCCGCGATGGACGCGGCTTTTCGATCGGCCCCTCAATCAACTATATCGGCGATCGCAAGCCATCGGACTTCCCGGACCTCGCCGGCCTCGATCCCCTGGACGACACCTACGAGCTCGGCGTCAAGATCGGGTATGAGTGGGAAAATGCCGAGGTTTACGGCGCTGTTCGCTATGCCTTTAACGGTGCGGAAGGCTTCACCGGAGATATCGGCGCGAACCTCATCGCGCGACCGACCGACCGCCTTCTTCTGAAGGCTGGCCCGACGGCCACCTTCGGCGACTCGGACTATGTGGGCGACTTTTTCTCGGTCAGCCCGGCGGAATTCGTCAATTCCGGCGGTCGCTTCAGCGTTTATGATGCCGATGGCGGCTTCACCAGTGTCGGCATTGCGGCCGAGGCGCGCTACGAGATCTTCACCGACTATTTCGTCACGGCTGATGCCTCCTGGGATCGCCTCGTGGGTGATGCGGCCGATTCGCCGATCACGACGCAGGCAGGCGACAAGGACCAGTATTATTTCGGCCTCGGCGTCTCCAAGCGCTTCTCGCTCGATCTCTGGTAAGATCGTATCCGGCTGATTCAGCCCGGCGAGCTTTTCGACGGCATTTTACAAGGCTCCGCAACGATGCGGGGCCTTTCTGCATTTCTGGACCGACTGCAAATTCCGCGTAGAGGTTCGCAATGCCCTATCTGACCACCAATGACGACGTCGATCTGTTCTTCAACGACTGGGGAACGGGCCGGCCCATCGTCCTCGTCCATGGCTGGCCGCTCAACGCGGACATGTGGGCCTATACGGCGAACGAGCTGGTCGAGCGCGGCTTTCGGGTGATTGCCTATGATCGCCGGGGCTTCGGGCGGTCCGAACAGCCGACCTCCGGCTACGACTATGACAAGCTGTCGGACGATCTCGCGGCCATCATGGATTATCTTCAGGTCGAGGATGCCGTTCTCGTCGGCTTTTCCATGGGCGGCGGCGAGGTTGCCCGCTACATGTCCCGGCACCAGCCGGAGGGCCGACGCGTCGGCAAGGCCGCGCTGGTATCGGCCGTCACGCCTTACATGGCCAAGGACGACAGCAATCCGGACGGCCTGCCCACCGACACCTTCGACAGCTTCATCGCTGAACTCAACAAGGATCGACCGGGCTTCCTGTCGGGTTTCGGCAAGCAGTTCTACGGCGTCGACGACGGCTCGGATGCCGTGTCCCCGGCTTATCTGAACTGGACCCAGCAGCTTGCGATGATGGGCTCGCTGCGGGCGACGATCGCTTGCGTCAACGCCTTCGGCAAGACGGATTTCCGCGAGGACCTGAAAGCGTTCGATGTTCCGACGCTCGTGATTCATGGCACCGGCGACAGCATCGTCCCGTTCGAGATTTCAGGGAAGAAGACCGCCGAAATGCTGTCCGACGCTGAACTCAAGGCCTATGACGGCGAGCCCCACGGGCTGCATTACACCAGCCAGGACAGGCTTGTGGACGACATCGCGGCGTTCGCCAAGAGCTGAACGGGGCCTCGCGAGGTTCACGAAAAAGGCCCGCCGGACAGACACCGGCGGGCCTTTCTGTTTGGTCGGTAGGGCCTTGGGGAGGTCCTTACGGCACGATCGAGTCGACTACACCGCCATCGACGCGCAGAGCCGCACCCGATGTCGCCGATGCTTGCCTCGAGCAGGCATAGACCACCATGTTCGCGACCTCCTCGACCTCGGCCGGGCGCTGGATGATCGAGGACGGGCGTTCGGACTTCACGAATTCGACACCGGCTTCCTTGACGGAGA
Source organism: Fulvimarina fulva (assembly GCF_039652615.1). NCBI lineage: Bacteria > Pseudomonadati > Pseudomonadota > Alphaproteobacteria > Hyphomicrobiales > Aurantimonadaceae > Fulvimarina > Fulvimarina fulva. The sequence goes on from NZ_JBDJAC010000008.1 coordinate 46,270, forward strand.
TGCCTTTCTCCTTCGCCATGTCTTCGAGCATGGCCTCGACGCCTTCGGAATAGGTCGGCCCCGGCAGAACGGAGTTGACCGTAACGCCCGTGCCGGCCGCGAATTTGGCAAGGCCGCGCGAAAGCGACAGGACCGCTGTCTTCGTAAATCCGTAATGGATCATGTCGGCCGGAATGTTCAGGGCCGATTCCGAAGACAGGAAGACGATGCGCCCCCAGCCCTTCTCGGTCATCTTCGGCAGAAGCGCGCGGGCCAGGCGTACGCCCGACATGACGTTGAGCTGGAAGAACTTCTCCCAGGTCTCGTCGTCCACCTCGTAGAAGGGTTGTGGCCCGAAAATGCCGACATTGTTGACGAGGATGTCGACATCGCCCGCCTTCCCGACGAGCGTGTTCACGCCTTCGGCTGTCGAAAGGTCCGCCGCGATGCCGGAGATATCGGCGCCGGAGGCGGCGTTCACGACCTTGCGCACCGCGTCCTCCACGCGGTCTTCGCTGCGTCCGTTGACGATGACCTTCGCGCCGGCTTTCGCGAGCCCGATGGCGCTCGCAAGGCCGATGCCGGCGGTCGATCCGGTGACGAGTGCGGTTTTTCCGCTGAGATCGATATGCATGTTGACTCCAGTGTGGCGACAAGGGTTTCGCTAGGCGAACCCACCGCTTTCGATAAGGTTGCGACGGAGCAGCTTTCGAGATTCATGGGCAGCTTGCATGATAGGGCCTGCCCGCTTCGGCGGGCGCTGCCACAATTGGTTCAGGTCCCGTTAAATCGCCGCATTTAGAGTCTGGAAGGGAAGGCGTCCGCTAAGGGGCGCACCGAACGGTAACCCGTCTCGCTGCGAAAGGCGGACGAGGGGAAGCGATGGGACCGGTGCGGGGCGCGCCTCAAGGTCCGAGTACCGCATGACGCGGTAAAGATGATCGCATGGATTGAGAAGCGGGGGCCACGCTGATGGCGGCCAGACGGCAGGAACGGATCGAACCGAATTTCGATGGCGGTTTCGAAAAACAAGGCGGCGACGATTTTCGCGTGACCGCGGACGATCGTGCCGTTCCGATGGCCGCGAACTCTCGCGGACGCAAGAAATCCGGCTCCGCACCCAAGGAGCGCCGCTCTTTCTTCGGCCTTGGCCGGTCGAAGTCAACTGCGAGCCGGTCTGGTTCCGGCGGCGGTGGCGGCGGCGGTGGCGGAAACGGGCGGCGCAAGCGCAGCTTCCTCGGCCATTTCGTCCGCATGAGCCTGACGCTTGCTGTCTGGGGTGCGCTCGGCGTCGCGGTTCTCCTGGGCTATTTCGCGGTCAAGCTTCCGAGCGAAGCCTGGGCGATCCCCGATCGTCCGCCCAATGTGAAGATCGTCTCGGTCGATGGCCGGATGATCGCCAATCGCGGCCTGACAGGCGGCAAGGAAGTCGCGCTCGACGAGATGAGCCCCTGGATTCCACAGGCGGTGATGGCGATCGAGGATCGCCGCTTCTACGACCATTTCGGCGTCGATCCGATCGGTATCGCCCGCGCCGCCGTCGAGAACTATCAGGCCGGCTCCACGGTGCAGGGCGGCTCGACCCTGACCCAGCAGCTTGCCAAGAACATTTTTCTCAGCCCCGAACAGTCGCTTCAGCGCAAGATCCAGGAAGCGATCCTGTCTTTGTGGCTGGAGCACAAGTTCACCAAAGACCAGATCATGGAGATGTATCTCAACCGGGTCTATTTCGGCTCCGGCGCGACCGGCGTCGAAGCGGCTGCCCGGCGATATTTCAACAAGAGCGCGTCAGAGGTCGAGTTGCACGAGGCGGCGCTTCTTGCCGGCCTTCTGAAGGCACCGTCGCGCCTCTCGCCGGCGCGGGACGCGGAAGCGGCCAAGGAGCGCGCGGATGTCGTGCTCGCCGCAATGCGTGAGGAAAACTACATCACCGACGCGGAATTCAAGGCTGCGCGGGCCGAAGAGCCGATCAAGGCCAAGAGCTTCTGGAGCGGCGCGGAAAACTACGCCGCCGATGTCGTCATGGACGACCTGAAGGACCTTATCGGCGAGGTGAAGGAAGATGTGATCGTCGAGACGACGATCGATCTCGACCTTGAAAAAGAAGCCGAGAAGGTCATCAAGGAAACCGTCTACAGCGCCAAGCAGAACGTGTCTCAGGGCGCGCTCGTCGCGATCGACGGTACCGGCGCAATCCGCGCCCTTGTTGGCGGTGTCGACTATTCCAAGAGCCAGTACAATCGCGCCTTCCAGGCGCGCCGCCAGCCGGGTTCAGCCTTCAAGCCTTTCGTCTACCAGACGGCGATGGAGCAGGGATGGCGCCCGGAAACGGTGCTCAACGACGCGCCGGTCAAGATCGGCAACTGGACTCCATCGAACTACGACAACAAATATCGCGGCCCGGTAACCCTCGCGGTGGCCCTTCAGAAGTCGCTCAACACCATCGCCGCCCAGTTGATCGAGGCGGTCGGCCCTGCTTCCGTCATCGAGACGGCCAATCGCATGGGGATCAAGTCGGAGATTACCGACAATGCCGCGATCGCGCTCGGCACGTCCGAGGTTTCGCTCCTGGAGCTGACGGATGCTTTCGTTCCCTATTCGAACGGCGGCTACGAGGCGACGCCCCATCTGGTGAACCGGGTCACGACCGAGGACGGCAAGCTTCTCTGGGAGCGTGGTGCGGAGGTTCCGCCGGTGATCGTCGACCCCGATACGGTGGCGATGATGAATGCGATGCTTTCGCGCGTCGTCTCGTCGGGTACGGCCCGTCGCGCGCAGCTCGATGGCTGGGAAGCCGGCGGCAAGACCGGCACGACCAACGACTACAAGGACGCTTGGTTCATCGGCTACACTTCGAACCTGACGGCCGGCGTCTGGCTGGGCAATGACAACGGCGCGAAGATGCGTCAGGTGACGGGCGGCTCGATGCCGGCCGAAGCCTGGAAGAAGTTCATGACCGCCGCGCATAAGGGGATTCCGGCTTCGCCACTGCCGGGCGGCTACGAGATCGGTGGGCCGCAGCAGCCATTGGTCGCCGATGGCTCCGATGGCGGCTTCTACGATCCGGCGATGGATCCGAACGGCGATCCCTATTATGCGCCCGCCGGCCAGGTCCCGCCCGAAGATGTGGGCGGTGGCCAGCGGACCGCAGACGGACGCGGCCGGGTGTTCGACACGCCTCCGCCTCCGGGCGTCAGCGTTCAGGGTCGGGTTCGCAATCCCTCACTGCTTGAGAGCATTTTCGGCATGTGACGCTCGACGGCCTTTGAAACCATGGGTTCAATCGGCCGTCGGTCCCAGCCGAAACTGCGATGGACGGACCGGTGGTCCCTTCGCTAGAACCCCGTCGAAAGCTGCCGCGCGAGCGGCGGCAAGATGGGAGAATCACATGCAATTCGCCAGATATCCGAGCCTCGACGGCGCAACCGTCTTCGTCACGGGCGGCGCTTCGGGGATCGGCGCGGACGTGGTTCGCGCGTTTGCCGATCAGGGCAGCAAGGTGGGCTTTCTCGATTTCGATCGCGATGGCGGTGAGGCGCTCGCCGCCGATCTCGGTCCCTCGATCGCCTTCGAGTTTTGCGACCTGCGCGATGCGGCCTCCATCAAGCCGGCGATCGACGCGCTCATTGCGCGGATCGGTGCCCCGTCCGTCCTCGTCAACAATGCGGCCCGCGACGACCGGCATGACTGGAAGGACGTGACGCCCGAATATTACGACGAGCGCATCGCGACGAATATCCGGCACATGTTCTTCGTCACGCAGGCCGTTGCGCCGCATATGATCGAGGCCGGAAAGGGCTCGATCGTCAATATGGGCTCGAATTCCTGGTGGGAGAAAGCCGGCGGCATGCCGGTCTATACGACCTCGAAGGCCGGTGTGCATGGCATGACCCGCGCGTTCGCGCGCGATCTCGGCCCCCATCGCATCCGGGTGAACACGGTCGTGCCGGGCTGGATCATGACCGAGCGCCAGAAAGAGCTCTGGGTGAGCGATGAGGCGATCGAGGCCCACAGGGCGAACCAGTGCCTGCCCGATCTCATCGAACCGGTCTTCGTGGCGCGGATGGTGCTCTTCCTCGCATCGGACGATGCGGCGATGTGCACGGCCAACAACTACATGGTCGAGGCCGGGTCCATCTGATCCCGGCGGTCGTTTAGCCGGGTCTGGCCGGCTTCAAGTCCGGCCGGGCACGGTATAATACCGCCGGACGAATGAATTGACCCGTTGGGTCAATCCACGCCCGGCAAACGTCTCAAACGCCGCTCGGGCTGCCGACGACCCATGAAACCGATGGTTTCGAAGGTCCGCCGGTATCAGCGGGCGTTGCGTGCCGCGATCCGGTGGGGAAGCAGCGAGAAGCGGATGCGGGTTCTTGGCTCACCCGACAGACGGTCGGCGCTTTCGTCGATCTTCTGAAGCTTGGTGTGGTCGAGGGCTGTGAAGCTCGTCAGCATCGTTGGTACTCCAGTGCGGACATTCTTGTCTCTGCTGCACTGCAATATGACCTTTGCGACGGGCAACGACAACGCATCGGGGTGGGATGCGCCCATGCCTCAATGCATGGGTGGTTTCACGCAACCTTCATGCATTCGTGCCTATCGTTTGACCCTCGTGCCGCCTCCGGCTCACCATCAGGTCGAAGATGCCGTATGCCGCGACGAACGCAAAGCAGACGGCCGGCACCACATAGGCGGTGGTCGCGCCATAGGCGTCCATCGTTGCGCCATGCACGAGAGGCAGTAAGGCCCCGCCGAGAATGGCCATGACGAGGCCGGCCGCGCCGAATTTGGTATCCTCGCCAAGGCCTTCGAGCGCGATGCCGTAGATCGTCGGGAACATCAGAGAGAGACAGAGCGACAGGGAAACGACCGCGATGACGCCGCTGAGATTTGGCACGATCACCGCGTAGAGACACAGGACGACGCCGAGAGCGGCCATGGCGCAGAGCAGAAGCGACGGCCTGAAGAAACCCAGAAGATAGGTCATCACGAAGCGCGAGATCAGGAAGACGATGAGGCTCGCCTGCAGCCATGCGCCACCCGCAGACTCCGTGGCGCCGATCGCGGACTGGGAATACTGGATGGTGAACGTCCAGGTGCAAGTCTGGGCCGCGACGTTGAAGAACTGGGCGATGACGCCGAAGCGGTAATGGCGGTTCTTGACCAGTCGCTTGATCGTCGGCCCCACGTCGAGAGAGGAGATACCGGCCTCCTCGTCGCGCGTTTTCGGCACCTTCGACAGGGCGATACCGATCCAGATGAGGACGAGCAGGCAGGCCATGCCCACATAGGGCGTCATCACGGCACTCAGCTCGGCCTGCTGGATCTGTTCGAGCCGTTCGGGCGCCATCGCCGCGCGCTCGGCCTCGCTTGCGGGATTGAGCTGCGGCAGGATGAGCGTTGCGGCGAGAAACACGCCGATATTCGTGCCGACCGGATTGAAAGCCTGGGCGAAGTTCAACCGCCGTGTCGCGTTCTCTTCCGGCCCCATGGCTATGACGAAGGGATTGGCCGATGTTTCGAGCACCGACAGCCCCGCCGCCAGAACGAAGAGCGCGGCGAGAAACGGGCCAAAGGTCATCCAGATGCTCGCCGGATAAAACAGGAAGGCCCCGATCGCCGCGAGGCCGAGGCCGACGAGAACGCCGGTCTTGTAGGAATAGCGCCTTGTGATGAAGGCTGCGGGGAGGGCAAGCAGGAAGTAGGCCCCGTAATAGGAAAACTGCACGAAGGCCGATTGCAGGGCCGACATGGAAAAGATCTTCGAGAAGACGTTGACCAGGGGATCGGTCATGTTCGCCGCAATGCCCCAGGCTGCAAAGCAGGTGACGAGAAGAACGAAGGGAACTGTCATTCCCGAATAGAAAAAGGGCGGCTTGTCTTTCATCTCGCTGCGCCTCCCAACGCCATGCTGCCCGCAATCGGATTGTTCTTCATCCCTCTGCGAGCATTTTCTTTCTCAAAAGCATAGCGGCGAGACGCCTTCGAGCGAGGCTTAGCGCGAAAATTCTCATGAAAAGAACGTGGAATCTCAAGCGCATCGGCCCGCGTGAACCAACGCGGGCGCTTGATCGGTGTCCGCTTGCCGCCACCGTTTGCCGGCCAACTGAGCACGCAAGCGACAGATTGCTTCGAGACCATCCGATGGAAAGGCCTCAGTGAAGCTGTCCTGATGATAAGCAAGAAGAAGTATTTCTTGGCAGCAAACTGCTGTCTCTGGATGTTTCGACGTTGTCGGAAAACGACATATGAATACGTAACAAAGCTTTTATTAGTTATTCTGGTCGTCTCGATAATCGTATCGACTGATAATAATTCAGTTTGTCTTATCTAAAATTGGTGTGGTTGTGAGGGGGCGGAGAATCACAATGGACATTGTTTCGTTCTTGCGAAGACCAAGATTTTTGAAGACATATGTGATCGTCTGCGGCGTCGCTGTCGCCCTGCCGTTCCTCGGCATCCTCAGCGGTACGATTGGTTATTATGCCTATAAAGAAAAGCAGGAGCGACTTGCCGCTGGCCAACAACAGAACGCAGAACTGCTCCATGTCGTTCACGACGTCGTCGATGCGGAAATCGCAGCGCTTCATGCCATTGCCGGCTCTCCAGCGTTCTCAGACGGCATTGACCGCGAAATGCTTGCCATCCTGGCGGAGGCGCTCGCTTTCAAGGGCGAAATATCGGTTTTCGATATGCGGCTCTTCAAAGAAGTCTACGCTTCGGGTGAGCGCGTAAACGAAACGCTCGAGTCAGTGCTTGCTTATGATCAGGCCAAAATAGTCGCGGAGACGAAAGGGAATTTCGTTTCGAACCTTTTGCCCTCGCCGACGGGAAAAGGTTACGCCATTGCCCTATCCGTTCCGGTCAAAGCGGGACCGGGAAAGCGGCGCTCGCCTTCGGAAGATGTACGTTACGTCGTGACGGCGTTCATCGATATGGCGACCTTTGCTGATCTCCTGGCCGAAAGAAATTTGGGCGACGGATATTTCGGCTCTCTCGTCGATCGTACAGGCCGCATCATCGCAAGAACGGACAGGGACGCTGAGAAGACGGGGCAGATCCTTCCCGGCTTCAGCAGCGTCAATTCATTGAGCGGTACCTGGTCAGGCGTCAATCCGGCCGGAGTCGAGGTCTACGGCTTCTGGACAACCGAAAGTCGGACCAACTGGACCCTGACAACGGGTATTTCAAAGTCGCTCGTCGAAGCGCCAATCTGGGCTTCTCATGTCATCGTCGGATCGTTTGCGCTCGCAATGGCCTCGGCCCTCTTCGCTGGCTTCTGGTTTGCAGGACGCCGCATTCAAGCGTCCTGCAAAGCCCTTACATCGGCAGCCGATGGCATGCGTTCCGGCCGTCCTGTCACAATACCGACGCTTCCGATCCATGAAGCCAACAAGCTCGGCGCTGCGATCGTTTCAGCATCGATCGACATCGGCGAGCAGGCGAAAACACTCTCCGCCCAGGCGGATGCGCTGAAGGAGGCAAACGATCTGCTCGAATATCGCATCGCGGAACGGACAAGCGCGCTTTCGGCTGCTTTGAGAAAGGCTGAACAGGCCGAAGAAAAAGCGATGTCCGCCGTAAGGGAAATGGCCCGTCTGGCGACACGAGACGCGCTGACCGGCGTCAACAACAGACGATATTTCGACACCGCTCTTCAGCAGGACCTGATGTCGCCGAAACGCCTCGAAAACCGGTTGTCTCTCCTCATCGTCGACGTCGATCACTTCAAGTCGATCAACGATCGGTTCGGCCATCATGTCGGCGATGACGTTCTGCGCTCCATGGCCGACACCTTGCAGGCGCAGCTTCATCATCCTGACGACGCCCTCTTTCGGATCGGAGGAGAAGAATTCGCAATCCTGTTACCATCGACCCGTCAGGACCAGGCGCTTATCGTCGCGAACCGCATACACGATGCAGTCCGCGCTAAAGCGATGCATGACCTGACGCCATGTGGAAGTGTCACCGTTTCGATCGGCATAGCCATGGATACGGGGCCCGGTGAATCCGCTCGATCGCTTTACAGTCGCGCCGACAAGGCCCTGTACGAAGCCAAGAGCGCCGGTCGAAACACGACGAGACTGGCTGCCTCTTTTGGTTCGGACGCAGACGCGAACGTGCTGGCATTCAAAGCGAAATAATATGACACCCGTCTCAAGACCGGCGGGTCTTGAGACGGGTGTCTCCCTTCAGCTCGATCCAGCGCCTATTAGTCGCGAAAGGGGGCTGGAGTCCTCACTTCTTTCGCTTTCATCGAACGATGTTCGTTTCTGCGTTGCCTGAAACGACATTGGCACTCCGGCTTCAGATGCGATCCAGAGCACCGGTCGCAACGACAGGTCCCGTCGGAGCGCCCGTCGGCGACCCGCCTTGCGGTTCAAGCGAAATTGCGAGCGTCGAGCCGGACGCGTTCTCGCCGACCTGCTGAAGCTTCAGCGTCAAAGGCTGCCCGTCCTGAAGCAGGCCAAGGGAGCGCGGTGCCGGCGCCTGATCTTCGATGAGCCAGAGTTCGGGGACGCGGTCCTGATCGGCAATCCCGTCGACCGGGATCAGCGTCGCCGTCTGGTTTTGCAGATCGACGAGGACGGTGAAGAAGGTCTCGCCCGTATCGGAGGCAAGCCGCGCGGCCAGCATCTGCCCCTCCGGCGCGCCAGTCCGGAACCCCTCCGGCGGAACGAGAACCGCCAGGGCGACGAAGGCGGCGGCTGCCAGAAGCGAACTTGCGCCGGCGAGCGTCCGCCAGATCGGCGAGACGCCGCTGTAGCCACTGCTGGCCTTCGTTTTCGTCTTCGTCTGCTCGGCTCTTCCGCGATATGTGGCGCTGACCCGGGCGATCCGGTCGATATCTTCACTGATACGGTCCCACACGACGGCGGGAGCATCGACGCTGCGGATTTCCGAAACCAGCGGCGCAAGACGGTTTTCCCACCACACGACGCTGGAGGCGAACGCGCCATCTTCGCGCATCCGGCGCTCGGCCGCCCGGCGCTCGGCGCCATCGAGGACGCCCACGACATACTCTGCCGCCAGGTCGGGCCTTGCTTCTGACTGATCCTGAAGGTCGCTCATTGGGAGAGACATCCTTTCAGCTTGATCAGGCCGCGCCTGATGACACTTTTCATGGTACCGAGAGGAACCTCGGCTTTATCCGCAAGCTCCTGGTAGGTCTGCCCACCGAAGAACGCGGTACGAATGGCTGTGCCCGTCCTCTCGTCGAGTTCGTCGATGCAAGAGTCCAGGCGTTTGCGATCGTCCTCCGCACTCAGATGAGCGAATGCGTCGGGCGTATCGTCGGCGACGTCGAGGGCCGTGTCGATGTCTTTTTCGTCTCGCCGGCCGATCTGACGGACCCGATCGATGGAACGGTTCCGCGCGATCGTCGCGAGCCAGGTGATCGGGCTTGCGCGATCGGGGTCGAAATCGGCGGCCTTCATCCAGACCGAGAGATAGACATCCTGCAAGACGTCTTCGGCTTCTCGCCGGTCGTTCAAGATACGCAAGGCCACGCCGAAAAGCTTCGCCTGGGTGCGATCGTAAAGGGCTTTGAGCGCGGCCTTGTCGCCGGCCCCGATCTGGCTCAAGCACTGGACCAGATATTGTCGACCGTTGTCGGCGTCCTGGTTTGAACTCGTCGCCATCTCGATACTCCCTGACACGGCGAAAAGGCCAACAAGTTTGATGGGCGGAAGTCAACCGATTTGCGTAAGGTCGACTTGCGTTGGGTCTGGAAAGAAAACGCTCATGGCTCTCGAGTTCGCAGGGGCGGACACATCCTCTACGACGGCCGAACGGCTCAACCGACCGACGACGCACTGACTGCGATCGATGGCACGGAAGATCGGGAGCGGTGGATGGTGAGATTTTGAGAAGAGCGTAAAGGCCGTTGCCGGAAGGGGCGTGGCTGAAAAAGGCACGGCGCCTGAAGGCGCCGCGCCTGATAAGGTGGTGTTTACGTCAAAGCGAGCGCCCGCGGCGACCCATGAACAGCGAAATCAGGAACAGAACGATCGCGACGACCGCGATGATCTTTGCGATGCCGACAGCGGTGCCGGCGATGCCGCCAAAGCCGAGAACAGCCGCGACAAGGGCGACGACGAGAAAGAGAATTGCCCAACCAAACATAATGACGGTCCTTTCGAGATCGGGTTTTGATCATCCGCGCGAGACCGTCCCGTTTACTCCCGGCCGTATCGACGGTGATTTCAGTTGTTAAAACGTCGCACCCTGCAATGTGATCCCGTTGATGAAAAAGAATCTTTTGGATGGCTGAATAAAAGGGCCGATCCGAAGACCGACCCTTCCTGAACTGGCATTGGCCGATGCATGCTGGATCAGATCCCCGGGTGGTGCACCTCTTGCAGCCCGTAGACCGGCGTCGGTATGCCCTCGTATCGGGCCTTCAACTGAAGCGCGAGATAGAGCGAGTAGTGACGCGACTGGTGGAGATTGCCACCGTGCATCCAAAGGTGCTCCACCTGCGTCGGTTTCCACATGTTGCGCTGCTCGCCTTCCCACGGGCCAGGGTCTTTGGTGGTGTCGGATCCAAGGCCCCAGACCTTACCGATCTTCAGCGCAGTGTCGCGGTCGATCAGGTCTTCGACCCAGCCGTTCATCGAGCCGTAGCCCGTGGCGAAAACCACGAGATCGGCCGGCAGCTCGGTGCCGTCCTCCAGCTTGATGCCGGTCTCGGTGAACTCCTTCACCTGGCCTGACGCGAGTTTCACCTTGCCGTCGATGATGAGCTGGGCCGCACCGATATCGATGTAATAGCCAGACCCGCGGCGCAGATATTTCATGAAGAGGCCAGAGCCGTCATCGCCCCAATCGAGCTTGAAGCCGGCCTTTTCCAGCCCATCGTAAAAGTCCTTGTCGAGTTCTTTCACCTTGTCATAGACCGGCTTCTGGAACTGGTGGAGGATGCGATAGGGCAGGGACGCGAAGATCATGTCCGCCTTATGAGTGTCGACGCCGCTCTCGACCGCCCGCTCCGAGTAAAGATCGCCGAGCCCGTATTCCATCAGCTTGTCGGACTGGATGATGTGGGTCGACGAGCGCTGAACCATGGTGACGTCCGCCCCGACATCGTGGAGTGCGCTGCAGATGTCGAAGGCCGAGTTGTTGGAGCCGACGACAACGACTTTCTTGTCTGCATAGGCGTCTGGCCCCGGATGCTGGGAGGAGTGCTGGACTTCGCCTTTAAATTTCTCTTCGCCGGGCAATTTCGGCCTATTGGCCTTGCCGCTCATGCCGGTCGCAAAGACCAGTTCCTTCGGGCGAAGCGTCACGCTCTCGCCGTTGCGATTCACCTCGACGACCCATTCGCCCTTGGCCTCGTCGTAATGGGCGGAAACCGCTTCGGACTTCTCCCAGTAGTTAAGCTCCATGACCCTGGTGTAGAATTCCAGCCAGTCTCCGATCTTGTCCTTGGGGGCAAAGACCGGCCAGTTCTCCGGAAACTTCAGATAGGGCAGGTGATCGTACCAGACCGGATCGTGCAGGCAGAGCGACTTGTAGCGGTTGCGCCATGAATCGCCCGGTCGATCGCGCCGTTCCAGGATGATCGCCGGCACCCCCAGCTGGCGAAGCCGCGCGCCGAGTGCGATGCCGCCCTGGCCGCCACCGACGATCACCACATGGGGCTGCGTCTCGTAGCCGAGCGTCTTCTTTTCCTGGTCGATACGCTGACGCATGTTCAGCTTGTCGCTGTCATGGCCGTGAACGGCCCCCAGGGGACGCGCCTTGCCGCGGTTTTCCTCGTATCCCTTGAGTTCCGTCATCGCGGTGAGGAAGGTCCAGGCTTTCCCGTCCTGAAGCCGGGCCAGGCCTTCGCCGCGCGCGATATCGGTCTCGAAGGTGAACCAGGCGGTGATGACGCCGCCATCCTCGCTCGGCTCGTCAGAAAGCTGAAAATTCTTCGGCCGCACCCGGTCGAGCGTTGCCAGAAGCATGTCCTTCACGCCGGCCGGGTTTTCGACGGTCTTGATATTCCACGTGAAGGTGACGAGATCGCGCCAGAAGCTTGTGGCCGCGAACATGCTTGCCGCTGCTTCCGCATCACCGGCGGCGAGCGTCTTCTCGAAATCTGCGAACCAGGCTTCCGTCTTCCGGCGGATTTCGCTTTTTTCTTCGCTCCGAGGTCTTTCGAGCGTTTCGCTCATCATTGTTCCTCCCTTTGAAATGCATGTCGGCACGGGTGTTGATTTTAAGCGCCCTCCCGAACGCTGGCCGTGTCCGCCTGGCAGTCTGCGCGTCGGGGACATGGTCTGCAAGGAGTCCGAAAGTATACCCCGGTGCTGCAACGGCATGGGTGGTTCAGACCCGCCTTCACAGGGGTTTCTGCCTTCATGAAATCTTCGTGAGAGCGCAATCAGGGGGTCACGACGGGCGCGGAAACTTCGGATACGAAAACCTGAAAGCCCGAAAGGCCTCCCGATGTCCCGTCCTGTCTCCATCTCCCGTCGCAGGTTTCTTCAGACGACCGGCGCAACGGGCCTCGTTGCCGCATCCTCGCTCGCAATGCCCCGGCTGAGCCGCGCCCAGAGCCGTCCGTCCTTTACGCACGGCGTTCAGTCCGGCGATGTCGATACCTCTTCCGGCATGGCCTGGGTCCGTGCAGACAGGCCATCGAGCATCGAGTTCGAATGGGCAACGACCGACAGCTTCAAGGACCCGACCCGGCTCCATGCCATCAGCGCGACCCCCGACAACGACCTCGCGGTCAAGCGCCTTCTCACCGAACTTCCGTCCGATCAGGATATCTTCTGGCGCGCTCGCGCCACCGACCTCACCGACAGCAACGCCCAGTCGGACTGGACGAGGGGCCATTTCCGCACGGCACCCACCCAAAAGCGCAATGTCCGCTTTGCGTGGTCGGGCGACACGGCCGGGCAGGGCTGGGGCATCGACGAGAGCCGGGGCGGCATGAAGACCTACGGGACGATGAACAGCCACGACCTCGACTTCTTCATTCACTCCGGCGACACGATCTACGCGGACGGGCCCATGGAAGAGAGCGTCGATCTCGAAATGGGCGGCGTCTGGAACAATATCGTCACGCCGGAAAAGGCGAAGGTCGCCGAGACGCTCGACGAATTCCGGGGCCAGTGGAAATACAATCTGCTCGACCAGAACCTGAAGGATTTCAACGCTGAGGTTCCGACCTTCTTCCAGTGGGACGATCATGAAGTCGTCAACAACTGGTCGCCGTCGAAGGACCTGTCGGAGGATGACCGCTACTCGGTGAAGGACGTCCTGCTGCTTGCCTCGCGTGCCGGCCAGGCCTTCCACGAAATGACGCCGATCCGCTACCAGCCGGAGGAACCGGGCCGGGTCTACCGGACGATCCATTACGGACCGCTGGTCGATGTCTTCTTCCTCGATCTGCGCTCATATCGCGGCGGCAACAGTGACAACCTTCAAGATGAGAGTTCTGCGGCGAGCGCCATGATGGGCACGCGTCAGATTGCCTGGCTGAAGGACGCGCTCGCAAAGTCCGAGGCGACATGGAAGGTAATCGCCTCCGACATGCCGATCGGGCTCCTTGTTCGCGACGGCGACCTATGGGAAGCGGTCGCGAACGGCGACGACGGCGAGCCGAAGGGCCGGGAGATGGAATTTGCGGAGATCCTGCGCTTCATCAAGCGGGAGAATATCCTCAATACGGTCTGGCTGACCGCCGACGTCCATTACACCGCCGCCCATCATTATTCGCCGGACAGGGCCGCGTTTCAGGATTTCGAACCCTTCTGGGAGTTCGTCTCGGGTCCTATCCATTCGGGAACCTTCGGGCCCGGTGAACTGGATGGGACCTTCGGGCCGGAAGTCCGCTTTTCCAAGGCCCCGGAGGGAGGCCGGGCCAACCTTCCGCCGTCTGAAGGCCTGCAGTTCTTCGGCCTCGTCGATATCGATGGGGAAAGCGAAGCGCTGACGGTCCGCCTGATGGACTGGGATAACACCGAACTCTGGTCCACGACGCTTGAGCCGCAGCGCGAGGCATAAGCACCCTTTCCTTCGCGAAAGGCGCGCTATCAGGCGGTCGAAGCCGCCGGGGTCTGGTCGACCGGGGCTGACTTCAGTCCACCACCGGTTCCACATGGTCGCGCAGGAACCGCGCGGCTCCCTCTTCGTCGATCTCGCCAGCCGCGACCCCAAGTACGAAGGCGATGACCACAGGCTGACCCGCTTCGATCCTGTAGCCATGGAGACGAGGGAACACGTAAGCTGCGATGAAGGCGATCCGCTTGTTGCCATCGTTGAACGGATGGTTGCGCACCAGTCCGTAAAGATAAACTGCGGCCAGGTCGAATATATCCGGTTCACCGGAGGCGGCTTTGTTGACCGGGCGCGAAAGAGCCGCTTCTAGCGCGTTTTCGTCCTTTAGACCGAACAGCCCGCCCTGCTCGCGAAGTTGTTCGTCATGGATCGTTTCGATTGCCTGGCGAGACAGCCATTGGCGATCCGTCATGTTGCCAGTTCGCGCAGAGCGACCCGGTACTTCGCCATCGCCTCACGAGCTGCTTTCATCTGACGATCGAAATCTGCTTTTACCGGCTCTAGTCTGACGCCGTCTCCCTGGCGCACGATACTCAGCTCGTCGCCTGAGCTGAGACCCAATTCCTCGAGCACGTCCTTCGGGATGATGATCCCTTCGGAATTGCCGATCTTTCGAATGGTGACGTTCATGGGATGTCTCCTCCGTTATAACAACTGATATAACGCCGGCCGTTTGTCGTTGCGACACCTGTTGCAACGTCGCTTGTGCAACCTCCTGCAGTTCGCTGTGCAAACCGGGATCGCGTGCGCGACACCGCAGCCCGTTTAAAAACGGCAAGAGGCTCTGATTGCGACGCCATTCGACATCGCGTGAATTTCGCCGACATATTCGTCTGAAATCACGTCTGATCGCTCTTACGAAGGCGCTTTCATTCGTCTAAATGAGCCGCATGGCTTCACCACCGCTTCTTCGCCTCGACGATGTCCGCCTCACGTTCGGCGGAACACCGCTTCTCACCGGCTGCGAACTCAATGTTCTGCCGGGCGACCGGATCGCGCTTGTCGGCCGCAATGGTTCCGGCAAGTCGACGCTTCTGAAGATCGCGGCCGGGCAGATCGAGCCCGATGCCGGCGAGGTGTTCCTGAAACCCGGCACCACACTGCGCTATCTCCCGCAGGAGCCCGATTTCGGCACGTTCGAGACCGTCGGCGACTATGTGCGCTCGGGGCTTGGCCCGGCGGACGATCCCTACCGGGTGGATATGTGCCTGATGGCGCTCGGTCTTTCGGAAGACATGGTGCCGGCGAACCTTTCCGGCGGCGAGGCCCGCCGCGCGGCGCTCGCCCGCACGCTGGCGCCGGAACCGGACGTCATTCTGCTTGACGAGCCGACCAACCATCTCGACCTGCCGACCATCGAATGGCTGGAAGGCGAGCTTGGCCAGATCAAGAGCGCGATCGTCACCATCAGTCACGACCGCCGCTTCCTTCAAACCGTGACGAAGGCCACGGTCTGGCTCGATCGCGGCTCCGCCAAGCGGCTCGACGAGGGCTTTGCCAGCTTCGAGGGCTGGCGCGACAAGCTGCTTGAGGAAGAAGAGCGCGACCTTCAGAAGCTCGATCGCAAGATCGTCCGGGAAGAACACTGGCTGCGCTACGGCGTCACCGCGCGGCGCACCCGCAACCAGCGCCGGCTGGAGGGCCTCCATCAGCTGCGCCGCGACCGCAAGGACGCGCGCCGGGCCGAGGGCAAGGTGGCCATGAGCGCCGGCGAGACCCGCGAAAGCGGCAAGCTGGTCATCGAGGCGATCGACGTGACGAAAGCCTATGGCGAGCGCACGCTGGTCAAGGATTTCTCCACCCGCATCGGGCGCGGCGACCGGCTCGGCCTCGTCGGTCCGAACGGGGCGGGAAAGACGACGCTTCTCAAGATGCTGATCGGCGAGATCAAGCCCGATTCAGGCCGCGTGAAGCTCGGCACCAATCTCGATCTTGCCTTTCTCGACCAGAAGCGCGCGGCCCTGAAGGACGAGGAGAGCGTGACCGACGCCCTCACCGGCGGGCGGGGCGATCAGGTGATGGTCAATGGCGAGCCGCGCCATGTCGCGGGCTATCTGAAGGACTTCCTGTTCAAGCCCGAGCAGATGCGGACGCCGGTCGGAAATCTATCGGGCGGCGAGCGGGCAAGGCTTTTGTTGGCGAAGACGCTGGCGACCCCCGCCAATCTGCTGGTGCTGGACGAGCCCACCAACGATCTCGACATGGAGACGCTGGACCTGCTGGAAGAGCTCGTGGCCAACTATCCCGGCACCGTGCTCCTCGTCAGCCATGATCGCGACTTTCTCGACCGGACTGTGACGAGCGTCGTGAACCCGGCCGATGCAGGCCGCTGGCTCGAATATGCGGGCGGTTATTCCGATATGCTCGCCCAGAAGCGAGACGCCGCGAAGGCTGCCAAGCCGGAAAGCGGCGGAAAGGGTGCGCAGAAAAAGAGCGGTGGATCGAACGCTTCGGCCAGTTCAAAGCCGGCGGCCAATTCCAACAAACTTTCCTACAAGCAGAAATTCGCCCTCGAAAATCTGCCGAAGGAAATTGAGAAGCTGGAGACCCGGATCGCCAAGGCGGAAAGCGAGATGAGCGATCCGAACCTCTTTTCGAAGAACCCCGAGCGCTTCAATGCCCTTGCCTCGGCGATCGATGCCGACCGCGCAGCTTTAGCCAAGGCAGAAGACGAGTGGCTGGAGCTGGAGATGATGGCGGGTGGGTAGGCACCGCGGCGCGAGGACCCCGCGCTAAGCCGAAAATTCTCGTCATTCTCGGCCCCCGTGCCGAGAATCCAGCGCGATCTTTCGTTTCGTGTCGAAGCTGACTTCAGCGTGCTGTCGCGACCTTCTCTGGATCCTCGGGACGGGGCCCTAGGATGACGAGCCGAGGGATTGTGCCACTGAAGACCGCCGGACCTTAAAAAAGCGGTGCTCTCAAAGGTCCGTCTGTATCGGAGACGACCAACCCCACCCCTCACCGGTGCTTGGTTCCCTCGCCATAGAACATCTTCTCCCACTTCTTGTGGGCCTTGTAGCCCTCGCGGATGAAGGGCGTGAACACCGCCATATTGAGGACGGCCTTGTTCATCGCCTTGGCCGGCTGGTTGAGCGGCTTTTCGAAGTCGACGAAGAGCACCACGCGAACCTGATCGGAATGGTTCCACGCTTCATGCTCGTAGGCGTCGTCGAAGATCAGCGCCTTGCCTTCTTCCCAATGGCATGTCTGGTCGTCGACGCGAATGCCGATCTTGTCCGGCTGGTCCGGCACGAGCAGGCCGAGATGGAAGCGCAGAACGCCGTTATAGGGTCCGCGATGGGGCGGCAGATGCTTGCCCGGCTCGAAGATCGAGAACATCGCCGATTTCAGGCCGGGGATCTTCTGGAGAATGCGCCAGGTTTCCGGGCACTGTTTGATCGCTTCCTCCGACTTGATGCCGTAGCCGCAGAGGAAAAAGGTCTTCCAGTCGTTGTCCGACGAGATCGAGCGCACTTCCGAGGAAATCTCGTGAAAGGCCGGCAGCTCGCCCTTGCGCACCAGAAGCTTGTCCAGCTCGGCCCGGATCAGGTGCCATTCGCTTTCCACTTCGCGCGCCCAGGGAAAGGCGTTCGTCGGAAAGACCGGCGGATTGCCCACGGCGGAATGCTTAAGATTGAGCTTTTCAGCCTTGTCGACGAGCTTTTGAACCGAGCGGGCGACGAAACCTTCGCCTGCCATCGTGTCTTCGAGGCCCTCGGTCTTGAACTTCTGGTTGTTCGCAGTCTTGCTCATCATCTCAACTCGTGTCGTGCGCTTTTGGCGGCTGGGGCGGTGCCGACTGGCGGCCGCCTGCTCCTCGCCGTCATATAATGGTCATGAAACGGAAAATCCGTCGCTTGAGTTGCGATGTGAGGATTGTTCACTGAAAATCAAACGCCGAGAGCCCCGTAACCATCTCGTCGAAACCGGACGGGCGTGCAAGCGGGGGCTCGGCGCGGGCAAGGCAAGCCTGACGCTCGCAGAGGCGGCAGGCCGGACCGATCTTGAGAAGATGGCTCGCCTCGCGCCCGGCAGGCTCGCCCTCGCTTGGCTCGCGTTCGGCCCGGTTCCTGTCGGTTTTCGCCTTGCCGGTTTCCAGCTGGCGCCCGTAGACCGTTTCGTCCTTGTAGCCGATATCGCAGCCGATCAGGATCGCGGTGCGGCGGGGGCGTTCCTCGAAACCGGTCTGAAGCCCTTCCAGCGTGCGGGCAAGCAGCAGGAATTCGGTGCCCTCCGGCATGATCGCGCCCTCGACGATGATGTGTCCGGGTTGGGCGAAGGCGGCGTGAACGGGCAGTTTGGGACATTCGCCGCCGAACCGCTGGGCCGGAAAGCCTCGCGCGCCCGCGCGCCGGAAGTGATTTCCGGCATTATCGACCTCCAGCATGAAGAAGGGCAGGCCGGGAGCGTTCTGTCGCTGGAGCGTGGTCAGCCGGTTCGCCGCCTGTTCGAACGAGACCTGAAAGCGCGCCGCCAGAACGTCGATGTCGTAGGCCTCTTTCACCGCCGTCTTCTGGAAGGGGCCATAGGGCATGATGAGCGCGTGGGCGGCATAGCGCAGGAGCTCGAACCGGGCGAGCCGTCCGGCCTCGTCGGTCGAGAAGGTGAAGGTCTTCCACTCTGCGGCGATGACATCGGCGAATTTCAGCGTCACGGCCTGAAGCGCGATCTCGCGCAACCGGTCGGCATGGGAAAGCCGTTCGGAGAGGAAGAGACGCCGCGAATGCCGGTCGAAGCGGCGTCGATAGTTCGGCATGCGGTGCACAGGCAGAACGCGCACGGTCACGTCGCGCTCCTTGCGCAGCCAGGCCTTCAGCGCGGCCGATGCGCCGTCGCCGGTCTCGATCTGCAGTTCTTCGTAAAAGGCCTCGGCCGCCCGGTCGATCTCTGCAAAGAAGTTGGGCCGGCTCTCGAAGATGTCGTGAACCTCGTTGATCGGCAGCCGCGTGTCCGCGACGCTCGTCGTTCGCCCTTCCTGGGCAAGCAGCGTCGAAAGATCGGTGAGGCGGCTCTGCTGTTCGCGATAGGCGCGGTAGAGCTTCAGGATGCCCTTCGCCGCATTGGGTGCGGCGGTCGAGATTTCGGCAAGCTCCTGGTCGCCCGCGATCTCGCCGCTCAAGAGCGGATCGGAAAAGAGCGCCTTCAGTTCCCCGAGAACCTTGTCCTCCGAGCCGCGAAGATCGCCGAGATCGACCTTGTAGGTTTCGGACAGTTTCAGGAGCAGCTGGACCGTGAGGGGCCGCTGATTGCGCTCGATCAGGTTGAGATAGGACGGAGAGATGCCGAGTTCTTCGGCCATCGCGGTCTGGGTGAGAGACAGGCCATGGCGGATGCTGCGGATGCGGGGGCCGGCAAAGATCTTGTTCTCGGCCATGGCTCAGTCCTTCGAGCCACGGCCCATAAGGCATCGTTCGATCAGGAAAGCGTCAGCCGCCCGGCACGGCGCGCGCAGGCCGGTCCCGGTCCACGCATGTAGTAGCGTTCCGGCCGGTAGGTCGGGTGAATGAAGGCGACGAGATGCGAGACCAGGCGCTTGTACGATGCAACCATGACCGCGGCCCTTTCCTTGTTCGAGCATGTTTGCGAGACATGCCGAGACTGACTGAAATCCGTTGCTATTTTGCAAATGAAGATCCTTCCAGGCTGAAATTTGGTGAATGAACTCAGGCAGATGCGGTCTCTCAGGCAGTGTTGCGGTAAGGTTACGGAATCACGTATTGGTGATTATACCGGCCGCGCGCGAAACCCCCTGCCTTTTACAGCTTTTACAACCTGCCGGCCACCGGTCTGTAAATCGGTCGCCCTTTAAGCGGTATTTCCCAGGGCCCGCCCGAAACCCTTGCGAAGCTGGCTGGAAACGGTCAAAACACGGACGACCAATTTCTGGGAGTGCACCAATGAGCGACAACAATACGACCGGCGAAGATCGTCCTCGCACCCGCGTGCGCGAGCGCGCCGAGGAGCAGTCGAGTACGATGGGCGACGATCAGCAGGCAGCGATCCGCATGCTGGCGAACGACCTTCATCGTCTGAACCAGTCCGTCATGAAGGCGGTCGAAGCGGGCGTCTCGGTCGAACTCGTTCGCTCGGCCCGTCATCACGGCGGCAACAACAATTGGGGCGATCTCCTGATTCCGGTGATCGTGCGCACCGAATCCTGAAGTCGTCGGACTTTCGGCAGCGCCCGGCGTCGGTTTTGCGGCGGCGGGCGCTTGTCTGTCGAGACGCATGCGCTGTCCGGGTTATGCCGATAGCCTGAGCGGGGTTTAGCCTGTGCGAACTGGGCCCTCGGGATCGATTCGTTTCCGGCGCTATCAAAGACCTGCGACACCGAATGATGGCCGCTCACTTCGCTATTCTGTTCTTCGCGACGCTGCTGGACCGTATCGTTGGCGATCCCGATACCGTCTGGCGCCACTGCCCCCATCCGGTGGTCCTCATCGGCCGCATCATCGCTTTCTTCGATCACCGCATGAACGATCCGGCGGCGTCGCCCGGCAAGCGCAAGCGGGACGGGCTCCTGTTCCTTGCCGGCCTTGTCGCCGCCAGCCTTGTTCTCGGTCTTGGCCTGTCGGCCTTTTTCGCACTGTTCGGCCCGTTCGGCTTCCTCGCGGAGATCGCCGTTCTGTCCGCTTTTCTCGCACAGAAGAGCCTCCTCGATCATGTGAAGGCGGTTGGGATCGGCCTCAGCGAGCGCGGCCTTGCGGGCGGACGGGCGGAAGTCGCGAAAATCGTCGGCCGCGACGTGTCCGTTCTCGGCGAAGCCGGCGTCTGCCGCGCCGCGATCGAGAGCCTTGCCGAAAACGCCTCGGACGGCATTGTCGCGCCCTTCTTCTGGTATCTGGTTCTCGGTCTGCCGGGCGTTCTTGCCTACAAGGCCGTCAACACCGCCGATTCGATGATCGGCCATCTTAACGAGAGATATCGCGACTTCGGCTGGGCGTCGGCCCGGTTCGACGACCTCCTCAACCTCGTGCCGGCCCGCATCACGGCATGGCTGCTCCTCAAGGTGGGCATCAAGGGCGCGCAAGACCGGCAGGCAGCGACGGAGATCATCAAGCGGGACGCGCCGCTCCACCGCTCGCCCAATGCCGGTTGGCCGGAGACCGCGACGGCGGTTTCGCTGGGGCTCGCGCTCGGTGGTCCCCGCCGCTATGGCGACCTGATCGTCGATGCGCCCTTTCTCAATCCCCAGGGGCGAACCGAGGCAGGAGCGGCAGACATCGATGCCGGTCTCAGGCTCACGCGAAAGCTCTTCAACCGACTTCTCTGGTTCAGCGCCGCGCTCGCGCTGTTCTTTCTGATTGTCGGCTGACCGTTTGTCGGCCGATCGTCCGGCGAGCGGTTTACGTTCGGCAGGCCGACGCGAAGGCTTCGAAGATCGCCCGCGAGGCCGCGTCGGTTTCGGCCCAGTATTCCGGATGCCACTGGACGCCGAGCGCGAATGCGGGTGCATCCTTCACCGAGACTGCCTCGATCGTTCCGTCCGGCGCCGTCGCCTCGACGATGAGACCCTCGCCAAGCCGGTCGATCCCCTGGCGGTGCAGCGAATTGACCCGGATCGGACCGTTGCCGACGATCGCTTCCAGACGGCCACCGGTTTCGATCGCGACGTCGTGCCTGATCGCGAAACGCTCGCGTTGTTCGTGATGCTTGATCGCCCGGTGATCCATCCGGCCCTCGATCTCCTGCACCTCGGGCACGAGCGTTCCGCCGAAGGCGACGTTGAGTTCCTGATGGCCTCGGCAGATTGCGAGAAGCGGCACGCCGGCTTCGATCGTCTTTCTGATCAAGGTCTGGGTGAGCCGGTCCCGGTCCGGATCATAAGGCTCGTGGGCCACACTCGGCGGAACGCCGTAGCGGTCGGGATGCACGTTGGAGACCGCGCCGGTCAGCATGATGCCGTCGACGCGGGCGAGGAGCGCGTCGATGTCGATCTCCTCGACCATCGCGGGCACGATCACCGGGATCGCGTTCGCCACTCGTGTAAGGGCCTTGAGATAGGTGTCCGGCGTCGCATGCCAGCGATAATTGTCCATCTCGCGAACATCTGCGGGAAGGGCTATGAGGGGAGGAGGGGCCATCGGATGAGGTGTTCCAGGAAGGGGATATTGGGTTAAAGTCATAGTCGCTCCACAAGCGCAATCGCAAGATGTGGGCGTCATAGGAGGAAATTGACCACACTCAGTCACCGAAGCCAGTCACCTTATGAGAGAAATAAGAAGGTAAACTTCCCATTTAACGGGTTCAGTGCTACTCGGCGCCGGCCCTTGAGCGCGCCGTCAGAAAGGGCGTCACACTCTCGATTCGATCGACGAAACGGATCTCCTGACACCGATGAAACTGTTCTTTCATTTGCGCAGGTCGCCCACCGTGTTGCGGCGGGACGAGGAGGGACAGGAATTTCAAACTCTTGATGATGCTTACGCGACGGTCTGCCGCGAAATTCCGGATCTGGTGGCCGAATTTCTGCGCCAGCGTACGGATGCCATGGGATTTTCCTTCGAGATCACCGACGAATACGACCGCCTGATCATGGAGATCCCGTTTCGCGAAATGGTCCGGCCGGAACCCTATCTCGACATGGAAGCCGCCCATCAGGCGTTCGAGGCGTTCGAAATGACGGCTCATCTGGTTGCGAAAGCAGGGGCTGGAGAGCCGCAACCGCCGACGAGCTACGAGGCGTTTCTGCGCTCGCCCATCCCCTGTCTTTTCATGGACGTCCAGGCCGCGATCCACGACATCAACGACGCATTCGAAAATGTGAGTTACTTCAAGCGCCGGCAGCTGGCGGGGCGCAATTTCTTCGATATGTTTCCTGATCGACTCGAGAACGATGATTTCGCGGGGCGACGCAGATTGCGCGAGTCTTTGCAACGAATAGCGAAGAACCCAAAACCAGAGGCCTATCGTAACCAGCGCTACGACATTCGAGGACCGGGAGACGAATGGGTCGTCTTTCATTGGGATGTCGACAACTGGCCGATTTTCGACGAGGCGGGGCGCTTTTTCGGGGTTGTGCATTTCGGTCGTCTCGCGCGCGAGCCCGCCGAGCGTCTCGCCCGCAAGATCAAGATGCGGATGATGATTTCCGGCGCTTGATCGATCTTGCGTCCCTGGCTCGCGCGTCATACTGCGAAAGGCTATAAGAAGCCAAACGGATCAGGGAGGATCATCCTTTATGGACAGACGTAAGTTTATTGCCGGCGCGGCGACCGGCGCGCTCGGGGCGAGCGCACTTGCCACCCCCGCCATCGCGCAGGAGCGCCCAAAGCTCCAGTGGCGTGTTACCTCGTCATTCCCGAAATCCCTCGACACGATCTATGGCGGCGCGGAAACCGTCGCGAAATACGTGACCGAGGCGACCGACGGTCAGTTCGAGATACAGGTCTTTGCGGCCGGCGAAATCGTTCCCGGCCTTCAGGCGGCCGATGCCGTGCGCGACGGTACGGTCGAGATGGCGCAGACCTGCTCCTATTATTATGTCGGCCAGGACGTGACCTACGCCCTCGGAACGACCGTTCCCTTCGGTCTCAATGCCCGCCAGACGAACGCCTGGTTCTACTATGGCGGCGGCAACGACCTGATGAACGGATTCTACGCGACGCAAGGGCTCTACGGCCTGCCGTCCGGCAATACCGGAGCCCAGATGGGTGGCTGGTATCGCAAGGAGATCAACTCGCTGCAAGATCTCAAGGGCCTGAAGATCCGTATCGCCGGCCTTGCCGGCCGCGTCATGGAAAAACTCGGCGCGGTGCCCCAGCAGCTTGCGGGCGGCGATATCTATCCGGCGCTCGAAAAAGGTGTCATCGACGGCGCCGAATTCGTCGGCCCCTATGACGATGAAAAGCTCGGCTTCGTGAAGGTCGCGCCCTTCTACTATTATCCGGGCTGGTGGGAAGGCGGACCGACCGTCCATACCTTCATCAATCTCGACCAGTGGAACGAGCTGCCGGAAAGCTACAAGGCCGTTCTCAAGGCCGCCTGTCAGGCGACCAATTGCGACATGCTGGCAAGCTACGACTACAAGAATCCCCGCGCGATCCGCAATCTTGTCAACGAGGGTGCCAAGCTGCGTTCCTTCAGCCAGGACATCATGCAGGCCGCCTACGACGCGTCGAAGGAGATCTATTCCGAGATTTCGGGCACGAACGAGTCCTTCAAAAAGATCCTCGACAGCCAGACCGACTTCAAGCGTGATGCCTATCTCTACGCGCAGCTCTCGGAATACACCTACGACACCTTCATGATGATCCAGCAGCGCAACGGCGCCATCTGACCGCCTCGACGGTTCAAGGTCATTGATCGATCAGCCCCGGACACCTCGTCCGGGGCTTTTTTGTCTGAGCTTTGGAGGCATCGCGTTCGTTCCGCTGCTACCGGGCCGGTTCTCGACGACGATCGGCTGACCGAGGCGGACCTTCTGCCAGCTTGGCCAATTAGAGAGCAGACACGTCCGTTGTGCCGCCAGCGCCATAAGGCACGATGAGCGTCACCGGGCGCGATCGAACATCCGCAGGCCGCGAGCCTCTCCGGGGTCACGCGCAAACGCGGCCATCCGGCCGATGGCAGACAGACAATCCACTGATCCTGCTGTTCAAAAATCGGAGGCAGCCCTTGGTCGAAAACCTGCAGATCGCTTCGACCTCTGGACCTTTGGTTGGGGGGTATTTTCGATCGCTTGGAATGGCTGGCTGGGGCGGCAGGATTCTGACCCAGCAGTCGTCGGAATTTGCGAGATGCGCCTCCGACACCTGAGCATCCAGACGGGCTCTGACGCTCCGCCGACAGGTCAGGCAGCCGAAAGCCTTTCGATCTCAGAGCTTGAAAGTCTGCCTTGCGAGCCCCCCGGCGAGACGATGCGCTATCGCGAAGGCCTCCTCTTCATCCAGCCTGTGCGTGACGACGAGACCGGCAAGGAACGCGCAGTCGACGCGGCGCGCGACATCGTGCCGGGCCGGAATCGAGCACAGGGCGCGGGTATCGTCGTTGAAACCGGCAAGATTGAAGAACCCGGCGGTCTCGACGACCGATCGATAGTAACGCAGCATGCCCTCGTAGCTGTCGTGGAACCACCAGGGCGGCCCGAGGCGAAGGCAGGGCCAGACGCCGGCAAGCGGTGCGAGTTCGCGCGAATAAGTGCTTTCGTCGAGTGTATAGAGGACGATAGTCATGCCGGGCTCGAGACCGACGGCGTTGAGTAGTGGCCTGAGGGCTGCCGTGAAGCTCACGGGTACCGGAATGTCGAAGCCGCGATCGGTGCCGTAGGCGGCGCGGACCTTGTCGCTGTGACTGCGCGATGATCCGGAATGGATTTGCAGCACGAGACCGTCATCGACCGCCATACGGGCCATTTCGGTCAGCATCTGGGCGCGGAACAGCTCCGCATCGCCGCCACTCGCTTTGCCGGACCGGATCCGGTCGAACAGCGTGGCTGCATCCGCGGGAGCGAGATCGGCCGTCGCGGGCGACGGATGGCCGTGATCGCTCGCCGTCGCGCCCCTGTCGCGAAAGAAGCGACGCCGTTTCGCATGGGCTTCGAGGTAGCCGCCATATGTCCCGGTGTCGCAGCCTGTGACGTCGCCGAAGCGGTCGAGATTGTCCGAAAAGCCAGGCGTTTCGGGGTCGATCACGGCATCCGGTCGATAGGTCGGAAGGACACGCCCATGCCAGCCCTCGGCACGCATCGCCTCGTGCCAGCGCAGATCGTCGAGGGCACTGTCGGTGGTCGCGATCGCTTCGATGGAAAAGCGATCGTAAAGGGCGCGCGGCCGGTAGTCCGGCTCAGTCAGCTTATCGGCGATCGCATCGTAGGCGGCATCCGCATTGGCCGGGTTGAGGCGCTCGGTGATACCGAAGACCTTCTCCAGGGCATGATCCACCCAGATGCGCGAGGGTGTCGCGGCGAAGAGATGATAATGGTCAGCGAATGTCCGCCAGATCGTCCGCGGATCGGTTTCTGCGTGCTCACCGATTCCGAGCGCTTCGAACGCAACGCCCTGGCTCGTCAGCATGCGGGTGAGGTAATGATCCGGCGTGACAAGGAGCGAGGCCGGATCGCGGAAGCTCTCGTTTTCGGCAAACCAGCGAGGATCCGTATGGCCGTGCGGCGATACGATGGGCGCGGTCTCGACCGCCCTGAAGAGATCACGAGCAAGGGTCCGTGCGGCGGGTTCGGCTGGAAACAGCCTGTCCGGATGAAGCGTCATGGGATCACAGAAGCAGGTTGGGAAGGAACAGGACGGATTGGGGGAATACGATCATGACCGTCACGACGATCAGAACGGCGATGATGAAGGGAACCGCCTCTACCGTGTAGTCCCAATAGGAACAGCGCAGAATTCCGCAGACGGTGAACATCGAGACGCCGAAGGGCGGCGTCATGCCGCCGAAGGTGACGAGAGTCATCATCACGAGGCCGAAATGCACAGGGTCGATCCCGGCGGCGGTGATGACCGGGACCAGGATCGGCGTCAGAAGCATCACGAGCACGGTCGCCTCGATCAGCATGCCGAGGACAACGAGGATCCCCGAGATGGCGAAGAGGAGGATGGTCGGGTTGGTCAGAGCGACCAGCGCGACCGAAGCGATGTCCTGGGGGACGCGCTCGAAGGTGATGACGTAGCCGAAGGTGCCGGAGAAAAGGATGATCAGCATGATCATGCCAATGTCGTTGAGCGACTGGAAGAGCGCATCGAGAACCCGGCGCAGCGTCAGTTCCCGATAGATCAGCATCCCGACGACGAGCACGTAGGCGACCGCGAAGGCCCCGGCTTCCGACGGCGTGAACAGGCCGAACCGAATGCCCGCAAGCAGCCAGACCGGAAAGAGCACAGCCCAGAAGCCGTTCTTGAAGTCGCGCCAGACCTCCGAAAGGCGGGGCTTGTGGTCGACTTCGGGTACGTAGTTGCGGCGCTTGGCGATAAACGCGGTCGTCGCCATCAGGGCGATGGTGAGGATTACGCCCGGCACGACGCCCGCGATGAACAGCCGCCCGATCGAGACCTCGCCGAGATAGCCGTAGAGGATGAGACCGAGGCTCGGTGGCAGGGTCGCGGTGATGAGGCCGCCGATCGACAGCAGTGCGCCGGCAAAGCCCGGCGAATAGCCGCGCGCCGCCATCGGCTTGCCGAGGACGCGGGCCTGCATGGCCGCGTCCGCTACCGCGGAGCCAGATACACCGCCCATGAGCGCGCTGAGGAGGATCGAGGACTGGGCAAGGCCACCGCGCATCCAGCCGGCGAGAGTCATCGCAAGCTTGATGAGCCGTTCGGTTATGCCCGAGCCGTTCATCAGGTTGCCGAGGAGAATGAAGAGCGGAACCGCCAGGAGCGGAAAGGATTGGGTGACGGCGACAATCCGCTGGACCGCGGTTGCGTCCGGCAGGAAGGTCGACGGCAACAGGAAATAGGACGTGCCGGCGATGCCAATCGCGAAGGCGACGGGCATGCCGATCGCGATCAGGCCGAGGGCAAAGAGAAGGATCAGGGTCGATGTCATAGGATGTCAGCCCTGTGTTCCTTTTCGCTCCCCTGTTCGGGAACAACGGCGGCGAGATCGTCGAAGAGGGCGGCAAGACCCGCCGAGAAAAGGCGACGGAGGAAGGAGATCGCAAGAAGCACGCCCCCGACGGGCAGAGCCAGCGTCACAAGGCCGTAAGGAAGGCCGGAGGCCCCCAGTTCTCGCTCCCAGTTGTCGATGGCAAGAAACCAGCCATACCAGGCGACAAACCCGAGAAACATCAGAATCAAAGCCACAGCGATGAGCGAGAAAACGGCCTGTATCCGCGTCGGCAGGACGTCGAACAGGAGGCTCACCCGAATATGTCGGCCTTCGCGAACGGCGATGTCAGCCCCGAGCATGCAGGCCCAGATCAGAGCGAGCTGCGCGTACTGGGACGCGCCGATGATTGGAAGCCCGATGCTGCGTCCGATCCCCGCGAAGAGCACCGCAACGACCAAAGCCGAGAGGGCGACGAGCGCCAGCACTTGTTCAATCCTGTCGAAAACCTTGGCGACCATTGCGTCCTCCCCGCGAATGGCCGGCCCGGCGCAGCAGAGCGACGGGCCGGCTGTGATCAGTTGCCCTTGCCGAGATAGGGCTGAAGGGCATCACGGGCCTCGGCCAGCCCGAGCTGGTCGTAGACGCCGGAGACGGCCTCGCGGAAGGGCTCGATGTCGACCTCGTTGAAGGTCACGCCTGCCTTTTCCATCTCATCCTGCACTTCGCCGAGCTTGGCGACCGTGCCCTCGGTGGCCGCCTCGCCAGCCGCGCTGAGCTCTTCGTCCACGATCGTGCGAAGGTCCTCGGGAAGCGATTGATACCAGCTGTCCGACGTCACCAGACCGGTGAAGAGCTGGATGTGGTTGGTAAAGGCGACATGGTTCGTGACCTCGTGCAGCTTGATGCCGTAGGCCCCCGTCAGCTGTGCCTCTGCACCGTCGACCGCGCCCAGCTGAAGGGCCGAATAGACGTCCGCCCAAGGCATCGGTGCAGGTGTCGCGCCCATGGCCTCGATCGAGGCGACCCAGAGCGGGGCGTCGATCGTGCGTACGCGAACGCCGTTAAGGTCCTGGGGCTTCTCGATGAGCTTGTTCGTGAACATCTGACGCGTGCCCTGGAACCAGTTGTAGTTCAAGAGGCGCAGACCGGAGCTCTCGGCCAGCTGTTCGACCCATTGGTCGTAGACGGGCGAGGATGTAATTTCCGAATATCCGGTATAGTCGTCGACGAGATAGGGTGCCGACAAGATACCGAGCTCCTTCTGGAACGGCGCGAGGCGTCCTGCATCCACAAGCACCGCGATCGGCGCGCCATTGCGGATCTGCTCGAGAACGTCGTTATCTTCGCCGAGCTGCGAACTCGGATAGATCGTGACGTCGATGCGGTTCTCGCTGCGCTCCTCTATCCGCTTTTCGGCGTCCTGCATGGCGATCACCAGCGGGTCTGTCGAGGGCTGCGAAGTAGAGAGCGCGAGCGTAAAGTCCTGCGCGAAAACGGGCGAGGCGGCGACGAGTGCGGCGATCGCGATCGTGGTTCGAAGCTTTGCGTGCATGATTGTTCCTCCCAATCGGATGTGCGGGTCTGTCACGAGTGGTGTGGGATGGGGTGCCCGCCGGACCCATCCAGTTTCCAAAGGCCCGCGCGTCCGCCCTCAGTGACGAACAGCGCGACATGATAGAGAAGCCGCGTCAGGGCCTCGTTCCAGACGACCCGGCCTTCGCCATCGAGGCGATTGACCCAACGGATCGCCCCGTCGGGTGCGAAATAGCGGGCGAAGACGAGATCGGCGGCGCGCTTCGCTTTCAAAGCCGCTGCGTTCGACCCGGCATTCTCCACGTCGTCGACCAGAAGCGCGGCATAGAGTTTGCCGGCCTCGGTCTGCGGCCAGAGGAGATGGGTCGCCTCAACGATAGTGCCGTCATCATCGAGCGCATCGTAGAGCGCGCCATGCATCGGCCCGCCGGAGCGAACGCCATGGGTTTCGGCAAAGGACTGAAGACGGCGTGCCATGGAAAGCACATCGGCTTGTCCGCCGAGCGCGGCGTATCGCCTGAGGAGCCACGCCCATTCGAACTGGTGGCCCGGCTCGCACCGCCGACCCTGCGGTCCGGGAAGAGGTCCGAGGTCCCTGCCGGCGAATTCGCGCACGGCACCTGTTCCGGCGTCGACGAAAAAGCGCTGCGCCAACGCGACGAACCGGTCGGCCCGCTCCAGCCAACAGTCTTCGCCCGTCATCTCGAAGGCCTGCAGCAGGGCCTCGAACATATGCATGTGCGGGTTATGCGAGCGAATGGACGATCCCTCGTCTCCGCGATCGTCGTCGAAGAGTGCGCCCGTCTCGGTCTCGATCAGCCGCCTTTCGACGAAATCCCAGAGCGCATCGGCTGCATTGGCCGGGATCATCGTCGGCGAAGCCCTCCGAAGCGTGACGAGAGCCATGAGTGCGAAGGACTGGTCATAACTCCGGCATGTTCGTGATACCGGGTCGGCAAGCGGCTGTCCGTCCGCCGAGACCGCGCTCCGGTAGCCGCCCTCGACAGTCTTCAAATGCGCTGAGGCGAAGCCGTGAATGCGAAGCGCCGCGTCGAGGAGATCCGCGCGCCCGGTCGCAAGATGAAGATGCGCGAGTGTGAAGATCGTGCGACACTGGCAGAGCGTCGTGACGGGCCCTGTCCCATCAAGGCTTTCTAGGACCGCCGCCGGACCGTCGCCTGGAACGAGCGCGCGCTTCAGAAAGGCTGGCACGAAGTCGGTCGTGAACCTTGCGGCGGCGGCAGTCCCGTCCATTTCGCGGGTCGTCCGGGAGGTGGCGGCTACCTGGCTCATGAGGCCTCGGCTTCGACCGCCGCGCCGATGCCACGATCCAGCATGACGGAAAGCTTCGCTGCGACCGCGTCAAGGAAGGCATCATTGGCGCGCAATTCATCCGGCATGAAGTTCGGCAGGGCGGCGAGCCCGGCGACGATCGCGGGCACATCGCGCCCCACCCGTTCAACCACGTCGGCGATCTCGTCGCCGCGCGGATCGCGCAGATCATAGGTTTCGCCCGTCTCATTGATGCCCAGCGCGTAGCGCATCCAGGCCGCGAGCGCGAAGGCGAACGGTTCGAACTCGTCGCCCGACCTTGCTGCATCGATCGCCGGCGCGAACAGCCGCTGGGGAAGCTTCTGGGTGCCATCCATGGCGATCTGATAGGTTTCGTGCGCGATCGCAGGATTGGCGAAGCGCTCGCAAAGATCGCGGCGATAGGCATCAAGGTCGATGCCCGGCAGTTCGCCGACCGTCCGTGCCGCAGCGCGAAGATGCCGGTCGACGAGGACGGGAAACGTTTCGTCGGCCATCGCATCGCGCACATAAGCATGACCTCGAAGGAAGCCGGCATAGGCGATCAGGGAATGGGCCCCGTTCAACATGCGCAACTTCATGCGCTCGAACGGCGCGACATCGTCGACGAAGAGCGCGCCGGAGGCATCCCAGGACGGACGACCCGTCGGGAACCGGTCCTCTATGACCCATTGGGCAAAGGGTTCTGTTTCGACCGCGCCCGCGTCTTCAACACCGATGTGACGACGCGCCCGTTCCCTCGTCTCAGCCGTCGGCGACGGCGTGATGCGGTCTACCATGGACGAAGGGAAAGCCGTTTCCCGGGCGATCCAGTCGCCGAGCTCCGGGTCGATCCGGCGCGCGAAGCCGAGAACGCCGGCACGCAGCAACGCACCGTTTTCCGGGAGGTTGTCGCAGCACAGGATCGTCGGCGGCGAAAGGTCCGCCGCGCGACGCAGCCTCAGGCCCTCGACGAGAAGGCCGATCACACCCTGTGGCTCTCGCGGATTGCGCAGATCGGCGGCGATCGCGGAATGGTCAGGATCGATGTCCATCGCCGCGCGGTCGAAGCCATAGGCCTTTTCCGTCACCGTGAGGGTCACGATGCGGATCGAAGGGTTCGCCAGCCATCCGATCACGGCGGCGAGTTCGCGCGTGGCGGCGAGAACCGACCCGATCGATCCGATTACGCGGGCGCGCTCGCCGTCGGCACCGCGCTCGATCAGCGTATAAAGCCCGTCCTGCGGGCCAAGCGCATCCACCGTCTCGACGGAACGCAGGCTGACGGCGGCAATCCGCCAGTCACCACCCTCGTGCGCCAAAGCACTGTCTGTGTAGACTGCCTGATGCGCCCTGTGAAAAGCGCCAAGACCCAGATGGAGGATGCCGATCGCATGCACGTCCGGGTCGTATCCGGGACGACAATCGGCAGGGAGGCCGTTGAGGGATCGTCGGTCGAGCCGGGTCATGATGTGAGTGCCCGGCCATGAGAAAGGCCTGCGATGACCCCGCGCAATTCGGCGAGCCCCTTGAGCCGTCCGATAGCCGGATATCCCGGTTGCGCCTTGCGCTTCAGATCGTCGAGAATGTCCTGCCCGTGGTCGGGCCTGAACGGGATCGACCAATCGGAGCGCCCGGCGGCCCGGCGCTTGTCCTCCTCCTGGAGAACAGCATCGACCAACGCCACCATGTCAGTGTCGCCGCCGAGATGCTCGGCCTCATGAAAGGAACAGGGCGCGCCCTCGCTCTCACGCGTCACATTGCGCAGATGCAGAAAATGCACCCGGTCGCCGAGCCGGGTCATCATGCCCGGCAAATCGTTGTCCTCGCGCGCGCCGAGCGAGCCCGAACAGAGTGTGACGCCGCTCGCCCGAAGATCAACCGCATCAAGGACAAGCCGGTAGTCGGCCTCGCTCGACATCACCCGGGGCAGGCCGAGAAGCGAGAACGGCGGATCGTCCGGGTGACAGCACAGGCGCACGCCGAGGCGTTCGGCCTCCGGAGCGACCTCTGACAGAAAATCGACGAGGCGGCCGCGAAGGGTCTCGGGCGACGTCCCGGCATATTCGGCGAGGTGGGCGCGGACGTCCTCCAGCGAGAAATGCTCCGCCGCCCCCGGCAAGCCGAAGACGACGTTCCTGGCAAGGGCTTGCCTTCGTGCATCGTCCATCCTGCCGAACCGCTCGCCGGCTTCGGCAGCGATCGTCTCGCCGAAGCTCTCGGCCGCGCCCGGCCGCTTCAGGATGTGGATGTCGAAGGCCGCGAAGTCGATCAGATCGAACCGCATGGCGGTTCCACCATGTGCCGCGCGCCAGTGAAGGTCCGTACGCGTCCAGTCTAGGACCGGCATGAAGTTGTAGCAAACGGTCTCGATACCGGCCTCAGCCAGATGTCGGAGCGAATGGCGCCAGGCCGCGATATGCGCACGCCAGTCGCCGGACTGTTTCTTGATATCTTCCGAGACTGGCAGGCTTTCGACGACGCTCCAGACGAGTCCGGACGGCGAGCCGTCGAAACGGACCGCAACCTCGCTCTGGCGTTTGGCGATCTCGTTCTTGGACCAGACCGAGCCCACGGGAAGGTGGTGAAGCGCGGACACGACCTCCTGGACGCCGGCCTGCAGCATGTCGTCGATGCCGACAAAATCCTTCGGTCCGAACCAGCGCCACGCCTGCTTCATCTTTCGCCTCCCGTTTTAGGGTCAGCATAAGCATGCTCACTTACGGATTACAAGTATGGTAGTATGCATATGTCCGGGAATCGCTTTTAAGCGGCGATCGATGGCAAAACGTGTCCTGAAATGATTCGAAGGTGTTTCGTTTGTCGCGGTCCCGGGATGCCATCGGTTTGTGTGCGCTCGTCAGTCCGTGGCTTGCCGTTCCCCTAGACACCGATACAGTGGAGTTTGACTGGTATGGTAGAGTGTGATCGAGACGTGAAATGAACATCGGGTCCACGACTTTCGGACAGACCGCGACTGAGGCGGCTCTGGACGTTGCCGCGCCGATCGGGCCGCAACTCGTCCGGCATTTGCGCGGCCGCATCGTGGGCGCGGATCTCGCGCCGGGGATGCGTCTGTCCGAACAGGAGATCGCAAGCTTCTATCGGCTCTCGCGCCAGCCGGTTCGTGAGGCCTTTATTCGTCTTGCGGACGAAGGGCTACTGGAGATCCGACCCCAGCGCGGGACCTTCGTCAAGCATATCTCGGAGGCCGAGGTGATGGACGCGCGCTTCATGCGCGAGGCGATCGAGGCTGATCTCGTCCGCGCGGCCGCCACCAATCCGGATCGCTCCCTGATTGCCGAGTTGCGCAGGCTGGTGATGCACCAAAGCGCGACCGCCGAGGGAGACGCGGCCGCGTTCCTCCCGCTCGACGAGGCCTTTCATCGGCTGATCGCCGATGCGGCCGGTCGCGGGCGGACGTGGAGCGTTCTGCAGCAGATCAAGGCGCAGATGGACCGGGTCCGCTACCTGACGGCCGTCGAGTTTCCGAAGGCGAAGCTGATCGCCCAGCACACCGCGATCGTGAACGCGATCGAAAGCGGCGATATTGGTTCCGCCGAACGGGCAATGCGCATCCATCTGCGCAAGATACTCGATGATCTTCCCGCGATCGTCGCAGCCCATCCAGAGTTTTTCGACCGGCACACGGCACAATCTTACGACTGATGGCGATGGGGATGTATCGCCTGAAACGATGGGTTGACGGCTTCAAGAGCGAAGGGAAATCGCGTAGTCCAAAGCAGCCTTATCGCCTCGTTGCTGCGATGTAGGGGCCAGGCTCTCAGAACGCGGATTTTGAACTGCTCAGATTGGGCCAGAATGCAACGGCAGTTTTCCGCCTGCGCTGTCACAAACCGGACGGTCCGCTATCGGCCCGATTTTCCCTAAGTCTGCCATCTTGAGGCGCACTCGATTCACTCGTCTGCGGCGGCATGGGCTGTGCGACGAGCCGAGATGATCAGATAGTCCATCCTGTTTGAAATCGACAGCGACGCCTTTCACTGCATGAAGCTCAGCGCGATATGAGACAATTCGGGAAAGGCCGCGATTAAGGCAAGCCCAATCAGGCTCGTCAGCAGAAAGGGCAGGGCGCCGAGGGCGATCTTTTCGAGCGAGAGTTTCGTAATGTTCGCCGCGACGAAGAGATTGATGCCGACCGGCGGGGTGAAGAGGCCGATGGCGAGATTGACCATCAGCACGACGCCGAACCAGACCGGGTCCCAGTTCAGTTCGTGGACGACCGGCAGGAAGATCGGCAGCGCGATGAACATGATGGTGATCGCGTCCATGAACATGCCGGCGATGAGGACAACGATCATGATGATCAGGAGGATCACCCATTCGTTGTCGCTGACCGCAAGCAGCGCACCGGAATATTTGCCGACGAGATCGTCCACGGTGACCACCCAGCCGAAGAGGCTGGCGAAGGTGACGACCAGCATGACCACCGCCGAGGAGGCGCTGGCCTCGGTGAGTGCTGCATAGAGCGTCTTGAAGCTCAAGGTGCGGTAGATGAAGACCCCGACGAAAAGCGCGTAGACGGTTGCGACGATGGCCGCTTCCGTCGGCGTGAAGATGCCGCGATAGATGCCGCCGAGGATGATGACGGGCGTCAACAGGCCCCAGAACGCGTCCACGAAGGAGCGGCCGAGGCGGGCCGAATAGCCGATGCCGCCATAGGGTTCGGGCGAAAGGGCGGCAAGGCCCGAGCCCGCTTTGGTCTTTGGCGAGGACGTGGCGGCGGCCGCGGTGCGGGCCTTGCCCGCGAAGGGTAAAGTGAGGACGATGAGAAGCCCCATCACGATGCCCGGCACGATGGCGGCGATGAAGAGCTTCGCGATCGAGGTCTCGGCGATGACGCCGTAGACGACGAGACCGATCGAGGGCGGAATGACGATGGAGAGCGCAGCGCCCGCGCACACGAGGGCGGCGGCGAAGGGTTTGGGATAGCCGTCCTCCTCCATGCCGCGCACGATAAGCGGGCCGATGGCGGCGACCGAGGCCGGACCCGAGCCCGACACCGCGCCCCAGAAGAGGCAGACCACCGTGCCGACGATGCCCATGCCGCCCGGCAGCGAACCGACCAGGACGCGGAAGAAGCGGATCAACCGTTCGGCGATGCCGACC
This sequence comes from Fulvimarina fulva, assembly GCF_039652615.1. Taxonomy (NCBI): domain Bacteria; kingdom Pseudomonadati; phylum Pseudomonadota; class Alphaproteobacteria; order Hyphomicrobiales; family Aurantimonadaceae; genus Fulvimarina; species Fulvimarina fulva. The sequence continues at coordinate 81,760 of NZ_JBDJAC010000008.1, forward strand.
GTGCCCATCAGCGTTCCGGCAAGGATGAAGAAGGGGATCGCGAGAAGCGAGAACTTGGCAATACCGCTCGACAGGAGGTCGCCCACGAGATCGAGCCCGAAACCGAGCTGCCACATAGCAAAGAGGGAGGAGAGGCCGAGGGAGAAGGCGACCGGCACCCTGAGGAAAAGGAGCAGGAAGAAGAGGGCGACCATCTGGGTGCCGGGGTCGAAATCGAACATGGGGTCTCAGATCCCCTTTCCGTCGTCGGGCACGCCGCCGGGTTCGCGCCATTCGGCAACACCGCTTTCGATCAGCCGCACCGCGATGAGACAGAAACCGACCGGCAGGCCGACCGAGACATACCATTCCGGGATCTGCATGGCGGAGGAGGTGATGCCGCTGCGATACTGGTTGGCGACGAGCTCCAGGGTGTACCAGGCCGAAAGAAGAAGGAGCGTCAGCGAGAGCGCGCCTGCGAGAAGGACGGCGAGCCGCCGCGCCTTGTTCGGCAGGATGTCGGTGAAGAGCGTCACCGCCAGATGCTCGCCGCGCCGGGCCGCGATGGCCGCGCCGAAGATCGTGAGGATGAGGAAGCCATCGAGCAGGAGTTCCTGGGTCGCGGCGAAGGAATAGCTCGTCAGATAGCGTACGACGACATTGGCGAAGCCGAGCCCCGTCATGGCGAGAAAGACGGCGGCGCAGACGATCTTCTCCGCCTCGCCGAGAACATGGCGCATCGAAAGCCTCTTCTCTTATGCCGGGGGCCTTTGAAACCAAAGGTTTCTTAAGGCCGCGGGGCCGGACTTGAAGCGTCCGGCCCCGCGGTTGAAGGGTGTTTACTGTGCGGCGCCGGAGCCGGCGTTGTCGCCCGCCGCGTCGGCATCGCTTTCGCCGCCGGATGCGCCGGACGAGCCGCCGGCATTGCCGTCGATCGTCTCCTGAAAGAGCGAGACGAGTTCGGGGCCGACCTTCTCGGCCCAGGTATCGAAGGCGGGCTTCGTCGCCTGACGGAACGCGTCGATCTCCTCGTCCGTCGGCTCGTAGATCTCCATACCCTGTTCCTTCAGGAATTCGGCGCCTTCGGCCGTATCCTTGCGGGTGATCTCCTTCTGGTATTCCATCGCCTCTTCGGCGCTCGTGCGGACCATCTCTTTGGTCTCGTCATCCCAGCTGTTCCACAGCTCCTGCGAGACGCCGATGAAGATCGGATCGTAGGAATAGTGCCAGGTGGTCAGATATTTCTGAACCTCGTAGACGCGCTGGGGAATGATCACCGCGCCGATGGGATTTTCCTGGCCGTCCACTACGCCCTGCTGGAGCGCGGAAAAGGTCTCGGTCCACTGCATCTGCTGGGGGTTGGCGCCGAGCGCGTTCATCACGTCGATATACATCGGCCCCGCGACGCGCATCTTGAGGCCTTCCATGTCCGCCGGTGCCTTGATCGGCTTGACGTTGTTGGTCACCTCGCGAAAGCCGTTCTCGCCCCATGCAAGAACCACGATGCCCTGTTCGGCGAGGATCTCCTCCATCCGATCGCCCGGCGCGCCGGCGGTCGTCGCGTCCACGTCCTCGTAGCCGCCATAGAGATAGGGAAGCGAGAAGACCGCCATTTCCGGCACCAGCGGTGTGACGTTGATCGCCGAGGTGACGACGAAATCGAGGCTGCCGCGACCGACCATCTCGGCCTGCTTCATCTGGTCGCCGCCGGTGAGCTGGGCGTTCGGAAAGATTCGGATGTCCATCTCGCCGCCGGAGCGCTCCTCGAGAAGTTCGTTGAACTTCTCCGCGCCCTTCTGCCAGGTCGTCGTGTCGTTGGTGTTGTGCGACAGCCGGAACGTTTCGGCGAGCGCGGGCGACAGGGTGAGGGCCGCAAAGGCAGCGCCCATGGCCGCGGCTGCGGCGAGCTTTTTCAGGTTCATCGTTTTTCCTCCCGATTGAACATTCGTGGCCGACCGGGTGTATCCACATTGTGATCGCCCGGAAGCGCCGGTTTCCGTCACGTTGCCATCTGGACGCGGCGCTTGCAAGTTGATTTCGATTGGCCAACAATGGCAGGCGTAATCGGGTGTCCATAATGTGGATGATATGAGCGCGGACAGGCAGGACGAGACTGCAGCCGATGGCGGCGGCGCACAAAGCGTCGATCGCGCGCTGATGCTGCTCTCGCTGATCGGCCGGTCCTGCGAGGATGGGGCGAGCCTTGCCGCGATCGTGTCGGCAAGCGGTCTCAACCGCGCGACGGCCCGCCGGCTGGTTCTCGCCCTCATGCGCTCGCGCCTCGTCGAGCAGCATGCCGTAAGCCGGCGCTATTTCCTCGGCGAGGAGGCCTATGTCCTCGGCGTCTTCGCCTCCCGGCGCTACGGCTTTCTCGATTGCGCGATGGAAAGCCTCGCGCGGCTTTCGCGGGTAACGGGCGATACGAGTTTCGCCTCCATCCGGCGCGGCGATTTCTCCGTCTGCCTCCACCGGGAGGAGGGCGCGTTCCCGATCCGCACCCACGCACTTATGCCCGGCCAGCGCCACCCGCTCGGGATCGGAGCCGGCGGCATGGCGATCCTCGCAGCCCTTGGCGACGACGAGATCGACCGGGTGATCGAAGCGAACGCGCAAAGCCTTGCCGAGGACTTTCCGGCCTATACGCCGGACGTGATCGCTCAAGACGTCGCGAACGCCCGCCTTTCCGGCTGCGCGGTCAATCCGGGCCGCGTCCTCGAAAATTCCTGGGCCGTCGGCATGGCCGTCCGCTACCCGGACGGTGGCGTTGCCGGCGCCCTTTCCATCGCCGCGATCGACAGCCGGATGGGAGAGGCACGCCGCGCCGAGCTCGCCGGCCATCTCCGGGCCGAGACCGCGAAGGTGGAAGACCGCCTCAAGACCCGCTTCAGGGCCCGTCCGCCAGGGCGCGCGCCGAGCGACGAACCCAAAGATGGGGCGGGCCCCGCCCGTCTCCTTGCCACGGAAGGAATGGACCCATGACGAAAGCCCGGATGGTCGGCTGGTCGCACAGCCGCTTCGGCAAATCCGAAGCCCCCTCCACCGAGGCGCTGATGCGCGAGGTCGTCGGCCCCGCCATCGCCCATGCCGGCGTCGAGATCGGCGATGTCGATGGCATCTTCGTCGGCGTGATGAACAACGGCTTTTCCAAGCAGGACTTCCAGGGCGCGCTCGTCGCCATGGCCGAGGAAGGGCTTGAGAACGTGCCGGCGGTGCGCATGGAAAACGCCTGCGCGACGGGGTCTGCCGCCCTTTATTCCGCGATGGACTTCATCGAGGCGGGGCGGGGCCGCATCGCCCTCGTCGTCGGGGCCGAGAAGATGACGGCGCTCCCCTCGGTCCAGATCGGCGACATCCTTCTTGGGGCAAGCTACCGGGAGGAGGAAGCCGAGGTGGACGGCGGTTTCGCCGGCATCTTCGGGCGCATCGCCCAGCGCTATTTCCAGGAGCATGGCGACCGCTCCGAAGAACTCGCGATGATCGCCGCCAAGAACCACAAGAACGGCATGGCCAATCCCTTCGCCCATATGCGCAAGGATTTCGGCGTCGATTTCTGCAACACGGTCTCCGAGAAGAACCCGTATGTCGCAGCGCCTCTGAGGCGGACCGACTGTTCCCTCGTCTCGGACGGGGCGGCGGCAATCGTGCTCGCGGCGGACGATGTGGCGGACGGCCTCGAACGGGCGATCACCTTCCGCGCCCGGCGTCATGTGAACGACGTTCTCGCGATTTCGCGGCGCGACCCGACGGAATTTGCCGGCGCGCGCAGCGCCTGGGCAAGGGCGCTGGAGGATGCGGGCCTCACCCTCGACGATCTCGATTTCGTCGAGACCCACGACTGCTTCACCATCGCCGAGATGATCGAATACGAGGCGATGGGGCTCGCCAGGCGCGGCGAGGGCTACAGGGTCGTGCGGGATGGAACGACGCAGAAGGACGGCAGGCTTCCGGTGAACCCCTCCGGCGGGCTGAAGTCCAAGGGCCATCCCATCGGCGCGACCGGCGTTTCCATGCATGTGATGGCCGCGATGCAGCTGATGGAGGAGGCCGGCGAAATGCAGGTGTCCGGCGCACGGACCGCCGGCGTCTTCAACATGGGCGGCGCGGCCGTCGCCAACTATGTCTCGATCCTGGAACGCGTGAAGTGACCGGCCTGTCCGACGATCCGAAAGGCGGGCTGCGGCCCACCTCGACGGCGGTCGCCAATCTTGCCCATTTCGTGACGCGCGGCAGCCGGCGTCTCGCCGGTAAGCCGGCTTTGATCGTCGGCGAGGCGGCATGGACATGGCGCGAATTCGACGAACGGGTGAGCGCCTTCGCCGCCGCCCTTGCCGCCAGGTTCGCTGTAACCAAGGGCGATCGCGTCCTTGTCCAGTCCCAGAACTGCCATCAGATGTTCGAGGCGATGTTCGCCTGTTTCCGCCTCGGCGCGGTCTATGTGCCGACGAATTTCCGCCAGACGCCGGACGAGGTCGCCTATCTTTGCGAGGCGAGCGGCGCGCGGGTGATGATATGCAATGCCGGTTTTCCCGAGCATGCGAGCGCCTGCCGGGCCTCGAACGCGCCGCCCCAGCACCTGATCGCGATCGGCGAGGCCGATTTCGGGGAAAGCTACGACCGTCTGGTGGAGACCCATCTGGGCGAACGCGTGAAGAATGCCGAGGTCGATCGCGACGATCCCTGCTGGTTCTTCTTCACCTCGGGAACCACGGGACGGCCCAAGGCGGCGGTTCTGACCCATGGCCAGATGGCCTTCGTCGTCACCAATCATCTCTGCGACCTGATGCCGGGAACCGGACCTGACGACGTATCGCTGGTGGTCGCGCCGCTCTCCCATGGCGCGGGCGTTCATCAGCTGACGCAGGTCGCGGCGGGCGCGACGACGGTGCTTCTGCCCTCCGAACGCTTCGATCCGGCGGAGGTCTTTGATCTGATCGCGCGATGGCGGGTGACGAACATGTTCACCGTGCCGACCATAGTGAAACGGCTGGTCGAGCATCCCGCCGCCATGAGCGCCGATCATAATTCGCTTCGCTACGTGATCTATGCCGGCGCGCCCATGTACCGGGCCGACCAGAAACGGGCGCTGGAGGTGCTCGGGCCGTGCCTCGTCCAGTATTTCGGGCTCGGCGAGGTCACCGGCAACATCACCGTCCTGCCGGCAGCCGAGCACAGCGCGGCAGACGGCGAGGGCGTGCGCGTCGGCACCTGCGGTTTCGAGCGAACGGGCATGGAAATCTCGATCCAGAACGAGGCCGGCGAAGCGCTTGCCTTGGGCGAGACGGGCGAGATCTGCGTGCGCGGCCCGGCGGTTTTTGCCGGCTATTTCGATAATCCGGAGGCCAACCGGAAGGCGTTCCGGGGCGGCTGGTTCCGCACCGGCGATCTCGGCCATCTGGACGAGGCCGGCTATCTCTTCATCACCGGCCGGGCCTCGGACATGTATATTTCCGGCGGCTCCAACGTCTATCCGCGCGAGATCGAGGAGAAGATCCTCGCCCATCCGCAGATCTCCGAGGCCGCCGTCTTCGGCGTGCCCGATCCCGCCTGGGGGGAGGTGGGAATCGCGGTTCTCGTCGCCGAGGAGGGCGCAAGCGTGAGCGAGGCGGAGATCGGCGACTATCTCGCCGCCCGCATCTCCCGCTACAAGCTGCCCAAACGCTTCGTCTTCCTCGATGAGATGCCGAAATCGGCCTATGGCAAAATCACCAAGAAACTGGTGCGCCAGACGCTGGAGGAGCGCGGCCTTCTTCAGACGAAGATCGACGCGTGAGCGGGGAGGGGAGGCTGCGCCGGATCCGCCATCCGGGCCCGGTCGCGCCGGTTCGCCATGCCAAGGCTCGTGGCCGGCTCGTGCCGCTTCGTTTCAGGGTCGAGGCCGGGGAAGCGATGGAGGCGGGGCTTGGCCGGGGCGTTTTGGAGGCCGGCTGCGCGAGCGCCTATGTGAGCATTTCCGGCGCAAGGATGGAGCCCTTCCGCTATGTGATGCCGGCGGGCTCGCCCGGCCCGAGCCATGCGGCCTGGTATTCCGAGATCTATGCCCCCAAAGGCGGTGTCCACGTGCAAGAGGCCGGCGCGATTATCGGCGAGCGGGACGGGGCGCCCTTCGTTCACTGCCACGGGCTGTGGCGGGCGGCTGGCGCGGATATCGCCATGGGGCACATGCTGCCGAACGAGAGCTTCGCGGGCGAAGCGGTGACCGTGACGGGCTTTGGCCTCAAGGGCGCGGCCTTCCGCTCGCGCGAGGATGCCGAGACGAATTTTCGCCTGTTTTCCGCCGAAGGCACGGGCGCGGCGGTTCCCAATGGCCCCTTGAACGATCACCGGAGGGCGTTCGCGATCACGCTCAGGCCCAATCAGGACGTAAGCGAAGCGCTGGAGGCGATCGCGGCAGAATGCGGTTTCGATCGCGCGGCGATTTACGGCATCGGCAGTCTCAACGGCGCCCGCTTCGAGACGGGGCCTGCGATGGATTCCTATGCCTCCGAGCTTCTGATCCGCGATGGCCGGCTCGAGAAGGGCCGCGTTCGGCTGGATGTGGCCGTGGTCGCCATGGACGGGCGGATTTTCGAAGGCGTGCTGAGGCGCGGCGAGAACCCCGTCTGCGTCACCTTCGAGATCGTCCTCGTACCGGATGCCTGACAGCTCAAGCCCTCAATTTCATGACAGGAAGGACAATCCCATGGACCAGACCCAAAGGGTCGCGCTGATCACCGGGGCCGCTCGCGGCATCGGCCTTGCGACGGCGAAGCGCTTTCTCGGCGAAGGCTGGCATGTCGCGCTCCTCGATATCGAAGGCGAGACGCTCAAGGACGCGGCGCGCGCGATAGGCGGGGCCGACGAGGTGATGGCGGTCACAGCCGATGTCGCCGACGAGGCGGAGGTCGAAACGGCGGTCCAGGCGGTGGAGCAGCGCTTCGGCCGCATCGACGCCCTCGTCAACAATGCCGGAACGGCGGTCTTCAAGCCGTTTCTGGAGACGAAACCCGCCGAATGGCAGCGCGTGCTCGCGGTCAATCTCGGCGGACCGTTCCTGATGACGCAGGCCGTCGCCCCGATCATGGCGAAGACCGGCGGGGCGGTGGTCAACATTACGTCGATTTCCGGCGCGCGGGCCTCGACGCTGCGGGTCGCCTACGGCACCAGCAAGGCCGGGCTCAACCATCTCACCAAACAGCAGGCGGTGGAGCTTGCGGGGCTCGGCATCCGCGTCAACGCCGTCGCGCCCGGCCCCGTAGATACGGCGATGGCGAAGGCCGTCCACAGCCCGGAAATCCGCAAGGACTATCACGACACGATCCCGCTCGAACGCTACGGGCTGGAGGCCGAACTCGCCGACGCGATCTTCTTCCTGTGCTCGGAGCGCTCGACCTACATCACCGGTCAGATCCTCGGCGTCGACGGCGGCTTCGAAGCCGCCGGCATCGGCCTGCCGACGCTTCGTCGGTCGCAATGACGCTTGTCTTATAACTTTTCCTGCCGATCAGGCGAACATGAACCGCCGTGGAAGGGCTCGGATCCCTCCTGCGGCGGCGAGGGATGGATCGTTTCCGTTCACCGCCTCCCTTCCGAATGAGAAAGCCATTACGCGGCTCGTCGGCGTCATCCTCATCGAGGAGAACGAGGAATGGGCCGTCCTGCGTTCGAGATACATGACATTGTAAACTCTCGCGCCCATCTGCGATGATCCCCTCATCAGCCTGCCCGTCGCAGCCTGCCTGCCGGATGACAGGCTGATCAGCTCGACGCTGCCGTGATCCGCGAGGCCAAACGTCAGCTACATCACACGGTGGGACACGATCAAAAATATCATTCTGCCGACCTTTCCTTGATCATGGTGTGATGGGTTCACCACGACGATCGACCGACTACCGAGCGGTCCGCATCGTTGTTCTCAGCGATTTGATTGACGGTAGGCCAAGGAAACCCAGAGTTCTGCACCGGGACCGATCAGATCGTCCTGGTAATCGAAATGCGGGGAATGAAGGGGCGCCGATCCACCGGATTCGCGCGTTCCCGCGCCGAGCCAGAAATAGGCGCCGGGGCATTTTTCGAGGAAGAATGCAAAATCTTCCGAAGCCATGCTCGGCCCGGCGTCTACGATCGAATGGCCCACCGCCGCGGCGATCTCGCGAATGGTCTCGGCTTCGGTCACGGTGTTAACCGTCGCCGGATAGCGCTTGCGGTAGTCGATTTTTACTTCGCATCCGTGCGCTTTGCCCACGGCATCCGAGACGGTTTCGACGACTCTCTCGAGCGTGGTGCCGGCAGTGTCCGAAAACCAACGAGCCGTTCCCGAGACCGTCGCACTGCTCGGCAGAACGTTGTAGGCGCTGCCAGCCTCGATTCGCGTCACCGAAAGAACAGCCGGGTCGAGTGGATCGATGCGGCGCGAACCTTGCTCTTGCAGCATCGAAGCGATGCTGGCCGCAGCCGAGACGACGGGGTCGCCGAGATGGGGCATGGCCGCGTGGCTCCCCTTGCCGCGTACGGTAACGTCGAAGACAGCGAATGCCGCCATCATCGGACCGCCGAGACAGGAGATGGTACCGATTTCAAGGCCCGGCCAATTGTGCAGAGCGTAGATTTCCTCACAAGGGGCAAGATCAAGGACACCGTCTCTGATCATCGCATCGGCGCCCGCTTCGCCTTCTTCCGCGGGTTGAAAGATGAAATGCACGCGGCCGCTTTGCGGCGGATGTTTCGCAAGATGACGTGCAGCCAGAAGTAAAGTCGCGGTGTGCCCATCGTGGCCGCAGGCGTGCATTTTACCAGGAATGTTCGACGCGTAGGGAAGACCGGTTTCTTCGGTGATCGGCAGGGCATCCATATCCGCTCGGATGCCAATCGCAGGGCCGCCCTCGCCAAGGGTGGCGAGGACGCCGGTTCCGCCAATCCCGCTTTTTACATCGTAGCCCCATTTCGACAGATGCGAGGCGACGAAATCCGCCGTGCGATTTTCCTCGAAGGCAAGTTCGGGATGGCGGTGGAGATCATGGCGCCAAGCAACCGCCTCGGCGACATGATCTGGATCGATCGTATTCATTTTCATAGGAAGATATCGGCGATGAAAGCAGAGCCTGCATAGGTGCCGATCATGACTAGCACGGCGATAACGGCAAGTTTCCAGCCCGACTCCTTTGCGACCTGAATTTCTCGGCGCGCGATCGCCATGCCGGCATAGGCAAGGCATGGGGTTGCAAGCGCGAGGAAGTCGACATTCGAGACTTGAGCGACGATCCACTCGCTGCCCGGCGTCCATGGCAGGGTAAGGACGATGCCGACGAGCGAGATCCACGCAACGCTTGGAAGACGGAAAGGCGCAAACTTCGTAATGACGAGAGCGACCATGACCATCGCGTAGAGGACGGCGAGACCGATGAGGCCAGCTATGATCGGTTTGTCCGGTCCAACTGTGTTGCCGACCCAGACGAGGAGGCAGACGAGGACGAGGACAGCTGCGTGAAAGCCGAGATTGAGGGTCTTGTCGTCCTCGTGTTCGCGATCGGGTGTGATGTCGGTCATGGCTTATTCCCCTTTCGAAACGGAAGCCGGCTTGCGATAGCGATCAAGCCATTCATAGGCCCGTTCGGTGAGCGGCAGCGCGACGAAGATGCCGAGATAGAGGCCGGTCGCATAGGTAAGGACGTTGGATGCACCGGCGAGCGCTAGGATCTGTTCGCGCATTTCCGGTACGGCATTGACGAGGGCACCCGAACACGCTGCCATCATGGAGCCGGAACCGATGCCACAAGCCATTGCCAGAGCCTCGACACTGAAGAGGCCGGTGGTTGCGAAGATCGAGGCGAGGATTGCGAAGATGAATGTGCCTGCGAGCGTTCCGACGACGTAGACGCCCATGACGCCGGCACCCTCCTTCGACTTGAGCCCGTAGCGATCGGCGATGATCGCGATATTCGGCTCACGCGCCACCGAGAAGCACGCGCCGATGGATTCACGCCCCATGCGGAAGACCAGAACCGCGACGGGGAAGGCCAGGACGATCGTTCCCAGATTGCCGACCTCTTGCAGGATCAGCGCGGGGCCGGCGTCGATGATGGTCTGCATGGAGGGGCCGATGATCGTGCCGAACTTGGCGATGAACGGCATGATCGCAATGATAATCAATGGCGAAGCCGCGGCGACTTCGCGCTTGCCGATCCACCCCTTCATCTTCGAGACGACGTTCGGATTGAGAAGGAGACCGAAGACGAAAGCGTAAAGGAGCGGCAGCAAGAGGACCGAGCCGATGCCGATGGGAATGACGATCACGCCGATCAGTTCGGACACGATGGTGATGGCAAGAGCGGTCACATGGAGCCGCCAGTCGCCAAGAATGCTTCTCGTGCTTTGCATGCGAGGTCTCCTTGAATGATGAGATGTCAGCCGTTTGTCTCGACCCAGACGGATTTCACCCGGGTATAGGAAAGCAGCGCCTCCCGCCCGGACGAGCGGCCATGGCCGCTGAGGCCGGATCCGCCAAACGGGGTCATCACGTTGATGGCTTTGTAGGAATTGATCCAGAATGTCCCCGCCCGGACCTTGGCTGCCATGCGGTGTGCCCGGGCGACATTCTGTGTCCAGACCGCGCCAGCAAGGCCGTAGGGGGTGGCATTGGCGATCCGCACAGCTTCGTCCTCGGTGTCGAAGCTGAGGACTGTCAGAACCGGACCGAACACTTCCTCCTGTGCGATTGGCGCATCGGCATCGTTAACTTCCAGCACGGTTGGTGCGTAGTAGTAGCCGTCCGAACCCGTTTCGGGCCGCCTGCCACCGGTGATCGTCCGGGCACCGGCCTCTTGCGCTTGCGAAACCAGCTGTTCGATTTTTTCGAGCTGCTTACGGTTCTGGATCGGCCCCATTGCAGCGTCGTCATCGTTCGCCGCGCCGACCTTCATGGCTTCGCAGATCTCGCCGAGCCGTTTTAAAAGGGCGTCCTTGATGCCCTTCTGAACGAGGAGACGCGAGCCGGCGACGCAGCTCTGTCCGGAGGCTGCGAAGATCGCATCCTTTGCACCTTGCGCTGCGGCTTCGAGGTCGGAGTCGTCGAAGACGATGTTCGCGGACTTGCCGCCGAGCTCGAGGATGCAGGGCATGACCTGCTTTGCCGCGATTGCCGCGATCTTCTGCCCGGTTTCCGCCGAGCCGACGAAGACGGCCATCGACGCTGCCGGATGTTCGAGCGCCGCAACGCCGGACGTGTGGCCGAGGCCGGCGATGATGCCCACCAGGCCGGCAGGAACGCCGGCTCTCTCGCAGAGTGCGCCGAGCGCGACCGACGAGACCGGCGTCAGCTCGGACGGCTTCAGGACGGCAGCATTGCCGGCGGCAAGAGCCGGGGCGATCTGCCAGCCGGCCGTGAAGATCGGTGCGTTCCAGGGCGTGATCTGGACTGCAACGCCCATCGGTTCGCGCAACGTATAGTTGAGGTGGCTCGTCGGGAGCGGAATGGTCTCGCCATGCAGCTTGTCGCACCAGCCGGCATAATACTCGAACATCGCCGCGACATTCTCGACCTGTCCGAAAGCCCCGGCGCGAGGCTTGCCGCCGACGATCATGTCGAGCGTCGCAAGCGCCTCTGCCTTCTCCCTCACAAGGGCCGCGATGCGGGTCATGACGCGCCCGCGCTCGGAAGCCGTCAGCGCCCACCATTCGATCTGCGCCGCCTCGGCGCGCGCCATGATACGACCGACCACTTCGGGGCCTGCGTCGTGATATGTCAGGATTTCGCGTCCGGTCGAGGGATCAAGGAGAGTGATGGGATCACCGCTGCCGGGGTGCATCGCGCCATCGGACCAGGACCCCAGTGGACCTTCGCCGACCACGCCGCGGATCGGCGTCATCAGATCGATCGTCGCTGTCGTCATGTCGTTCATCACGTATTCTCTGAGTTCAGGAGAGGTTGAGGATCGCCCATGCGGGTAAAGTCTTCCTCGTCCGCAGGAGCGTTCCCTTCGTTCCAGAGCGAGACGACCTGCGTGCCGATCGGCAGCGAAAGCCCGCTCTCGGCGGCAAGTTCGTCTGCAAGACGAAGATCCTTGCGCATCAAGGCCATGGTGAAGCCGCTGTCGAAGCTGCGCGGTACGACCCAGCCCGGAAAGTGAACCTTGCTGATGGTAGATCCGCCGCTCGCCGCGTTGACGACTTCGAGCGCCGCTTCGAGGTCGAGACCGGATGCCTTCGCGAGAGCCATGGCATCCCGTGCAATCAGCATGTGACCGGCGACCATGAGATTGTTGACGAGTTTTGCCACATTGCCGGCACCCGTCGGCCCTGCGACGAGAACCGTTTTGCCGAGAATATCGAAGATCGGACGGCATCGATCGATGGCAGCTGCCTCTCCGCCGACCATAAAGGTCAAGGTGCCGTCCCGCGAGCCCGTTGGTCCGCCACTGACCGGAGCGTCGACCAGATCGCCTCCGCGCTCGCGTAGTTTGGGTGCAAGGTGGCGGGTCATTTCGGCTGTCGAGGTGGAGGCGTCGATGACGATCGGCGCGGGAGCATTTTCGCTCAGACCGGTGAGACCGGTTTCAACGACTGTTTTGACGATATCCGCGTTGGGAAGGCTCAAAACGACGAAGGTGGCTTCTCTAAAGGCGCTTTCCACATCCGCTACGACAGACAGGCCCCTCGAGGTCGCTTGTTCAGTGGCCATGGAAGACGGGTCGAAACAAAACGTCTCAAGGCCCGCCTTTTGGAGGTTGAGAGCCATCGGAAGGCCCATCTGTCCGAGACCGATGACAGCCACGTTTCCAATCTCGCCTATAGCCATTCTCATGCTTTCGCTCGTTAGGTCGATGGGAAGCATGAAAGGCAAACCGCTTGAGCGGAAGCCAGAAAATTGACCACATTGCGTTGTGAAAATCGCAATGCTCCAGCAAGTGCTCTATCAGTCTTTGAAGCTTTTCATGCTGATCATGAGTGCCTTTGCGACGATTTCAGAGGCTTTGACAGGACGCTGACGAGCGCGAACGAAAAGGGCTGCATTCGGAAAGTTCAGGCTCGGATTGGAAAGGGTTGCAACACGAACACTGCCTTGGCGCACAAGCGCAGCTGCCGCGTTCGAAGGCAGAAAGGTGACACCACCACCGCTGGCCACGAAATGAAGAAGACCCGAGATCGAGCTGCAGGTGAAAAACGGCTTCAGATGGAAGCCATGGCGTTCGGCGCTGATTTCAAGAAGTTTGCGCACCCCGTAGGTCTCGGGCAGCAGGCCCATGGGAACATCGATGAACGCTTTCAGATCCATCGTTTCTTTCAGATCGATGACGAGGCGATCGCTCGTCGGCGCAATGACCGTGAGCGGATGCGGCCTGTGAGTAAGGGTTCGCAGATTGGGATCGGCGGGAATGTCGTAGGCAATTCCGATATCGGCGCTGTTTTCCGCAACGCTCTGGCAGATCTCTTGAGTGGTTCCGAGAGAAACATTCAGATTGATGCCCGGCGCAGCGGTGCGAATATGGGGAAGACCGTTCTCGATCAGATCGGTGAGAAAACCTTCGCCGCACCGGATACGGACCTGCCTGTCTGTTTCGGCCGAAAGACGCTTCATTTGCGTCCGTAGGCGATCTCCATCTTCGATCTGTCGCCAGACATGATCGCGCATGACGCGACCAGCTTCGGTGAGCAGAATGCCGCGCGAGGTCCTTTCAAGAAGAACGACCCCGTACCGGATTTCCGCGGCCGAGATCGCCCGGCTGACCGCGGATGGATCGACACCAAGCGTCACTGCGGCTTTTCGGATACTGCCCAGACGAACTACGGCGGCAAAGACTTGGGCGAAGCGATCATCGTGCATCGGTCGAGGCGATCTCTTGAAGGGGACTCGTGCTCTTTGTCGAAGCTACCGCTTTCTCGAAATTCGCTTCCAGCCGTCTTTCTGAACCATTTATCAATCTCGTTCGCCAGGAGACCGCATCGAACGCGTGAAGGAAAGCGCGCCGCAAGATTCAAAGCGGAAACTGTCTCAGCGAATATTTCCAAGCAGGGCCCACCAACATCATCTTCTTTCACTTGCCAGTGCAAAATTGACCAGTTTGCGGGGTCAGGAGCCAGCCGGGGCGCCAAATGTAAACGAGAGCTTATCTTTTCGCCTGATTCCATCGCTGAGGCCGTCCTCTTCGCAATCAAGCAGCCCGCAGACGTCGAAATCGGAAGCATCGTCATGCTGCCCACCGCAGAAGACTATAGAAAATTTGTAAACCCAGCTCGCGCCCGGCCTGAAGCCGGTTAGAAGGGCTCTGCAGCTCCTTCCGGCAGGGGGACCGCGAACGCGTTGATGGTCATCGAGATCAGCGTGTAGTAGCCGAGAATGCCGGTGAGTTCGACGGCACCTTCTTGTCCGAAGAGAGCGGTGACCCGTCGATAGGTGTCGTCGTCGACGCGATGATCGCGGTGGAGTTCGTTTGCAAAATCGTAGATGGCCTCTTCCGCTTCGTCGGAGAAGTCCGGGCGGTTGCCGAGACGGATCGCCTCGATGACGGTTTCGCCCAGTCCTTCCTGTCTGGCGATGGGTGCGTGGACAGCCCATTCAAAGCCGGATTGCCAGAAAGCGCCCGTCACCAGGATGGCCAGTTCGGAAAGCTTCGGCGGCAGGCGGGTCCCATAGCGGCAGAAGGCACCGAGCGCCTGCGCCTTTTCGGCCAGTTCGGGCGATTGCAGCCACACCCGCAGCGGGCCTTCGACGATGCCGCGCGGGCCGGAGGCGATCGCGTCGAAGACGGTGCGCTGCTCCGGGGTGAGAGCGTTCTCGTCGAGGTCGATCGGACGATTGGCCATGGAAAATCCTTCGTATCGTGTGGAAGATTGAAACGGCAGGGCGGAAGATTTGCCGGCACGCCAGTCGCTCGTCGCAGCGCCGTCGTCAAGCGCTGCCCTAAAACGCCTCGAAGTGGATCTGATCGCCCAACTCGGTCAGGACACGGCTTTTCGGCAGGCGGCGAAGCTCGCCGAGAAAGGCCTTGGCAGCCACCGAAAAACTCTGCTTGCGGCGGTGGACGAGCCCGAGAGTCCGCTCGGTCACGGGTTCGTCGAGGGGCAGCCATGTCAGGCCGGGGCGCATGACGACCGGCAGGCAGAGCGCCGGCAGCGCGGAAACACCGAGACCGGCGAGAACGAGGCCCGAGACCGTCGCCAGCTGGTTGACCTCGCCGACGAGCTGTGGGGCTTTCATCCCGGCGACCGCCGCGTCGAGCCGGCGGCGAACGCTGGTGACGCCGGTCATCGTCACCAGCGGATTGGCGAGAAGGGCTTCCCATGTCAGTTGCGTTTGTCCGGCAAGCGGATCGTCGTCGCGCAGGATCGCCACGAACCGATCCTTGACGAGAGGCGTAAAGCTCAGCTCGTCCTGGCTCTCCGGCTCCACCGAGAAACCGTAGTCGACGCGGCCTGCCAGAACGAGATCGACGACGGCGCCATGAAGCACGTCGGCGATGCGGATCGAGACGCCGGGATGGGATGCAGCAAAGCGGGCAACAGCATCGGGAAGGATGCGTGCCGCGAGCGAAGGCAGGGCGGCCATGGCGACCCGGCCGCGCCTGATGGCGACGAGATCGGCCATCTCCTCGACGGTCTCGTCGAAGGTGGTTGCAAGGCGCCGTGCCAGCGGCTGGAAGGCCTGTCCTTCCCGGGTCAGCGAAACGCTGCGCGAGGTTCGGTCGAAGAGTTTCGTGCCAAGGGCTTCCTCGAGCTTCTGGATCGACAGGCTGAAGGCCGGCTGGGACAGTCCGATCCGCGCCGAGGCCTCGCTGAAGCTCAGCGTTTCTGCCAGTTCGAGAAAGGCGCGCACCTGGCGCATCTGCATATTCATCGGTTTTTCAAATCAAACTATTTGATCATTAAATTCGACAAATAGACCATCCCGGGTGACCTTGGAAGCCGGGAGACGTCTCAGTTTTACGCTTTGACGGAAATGGGAGGAGACCGGATGGCGATGCCCGTCTTTCGGATTGGCTGTGGCGCAGGTTTCGGTGGCGATCGTCTCGATGCGGCCGTCGCCGTGGTCGGCGCGCTGGTCGACGCCGGCGGTCCGGCCTGCCTGATGATCGAGACCCTCGCTGAACGGACGCTCGCGCTGGCGCAGCTGGAACGTTCGGCCGGCCGCATCGGCTACGACGCGCATCTCGAAGGCCGCCTCGAACCCATCCTCAAAGCTTGTCTTGATCACCGGATCGCCATCGTCGGCAATTTCGGGGCCGCCGATCCTGAAGGCGCGGCCCGGGCGATCGCCGCGCTTGCCGGGCGGCTGGGATGCCGTGCGCCGAAGATCGCGGTCATCAGCGGTGACGAGCTGGTCTCCAATTCCCGCGACGAGGCGCTTTCCGCCTTGCTTGCCACGGGTGTGCCGGCTGGCGAAACGGTGATCAGCGCCAACGCCTATCTCGGCGCTCGCGAGATCGCCGCAGCGCTGAGCGATGGCGCCGATGTCGTCGTCACCGGACGTGTCGCCGATCCGGCGCTCGCCGTCGGTCCGATCGCCGCTTATTTCGGCTGGGACTTCGACGATTGCGACCGCATCGCCGCGGCGACCATGGCGGGCCACCTGCTCGAATGCGGGGCGCAGGTGACCGGCGGCTATTTCTGCGATCCCGGCTTCAAGGATGTCGACGGCCTCGAAACGGTCGGCTTTCCGATCTGCGAGGTGAGCGAGGATGGCTCGCTCGTCGTCACCAAGCCGCAGGCGACAGGCGGCTGCGTGACGGAACGCACGGTCAAGGAACAGCTGCTTTACGAGATCCACGATCCTTCCGCCTATCTGACCCCGGATGTCGTCCTAGACCTGACGGGCGTCGAGGTTCGCGAGATCGGCGCTGATCGGGTTCATGTTTCGGGGGCGCGGGGCAGGACGCGGCCGCCGACCCTGAAGGCGACCGTGTGCTATGATGGCGGCTTCATCGGCGAGGGCGAGATCTCCTATTCAGGTCCCAACGCGCTCGCGCGGGCACAAGCTGCGATGCGGGTCGTCAAGCATCGGGTTGATCCGGCCCTGAAGCTGCGCGCCGACTTGATCGGGACGGCGAGCCTTTTTGCCGACGACGCCGGACGCTGGATCGCCTCCAGCGAGCTTGCATCCTCCAGCGATGTGCGGCTGCGGATCGCGGTCGCGGCGAAGGACAGGAAAGCCGTGGAAGCGGCGATCTACGAGGTCGGCGCGCTCTATACATGCGGGCCGGCTGGCGGCGGCGGCGTGCGCACCAGTGTCCGCTCGCGCGTCTCGACGGGGTCTGTGCTGGTGCCGCGCGACCACATCTCGCCGACATGCCGGTTCTTCGGGGGGCTTTGATGGATCACGTCTCCACCGGCACGAGATCGGTTTCGCTGCACGCCCTTGCCCATGGGCGCGCCGGCGACAAGGGCGACCGGCTGAATCTCTCGCTCATCGCCTACCGGCCCGAATTCTATCCGCTGCTCGTCGAGGCCGTGACTATCGAGCGGGTCCGCGAGCTCTTCGCCGCGCGTGAGCCGGGAGGGATCACGCGCTACGAGCTGCCGCGCCTTGGCGCCCTCAATTTCGTGATCGACGATGTTCTCGACGGCGGCGTCAATGCCAGCCTCAACCTCGACGGTCACGGCAAGAGCCTTTCGTTCCGCCTCCTCGAAATGGAGATCGGCGTGGACGAGGAAATGATCGCAAAGATCGAACATCTCAGGGAGGAGAAACGATGAAACGCACCATTCTCGCCGCCGCAGCGCTTGCGGCGCTTTCATTCACGGTCGCCGGCCCGGCCAACGCTCAGGACAAGCGGCTGTTGATCGGCTCGACCTCGGCTTCGTCCAGCCAGTACGGCTATTTCGTCGCGCTCGGCCAATTGATCAACGACAAGGTTCCGGG
The DNA here is from genome assembly GCF_039652615.1 of Fulvimarina fulva. Lineage (NCBI taxonomy): Bacteria > Pseudomonadati > Pseudomonadota > Alphaproteobacteria > Hyphomicrobiales > Aurantimonadaceae > Fulvimarina > Fulvimarina fulva. The sequence continues at coordinate 99,566 of NZ_JBDJAC010000008.1, forward strand.
GGTTTCCGCTTCGGTCGCCGAGACCGGCGCAACGCTCGACAATCTGAGGCGCATGCAGCGCGGCCAGGTCGATCTCGGCCTTGTGACCACCAACGTCGTCCAGCACGCCTCTCAGGGCACAAACGAGTTCGAGGGGAAAGCCCAGCAAGCGCCGATCCTGTTCGTCTATTCGCCCGCGCCGCAGAATGTCGTGGTGCGCAAGGACGCCGATGTCGGGACGCTGTCCGATCTCGATGGCAAGCGCTTCAATCCCGGCATTCGGGGCTCGGCCACCGAGGCGACCGCCCAGGCCGTCTTTGAGACCCTTGGCATCACGCCGGAGTTCGTTCCCGGCTCGACCACCGACGTCGTCGATCAGGTCAAGGACAACCGCATCGTCGGCTATGTGAAATCCGGCGCGGGCGAGAAGCTCGACGCCTCGTCGCTCGACATCAACACCTTCACGCCGATCACGGTCGTCTCGCTCACCGACGAGCAGGCCGCGACGCTGAAGGACAAGATGAAGGACATCTCCGTCGTCGAGATTGCCGATGCCGGCCAGGGCATCCCGCCCTACAAGACCTGGAGCTTCGCGCTCGCCGTCTCGGCCAGCCCGGACATGGACGAGGAAACCGCCTATCAGATCACCAAGGCGGCGGTAGAGGACGAGACCGTTCAGGCGAATGCGCTCGCCTCGCAGAAGGGCGTGGATCTCGCCAAGCTGACCATGCAGTACGCCACGGTTCCGCTGCATCCGGGCGCCGCGCGCTACTATGAGGAAAAGGGGATAGAGATCCCCGAGGCGCTTCGCCCGCAGGCAAACTGAAAAGTCGGCGCTTCAGCCCGAGCTCGCCGCTCTCGGCGTGGGCTGAAGCGCGCATCTTTGGTGACAAGCGGTTCAATCCGGTCCGGGAGGCGGAGCGATGCGTGATATGGCAGCGAGAATTCTCGCCGTTCTGACGGGACTGTTCGTCCTCTACACATCGGCCTTCGGGCCCTTCGAGAGCCTCGTGCAGCGCGCCGTCTTTCTCGGTCTCGTCGTCACGCTCGGACTGGTGCTCTATCCGCTCGGCGCGAACACGCGGTTTCGTCTGCCGGGCCTGATCTTCGATCTTTGCGCGGCGGTGGTGACGTGGATCGCCTGCGGCTACATCGTTCGCAACTACGATACGATCATGAACAGCCTGCCATGGGCGACGACCACCGATCTCGCCATGACGATCGGCCTCGTCGTCGTGGTCCTCGAGGTCGGTCGCCGCGTCGTCGGCCTCATCTTTCCAGCGCTCGTCTTCGCTGGCCTCGGCTACGCGCTGCTCGGCCACTACATTCCCGGCGTTCTCGGTCATCGTCAGTTCGATGCCTATTTCGTCACCGAGACCCTGTTCCTCGGCGATCTCGGCATATGGGGATCCCTGGTCAGCGTCGCGGCGACCGTGATCGCGGCCTTCGTCCTCTTCGGCGCCTTCCTGCTCAACACCGGCGGCGGCCAGACCTTCATGGATCTCGCCATGCGGCTCGGCGGCAAGAGCCCGGGCGGGGCGGCCAAGATGGCAACGATCGCGTCGGGCCTCTTCGGCATGGTGTCCGGCAGCGCCGTCGCCAATGTGGCGACCACCGGCAATTTCACCATTCCCTTGATGAAGCGGTTGAACTATCCGGCGCCCTTCGCCGCGGCCGTCGAGGCGGTCGCCTCCACAGGCGGCCAGCTGGCGCCACCGATCATGGGCGCGGCGGCCTTCGTTATGGCCGAGATCCTCGGCGTTTCCTATCTCGACGTCATGGTCGCGGCGATCCTGCCGGCGCTGTTCTTCTACCTGTCGGTCTTCATGACCGTCCATGTCGTCTCGGTCCGGCGCAACATGCGGATCGTCGACGAGACCGATATCCCGCCCTGGGCGGCGATCGTCAAATGGCGGCGTGTCCTTCCGATCGTCGCCGCGCTGGGCGGCCTGTTCTACGGCATCTTCGCCGGCCGCTCGGTGCAGACAGCCGCCTTCTACGGCATTGCCGGCCTGTTCATCGCCTATCTCGTCGTCAGCATCGGCCACCGTTCGCCGCGCGAGATCGGCCGCCAGCTCGTGGCTTCCCTCGACGACGCCGGGCGTGGCCTCGTCATCATCGGCGTTCTCCTCGCTGGGGCGCAGATCCTTGTCGCGATGATCAACCTGACCGGCATCGGTGTGACCCTTTCCTCGCTGATCGTCATGCTCGCCGGCAATTCGACTTTCCTCGTCGCGCTCATCGTCGGCATCGTCTGCCTGATCATTGGCATGGGTCTGCCGACGACGGCCGCCTATGTGCTCGTCGCCGCCGTTCTGGCGCCAGCGCTCACAACGGTCGGCATCGAGCCGCTCGCCGCGCATATGTTCGTCTTCTATTTCGCGACGATCTCGGTGATCACGCCGCCGGTCTGTGTCGCGGTCTTCGTCGCCGCCGGCATTGCCCAGACCAACTGGCTGCCGGCGGCCCGCGAGGCCGTGCGGCTCGGCGCGATGACCTATGTCGTGCCGTTCCTGCTCCTGATCTATCCCGGCATGATCGGCCACGGTGGAACGATGGCGGTGGTGGATGCGCTGATGACGGGGCTGGTTCTGGTGATCGCCATTCCCTGCCTCCTCGGACGCATGCCACTCTTCGGCAACCGGCTCGTCGACCTGGTAATCTATGGATTCGTGATTGCGCTTGCCCTTGTGCCGGTCATCGGTTTGCCCATTCTTGCGGCGGGCGTACTGGCTGGGGCGTTCTATGCAGGTGGTCAGAGAGCGCGGGCAATGGCGGGAACCTCGAGCGCAGCCGTCGCCCTGCCGCAATCGGAAACGGGTGAGGTGCGCCCGTGAGCGAGGGTTCCCCGACTATCCAGGGCCGGCCGATCGAACGCGTCGCGGTGATCGGGACGGGGCTGATCGGCGCGGGCTGGGCGACGGTGTTCCTCGCGAAGGGGATCGATGTTCTCGCAATCGATCCCGCGCCCGACGCCAGCGCCAAGCTTGAGGCTGCCATCCGTTCGATGTGGCCGGCACTCGTGGAACTCGGCGAGGCGGCGGGCGAACCGGATCTCGATCATCTACGCTTTGCCGCCGCGCCGGGACCTGAGCTTTCCGAGGTCCAGCTCGTCCAGGAGAACGCGCCGGAAAAGCTGGAGATGAAACGCGCCCTCTTTGCGGAGGTGGAGCGCTTCGTCAAGCCGGACACGATCCTAGCCTCTTCGACCTCGGCGCTGTTGATCGGCGACGTCCAGACGGCCTGCCGTGAGCCTTCCCGCTGTCTGGCCGCCCATCCTTTCAACCCGCCCCATCTGTTGCCGCTGGTCGAGGTTTCGGGCGGTCCGCTGACTGATCCGGCGGTCCTCGACCGTGCCATGACTTTCTACGAACACTTGGGAAAGGCGCCTGTTCGCCTGAAAAAGGAGATTCAGGGTCATATTGCCGGCCGCCTCAGCGCTGCTCTTTATCGAGAGGCCGTCCATCTCGTCGCCGAAGGGGTCGCCTCGGCTGCGGATATCGACACCGCCGTCCGCAACGGGCCGGGTCTGCGGTGGGCGGCAGTCGGTCCGCACATGACCTATCATCTGGGGGGCGGCGAGGGCGGGATTGCCGCTTATCTCGACCATTTGGGCGACAGCCAGCAGCGGCGCTGGGACGATCTCGGCACCCCGGCCTTAACGAAGGCGCTTCGTGAAAAGCTTGTTGTGGAAACGCTCGTCGAGGCGGATGGAGAAAGCGTTCGGGCCCTCGCGGCCGAGCGCGACAGCCAATTGGTGGGCCTCGTGAAAAGCGTGCGGCGCAAGTAATACCGGCGGACCTTTGAAACCATCGGTTTCATGGGCCGTCGGCAGCCCGAGCGGCGTTTGAGCCGTTTGCCGGGCGTGGATTGACCCAACGGGTCAATTCAATCGTCCGGCGGTATAAGGCAAAGGACCGGCCTTTGAAGCTGATGCCGGCACGGCTGGTCCAGATTTGAAATTGTCCGCCCGCTGAAAGAGGCCTGTCGCAAACTTTTGGCGGTTAACGGTTCGGCACCATGATCACCGAGTTTCTCGCTCTCACTGCTGGAGAGACTTGCCGTGATCTTGAACACGCTCGCCGAGAATCTGAAGCGGCAGTCGAAGGAGACGACTTCAAGGGTCGGCCGATCAAGGCCTGGCTGATTGTGCAGGTGGTGAACTGGAATCTGCGCTACCCGCTGAGCTATCTTGATCTGCAAGAGGGATTCGCCGAACGCGGCTTCGCGGTCGATCATTCGGCGATCAATCGCTGGGTTTTGGCCAATGCGCCGCTGATCGAGAAAAGGCTGCGCCGGTTGCGGAAGCTGCGTTGCGTCTCTTTCTGTTAAGGTGGGCGTATCGATGAGACCTATGTGAAGATCAATGGTCAATCGCGATATCTGTATCGTGCCATCGATGAACACGGAAACGCGGTCGAGTTCCTTCTGGTAGCCAAGCGCGATGCCGAGGCGGCGCAGCGGTTCTTTGCCGAGATGCTGAAGGATGAACCGGTCTTGTCGCCGGCGACGATCTGCACCGATGGCGCAGGACCGTTCCCGACTGCCATCCAATGCGCAGTCGATGATCGGATGCTACCGCCTAATCCGGTCCATCACGTCACCGAGCATCTCCAGCGAGGTATCGAGAGCGTTCATAGTCGGGTCAATAAGGCCATGCCAAAGATCGGCGGCATTCGCTCGTTCAACACGGCCCGGCGAAAGATCAAAGGGTTCGAAGCGATGCTCTGGCGGAAGAAGGGCCTCGGCTTCGCCGGCGAATGGACGATCGACCGAAAAACCGATCTCATCGCGCATATCTTCGGGCTTCAAAAAGCTAACGAAACCTTAAAATCTTGAGAAGACGAATACTCACGACCCAAGCCAAGAGTTGCGACGGAACTCGATCCGGCCCCTTCGAGCCACAGCGATTTCGGTAGACACCCAACAGATGAACCTCGCGATTATGTGATGGATCGGGTTGCGATGCCGATGCTCGGTGCTAGCTGGTGGTAAGTAAAGCATATCAACGGCGACCAGAGCGAGCGAGGGTTGAATGACCGATACCGAAAGCAGCAAAGGCCGCAGCTGGGGCTATTGGGCCGTCGTGGTCCTTGCCATCGTGCTCGTCCTGTTCGGGCTGCCCATCTTCGGCGGCGGAGCTTATCTCATCTGGCTCGGCGGCTCCTGGTACTATCTGTTTGCCGGGATAGGCCTGCTGCTGACGGCCTGGTTCCTCGTCAAAACCTCGATGTCGGCCGTCTGGGTGTATGTCGCCACCTGGGTCGGCACGCTTGTCTGGGCTTTCTGGGAAAAGGGCTTCGACTGGTGGGCGCAGGTGCCGCGACTGGTCGCGCCAACGGTCATTCTCGTGCTCGTCCTCGCCGCAATCCCGGTTCTCAGACGCGGCGTGCGTGGCCGCTCCGGACCCGGTGCATCCGGCTTCCGCCATCCCGCGCACGAAACCGACCGTCTCAGCCGAACCGACACTTCGCCTCGCCGGCATGGTGAGACCATCATCCCGACCGCCCGCTGAACCCGCCCGACCCGCAGGAGATCAACATGACGAGACGCTTCGATCGCTTCGGTGCGGCCACCACCCTTGCCGCAACCCTCTTTCTCGCCGCTGTCCCTCAAGGCGCCTTCGCCCAGGAAACGCCAGCCCCGAGCGAGCAGGCGCCGGCAGAGGATGGCACCATCATCCGGCCCTTACCGGGCGCGGCACAGTCTAGCGACGCCACCGCTCCTGCGGCATCCGCGACCGAAGAGGGACGGGCAGGACCTGCCGAAGCCGAGAACGAAAACACGCAAGGCGCCTCCGGCACTGAGCCCTCCTCCACTGTCGCTGCCCGTGCGCCGGCGAGACAGCCGCAGATCGGCTCCGACTGGCCGTTCTGGGGCGGCGGCCCGAACGCCACCCGCTTCTCGCCGCTTGACCAGATCACCCCGGACAATGTCGCCGGACTAAAGAAGGTCTGGACCTACCGCACAGGCGACATGCCGACCGAGAAGACCAAGGGCAAATATTCGCCCGAGGGAACGCCGCTGAAGATCGGAGACTCCCTCTACATCTGCTCGGCGATGAACATCCTCTCCTCCGTCGATGCCAAGACCGGCGAGGAGCGCTGGCGTTACGATCCGAAGGTTTCGCCCGACGCCATCCCCTATGGCGCCACCTGCCGCGGCGTCGCCTATTACGAGATCCCCGACGCCCCCACCGACCAGGCTTGCGCCGCCCGCATCATCGAAGGCACGCTGGATGCACGGCTGGTTGCCGTCGATGCTGAAACCGGCAAGCCCTGCGAAGACTTTGGCGAAAACGGCTCGGTCGACATGTGGCAGGGTATCGGCGAGAAGGTACCCGGCTGGTACGCGGTCACCGCACCGCCGGCGATCGTGCGCGGAATCGCCGTCACGGGGGCCCAGGTCAAGGACGGCCAGGCCGAGGACGCCCCCTCCGGCGTCATCCGCGGCTACGATGCCGTCACCGGCGAGCTCGCCTGGGCCTGGGACCTTGGCAATTCGGAGCTGACCGGCGCACCGCCGGAAGGCGAGACCTATACCCGCGGCACCCCGAACATGTGGACACAGGCCACCGGCGACGAAGAACTCGGCCTCGTCTATCTGCCGCTCGGCAATTCCTCCGTCGACTACTACGGCGGCAATCGCTCCGACGCCGAGAACGAGTGGGCCACCTCCCTCGTCGCCATCGACGTCACCACCGGCAAGCCAGCCTGGCACTTCCAGACCGTGCGTTACGACGTTTGGGACTACGATCTCGGCAGCCAGGCAACGCTCATCGACTTTCCCACCAAGGACGGCAACGGCACGACGCCGGCGATCCTGCTCCCCTCCAAACAGGGCGACATCTACATCCTCGACCGCGCGACTGGCGAACCTCTCGTCCCGATCGAGGAGATCAAGGCCCCGGAAGGCGGCGTCGAAGGCGACGCCTATGCCAAGACCCAACCGGCGTCCGGCTACCACACCCTGCGCAAGGATGCCCTGACCGAAGCCGACATGTGGGGTATCACCCCGCTCGATCAGCTGTTCTGCCGCATCGCCTTCCGGCAGGCCTCCTATGGCGGTATCTACACCCATCCAACGGCCGACAAGCACTGGATCGAATATCCCGGTTATAACGGCGGGTCGGACTGGGGGAGCGTCGCCGTCGACATCGAGAACGGCGTCATCGTCGCCAACTACAACGACGTGCCGAACCACAACCGCCTGATTCCCCGCGAGGAAGCCAACGAGCGCAATCTCAAGCCGATCAACGAAAAACAGCCGGGTGACGAGGGCGGCTCGAAGGCCGAGGGCGAAGGCGATGCCCAGGCCGGCGCGCCCTATGCCATCGACGTCAATGCCGGCTGGCGCGCGCCCTTCACCGGCATTCCCTGCAAGCAGCCGCCGCTGGGCGGTATCCGGGCGATCGACCTTGCGACCGGCAAGACCTTGTGGGATCGCCCCCTAGGCACCGCCCGCCGCAACGGCCCGTGGGGCATCCCATCCTTCATTCCCCTGTCGATCGGTACACCCAACAACGGCGGCTCGGTCGTCACCAAGGGCGGCCTGATCTTCATCGCCGCCGCCACTGACAACCTCATTCGCGCCATCGACGAGAAGACCGGCGAAACCCTATGGACCGACGTCCTGCCCGCCGGCGGCCAGGCGAACCCCATCGTTTACGAACAGGACGGGCGTGAGTACCTCGTAATCCAGGCCGGCGGACATCACTTCATGGAGACGCCGGTGGGCGATTATTACATCGCCTATGCGCTGCCGGAGGGGTGAGCGGCCTTTGTCGGACATGGCATGTCGACTATCGGGATGGACGGCGCGGGACGCGCCAAGTCGATGGGTATCGCCAAGGCTGCGATGGCCGGTCGGCCGGCCGCTTCGGGACGGTCCGGCTTGCCTCCCTTCGAAAAACTTCGGAACCAAGGCGAGTCATACCGGCGGCCACGATTTCTGGCGCGGCAGGGATTCCCTTTATGCTGGGCAACTGATCCACTCCCATAGAACCATAGTAGGCTTTGATGGTGGTTGAGATCACTCGATCGGACCATTCGCCGGCGGCACTTCGGTCGGCTGCGGCGAAGAGTTCGGCTGCGAAGGCGGCGCGGCGCATGCTGGCGATCGCGCTCATTCTGGAAGGCGTGGGTCGGCGTTCGGCCGCGCAGACGTGCGGGATGGACCGTCAGACCCTTCGCGATTGGGTTCATCGCTATAACAAAGACAGGCTCAAGGGCCTTTCGAACCGGTTCTATGCCGGTCCGTCCTCGCGACTTGGTCCCCGGCAGAAAGCGGAACTGGCCAAGATCGTCCGCGAGGGGCCCATCCCGAGTGTGCTTTCAGCGTTGCCATGAAAACCGCAGTCAACTGCGGCTGCGTCACGTCCGGACGTTCGTCGAGCATCAGTTCCGCAGCCTTCGCGTTCAGGCCCGCCCCGAGATGGCGCGCGGCGGCGAGGTCCTTTGTTCCCAGACTGTGCCGTAGATGATTCGTCCCAATTCTCCGCGCGAGAAACTCGGGAAGCCGCTTTCGCCAGTAATAGACGGCGCCGCGACGTTCGAGACCTGATCCGACGGCCATAATCGACACTCCGTGTCTCACATGTGTGTCGCAGTCCAGTGTCTCACTTGGCGCAGAAGCACCCCAGCCAGACATGGGTTTCAGCAAAATCAATAGCTTGGAAAAGATGGCTGGGGCGGCAGGATTCGAACCTGCGAATGGCGGCACCAAAAGCCGCTGCCTTACCACTTGGCGACGCCCCAACAGTTGCCAGCCGCTCGACACTGCTCAAGCGGTTGTGCGGCCTCTATAGAAAAGGTGCGCGGTCTTGTAAATCGCCTCCGCTGCCGTTTGACCGGCGAGAATGCCGCATTGAAACCGTCGCAGGTTTTTGGACGACATTGGTCGAGGCAAATCTGAAGCGGTGAGGGAGCGCTTGTCGGCGAATAACGAGTGCTTGTCAGAAAATACCAAGGAATCACGTTGTCCGCATCGCGCTCTTGGAACTGAACGGCGAGTCTGCGCCGCTCGGGCTTAGTTTCCGACGGAGAGATCAATAGTCACAGGCGACGACGACATCCGTCGATTAAAACGCAAAATCCCGGCATATGGCCGGGATTCATCGCGGTTCCTGAAGCGGCTCAGACAACCAAGCGGCCAAAAGGGCTGGTTGAACTGGGCCTGCCGAAGAAAGCAATCTGCCTATTGGCAGACTTACTTGGACGCCTGCTTCGAAGCCTTTTCGAAAGCTTCCTTGCCCGGCTTCATCATTTCCTGCGCGACGCTCTGCGTCAGCGACTGGATTTCCTTGGCCTGGGTCGTGTTCAGCTCGGCCTGCTGGCGCAGGTAGGTCGTCTGCATTTCGATAACTTCCGAGAACGACTTGGCGCCCATCATGGCGTCGAGGTGCTGGAAGCCGAGATCGGCATTGGCGCGCATGGCGTCGAGAGCCTTCTTGGAAAGCTGGAGCGAGCCCTGATGAGCGTTTTCCATCGTCGACTCGAGGGCCTTCGAAGCTTCGTCGGCAGCGCTGCGCATGCGACCATAGGCTTCCTTGGACTGCTCCATGGACTTCTGCGTCATGGCGCGGAAGGTTTCGGTCATCTTGGACGGATCCATGCCCATCATTGCCTGCGCGTTACCGAGGCCGAACGGATCGTTGTTCTTGGCGTCTGCCATGAAATGTCTCCTATTTGCTGGGTCTGTTGCAATACAACATCGTTAGCCGGGCTCAGGTTCCGCACCGACCGTGGCTGCCTATTCTTATAGCAGCGGTTTTTGTGCATTGCAACATAGAACGGTCGCACTTTTCTTAAACCCCGCGCATTAAGCCTGATCCCCGGAACTTGGTGGCCAATCCTCGCTCGGCATGGCCTTTGTTCGGTGCGCCTATTATGAATCCTTCGTTAAGACGCACCGAAAGTCGAGCTCGGCATGATGGAATCAGCAGAGGCGAAGAGATCGTGACGGCCGGAAACTTGAGCCGAGAAACCCTGCCAGACGTCCTGGCGGTGATGACACATCCGTTCGTGCGGACCGCGCGCCGATCCGGCGCCTGGGTTTTGGCTGCCAATGCCGATCTGTCGCAAATCGTATGGGCGAGCGAAGCGGCCGCGGGCGTTTTCGGCCTCGCGCCGGGGCCACAGATGGTGGGAAGCGGCGAGCTTTGCACGCAGATTTCTGCTGCGCTGCAGCATGATGGTGCGTCTGCCTCAGGCAGCGTGCCCAGTGGCGCTGGCGTCCTTTCGCAGGAGCGGATCGCAATCGGTCCGGAAAACCGTCGATGCATTCTCGTGGCAGGGGCGCCTGGCGGTGGGGCGGCGCGGGATGGCGAAGGCCTCGCCGCACTTTCTGAAGTCGGAGATCAGCCCATCGCGATCTGGAGTTCGGAGCGATCCTGGTTCGATGCCGGGTTCGGTGCGATGGATCAGGTTCATCTGGAGGATCTTTACGATCTGAAGGATAGCGGTTCCGATTTCGATCTCGCCTTTCTGTCGAACGGGGGATCGGCCGGCCTTGCGAAAATCAGCCGCCGGCTCATCGCAGTCTGGCATCTGGGCGACGAACGGCTTCTGCGGTTCGATCTGGACCCGGAAATACCAAGCGATCAGGAGGCGGACGCCGCGGATATCGGTTCGCCGGCCGCAGTCGAGCATGCTCGATCGGACGAGGGCTCTTTCGTTCGCGAGATCGAGACCATCAAATCCGTCAGCGGTTCGCTTTTGAGCGCGGCCGGTGCGGCTCTCGGTGGAGCGGTTCTTGAACGGCTGGCGGGCTCCGGGGGCGAGGGGCACAAGCATCGCCCCGACGGTATTCCCCATCCGTTGGACAACGAAATGCCGGAGGAGTCCCCGCCGTCCTCTGAAGGCGATAATGGCGAAGGCACGTCTCCCGCAGTTACCGGCAGTGCTGTGTCGGAGGAGAGCGCTTCTGCGATCCGCGATCCGTCCGCGCGATCTGGCGATCCCGAAAGCGGTGAAGCCGATGCCGAAGAGGGTCTGCCGCGCGATGGCGTTATCTCGACCGACACTCACTCCGACACCTATTCCGCTCCGGCGTCGTCCGTTCTGACCGTCATTGCGGGCGGGATCGGCGCAGCGGCAGCCTATCACTTCGCTCAGAAGGAGCGGGAAGACGCAGCCGGCGAAGCCGAGATGCGCGAGCAGGACCCGGCGCATGAAACCGATCATGCGGCGATCTCCGATGGGACGGATGCCGAAGATCTCGACGGAACGACGAGCGATGATGGCGCAGAGCGTCACACCGCGCAGCGGCGCGTTCCGCTTCGATCGAACTGGTCCATGGCGGGTGCGGTAGCGCCTGCGGCCTTGGCCGAAAACGCCGGATCGCAATCCAGTGTCAGCGCTTCGGGCAATGAGGAAGTCTCACTCGCAGGCGATAATGCGCCCTCTGACCTATCAGCGCCGGATGCCTCTGAAGATCGGGCAGCGGCGGGTGGGGCAGCGCAACCATCCGCTGAACCGGACGACACGGAAGCGGTGGAGGCCGAATTTGATCCCGATTTCACCACCGATCCCACCCGGTTCGTCTGGCGTCTCGACCAGGATGGCCGCTTTCATGCCCTTTCGCAGGAATTCGCGGCGGTCGTCGGGCCGCGTGCGGCGGATGTGATCGGCATCTCCTTCGCGGATCTCAGCGAAGCCCTCGATCTCGACCCGCGCGAGGAAATCGCCCCACTTATCGATCGGCGCGAAACCTGGTCGGACCGGACCGTCTTCTGGCCTGTCGAGGCGAGCGACAAGCGCGTGCCGATCGATCTGGCTGCCCTGCCGGTCTATTCGCGGGACCGCAGCTTCGACGGTTTTCGCGGATTTGGTGTTGCCCGGCCCGCCGATGCCGAGGATGATCCGGCAGCCTGGGGCCTGAAGCTTGCGACCGGCACGACGATGCACGACATCGTCGCGCAGGCCATGCGCAACCGGCCGGTCGAGGAGATCGACTTCGGCGTCGATGATCGCGATGATCACGATGACCCGTCAAGCGAAGAAATGCGGCCTGAACCGGGGCGCAGTCTCGAAGGTGTCGACGATCAGGTCGTGCAGCTTGCCGAGCGGCGGGCACGCAACGAGGCGCTTCTCAGCGATGAGGAGGCTGCCGCGTTCCGTACGATCGGGGTCGCCCTTTCGAGCGGTGAACGCAATCCCGATCTGGAAGAGGCGATCCGGATCGCTAAGCAGAAGATTGCGCATTTCGGGGGAGCGCTCCCGTCGGTTGGGGACGTCAAGCCGGACCCGCAGGAGCATGCTGCTTCGGACGATCACGATATGGATGCCGAGGCAGGTCGGCCGGGCACGACGGTGGTCGCCGATCTGCAGGCCTATTACAGCCGGTTGCCGGTGCCGATTCTCGTCCAGAGCGGCGACGACACGGTCTTCACCAACGAGGAATTCGCGGACCTGACCGGATACCGGGACGCCGCATCCCTGGCTGCTGCCGGCGGGCTCGATCATCTCTTCGAAGAGAGCACGCGGGGCGAGTTCGTTCGGCTTCGCCGCGCGAACGACAAGACGATCGAAGTCAGGGCGCGCATGCAGCGAATCGCCATGGGCGGCAAGTCCTTCCTGGTGATTTCCTTCTTTGCGTCCCCGCGCCTTACCGTCACCGATCTCGGAACGGTTCCAGAGGCGACAGCCGGCGAAATGGCTCCGATCCAGACGCCCGACGCAGATGATCCTGAATCACGGCTCGCCGCGCTGATGGAAGGCATCGAGACCAAGGGAGAGGCGGTTCTGCTTCTCGATCAGGAGGGCAGGGTCGAGGCTGCCAATGACCGCGCCAACGGCTTGTTTGCCGGAACCGACGCCGCCGATAGAGCTGGAGACGAAAGGCGAGGGGGCGAGGATCGCGCCGCGTTACTGATCGGAATGACCTTCAGTGAGCTCTTCGATGGCGAGAGCCGGGCGCGGGCCGGCGATCTTATTTGCGAGACCACGCCCGATTTGCAGGATGAGCGCGTCGGCGGCGATGGCGATCTGACGATATGCATGAAGGATGGTGAAAAACGGGTCCTCGCGGCCGTTGCCGTGCCGATGGAGCACGGCGGCTGGTGCGTTGCCATGCGGGAGATCGGCGATGTCGCCGTGGGTGAAGAAGAGCCCCGTCCGACCGATTCCGATGCCGAAGCCGCCCGCCTTCGCGCCGAGGAAGAGTCCCTGCGCAAGACACAGTTCCTCGCCGCGGTCAGTCACGAAATCCGCACGCCGATGACGGCGGTGCTCGGCTTTGCCGACGCCATCGAGAGCGAGGCGTTCGGGCCGATCGGCAATCCGCGCTATCTCGACTATATCGCCGACATCAAGCGATCGAGCCGCCATGTCCTCGATCTCGTAAACGATCTTCTGGAACTGTCGAAGGCGGAGGCCGGCCGGCTGCAACTGAGCTTCAGGACCGTTGCGCTCAACCAGGTGGCGGGCGAGGTCGTCTCCATGATGCAGCCCGTCGCCGGCGGTGCGCGCGTGGTTCTGCGTTCCAATCTGCCTCCGTCCGTGCCGCCGGTCATCGCCGACGAGCGTTCGCTTCGTCAGATCGTGACCAATCTCATCCAGAATGCGATCAATTCGACGCCGGGCGGTGGCCAGATCATCGTGTCGAGCCAGTATCGCGAGGATGGCAGTGTCACGCTGCGATGCCGCGATAATGGTGTCGGAATGACCGATGCCGAGCTGGAGATCGCCAAACAGCCTTACGGACGGGTGAAATCGGATGCGGGTCCCGATCGGCTGGGAACAGGGCTCGGCTTGCCGCTTGCCTTTGCCATGGCGGGGGCGAACGGGGCGGAGATTTCGGTGGAGTCCGCGCCGCAACACGGGACCATGGTGGAGCTACGCTTTGCGCCGGATCGTGTGGTGACCGGGTGAAGCATTGGACCGAAAAGTGATCCCGGTTTTCGGTCCGATGCGAAAACAAAAGACTGGAGCATGAGAGCCGATTCCGAAATCGTGTCTCATGGTTTAATACCGCCGGATAATTGAATTGACCCGTTGGCCAATTCCCGCCCGACGAACTGCTCAAACCCGGCTCGAGCTGCCAGCGGGCCTTCGAAAGCGGTGCTTTCAAAGGCCTCTCGATATCAGTCGCTCGCTGGCTTGCGGTAAATCCAATAGTGGGCGCCTTCCTCCTCGATATAGTCCGCATCCGGCAGGCAGCCGAGGCTTTCGAGCTTGCCGCTCTTCACGAAACGATCTGCGGTTCCGCGATAATCGCAGCCCTTGAGGTAGCTGTTGCGTGTCGAGACCACCATCACGCCGCCCTCGTTGAGATAGTCTGCGAGCCGCAGCAGCGCTTCCGGCTCCACATGCCCGAGCGTGAGAACGCCGCAGCAGACCATGAGGTCATAGCGTTGCTTCAAGGGATTTTCATGATCCACATTGAGATCGACGTCGGCGACAAGCTTGTCGTAGGCGCCGGTGTTGTCGGCGATTTCCGTCATTTCCGCCGAAAGGTCGAAGCCGTCGACGTCCACGAAGCCCCGCTTCTTCAGTTCGATGCCGGCAAGGCCGGTGCCGCAGCCCGCATCGAGGACACGGATTTCCTTCAGCGGACGCTTCAGATAGCCGCGCGCGACGGTGGTCGCGACATCGGCGATAACACCCGGACCGCCATACCGTTCAGTCGCAACGTCCTTGTCGTAGTCGCTCGCCCAACCCGCATAATATTCGCGTAGAGCCTCAGTATCACCGTCGAGATTGTGCGATGTCTTAATGCTTTCGACGCGTTGATCCAAAATGCAGTCTCCTGGAATGTGATCATCTGGGGTCTGCAACGTGATAGCATCCCAAAAATAAATTGAGAGGCTTGAAAATATATTATCTTTTGTTTATCCGAATGGAATGCCTTAAAAATCTGGGCGATATTGTCGTTCCAACAGATTCCTTTCTGGCGGCTTCATTTAAAAATCGCCTCGAGGCTCTCGATTTGGGGCCAACGTCTTAAATATCAGAATTTACTCCAGACTCAGACGACTCAGATTGTCGAATATGGATGTTATTCGATTCCAGATTGCCTCATTTCCTTCGCTGAATGCCGTCGATCCGGCGTCGCAGCCCCTGCCATAACGAACGTGATCGTCATGACCTGATCGGTTTCGAACGACTGTTCAGAGAACTCTGTGGTCTGTTTCGTCTGTTCTTCCGGCCAACTCGCGAGGTCGTGAGGCGACTTTCACTGGTCGCGGCTCAAGACGGTCGAGCGGTGTCGTGAGCTATCGTCCTCTTTTCACTGCAAATTTGCTGAGATTCTTAGAATCGTTCAAGTTTAGAACTGTTCTAAACCTTTGTTTTTATTAGATTTTTCTATGCCAGATGCTTGCAAGCTGCGCTCTCATCAGGCACATCCTCGATCAGGAATGGTCTCATGGTGCCGGGTATGAGCCTGCACGGGAGGCCTTCCGGCCAACCAGCAACCAATCGCACTTTGACCGCGAGGAGTTCGACGACACCATGAGATTGACCGCATCCATCGGCGCCGCCACCCTGGCCGCAGCCGGCTTTGCCGCCGTTGTTCCGAGCGCCGCTTCGGCGGCCGACGTCAATATCTACACGTCCCGCCAGCCCGAGTTGATCCAGCCCGTACTCGACGCCTTCACCAAGGAAACGGGCCTGACGACGGCGACGATCTTCATCGACAAGGGGCTGGAACAGCGCATTTCCGCCGAAGGGGCGAATTCTCCCGCTGACCTCATCATGACTGTCGATATCGGCCGTCTCGATGCCGCCAAGCAGGCCGGCGTCACCCAGTCGGTAACGGGTGAAGAGATCAATGAGAACATTCCTGCCGAATTCCAGGACGCCGATCACCAGTGGTTCGGCCTGACCGCCCGTGGCCGTGTCGTCTACGCCTCCAAGGAACGCGTCGATACCGATGCGCTTTCCTACAAGGATCTGGCCTCCGACGAGTGGAAGGGCCGGCTGTGCACAAGGTCCGGTCAGCATCAGTACAATGTCGCGCTGATCGCAGCCTATATCGAACATTACGGCGAGGACGCTGCGCGCGAATGGGTGACCGGCCTGCGTGACAATCTCGCTCGCAGGCCCGAGGGCGGCGACCGCGACCAGGCGAAGGCGATCTTTGCCGGCGAATGCGATATCGCGCTCGGCAACACCTATTATGTCGGCAAGATGATGACGAACGAGGAAGAGCCCGAGCAGAAGGAATGGGCCGATGCCATCAAGGTTATCATGCCGACCTTCGACAACGGCCTCACCCACGCCAATATTTCGGGTGTCGCGCTCGCCAAGAACGCGCCGAACCGCGAAAATGCCGTTCGCCTGATGAACTTCCTTTCCTCCGACGAGGCCCAGAAGATCTACGCCGACGCAAATTATGAATATCCGCTCGAGCCGGGTATCCAGACGTCGGATCTCGTTCAGGGCTTCGGCGAGTTCAAGAAGGACGATATCTCGCTGTCGGACATCGCCTCCCATCGCGACGAGGCCTCGCGCATCGTCGACGAAGTGGCCTATGATTCCGGTCCGCAGAGCTGATAGCGCCCGGTTTTCGTTTCATCGTGCCTCGCTCGGATATCCGGGCGGGGCATTTTCCATGTCCGGACTTTTCGTCCAATCGCCTCGCCGCTGATCGATGTCCGCTATCGCCTCGTTTCTGAAACCGGATCTGAAAATCCGCCGTCGCCTCAGGCGCGGAACGGGAACGCGCTGGCTTGTCGCGGCGGGCATCGTCGCGCTGCTCACCGTGCTGCCGGTCCTTGCCCTGGTGGTGATCGCCATCTCCTCCGGTGCTAGCGACAGCTGGGCCCATCTCCTCTCGACCGTTCTGCCGGAGGCGACGCGTGTCACGATCCTCCTGATGATCGGCGTGGCCCTCGTCACGGGAACCGTCGGCGTCGTTACCGCGTGGTTGACGACGAGCTTCGACTTTCCCGGCCGCGGCTTCTTCTGCTGGGCGCTCGTCCTGCCGCTTGCCGTTCCGACCTACATCGCCGCGTATTGCATCACCGAATTCTTCCATTTCGCCGGACCCGTGCAGACCGCGATCCGCGACATTTTCGGGTTCACGTCTAGCCGCGACTACTGGTTTCCGGACATCCGCTCGCTCTGGGGTGCCGTGCTCATCCTGTCGAGCGTTCTCTACCCTTATGTCTTCCTCACGGTGCGGCTCGTCTTCCTGATGCAGGGGCGAAAGGCTGCCGACGTCGCGCGCACGCTCGGCGCCGGGCCTGTCGGGGCCTTCCTCAAGGTGCTCCTGCCGATGGCACGCCCGGCGATAGCCGTCGGTGTGGCGCTCGCCCTGATGGAGACGGTCAACGATATCGGCGGCGTCGAATTTCTCGGTGTCAGGACACTCACCTTCTCGGTCTATTCCACCTGGCTCAACCGGGGCGACCTCGCGGGCGCGGCGCAGCTGGCGCTCGCAATGCTCGTCGTCATCGTCGGGCTCGTCGTTCTGGAGCGGGCGGCACGTCGGGACCAGCGCTACAGCCTTGCGCGCGGAGACGATGCCGTGGTCGGCCGTCTGGCCCTTGGCCGCTGGGCATGCGTTCCCGCCTTCCTCGTCTGCGCCCTGCCGATCGCCTTCGGCTTCGGTATCCCGGCTTATATTCTGGGTGACTACGCCTCTCGCCGCCTCGATCAGTTCGCCGAACCCGCGCTCTGGTCAGCTCTCAAGAACACCGTGATGGTCGCAGGGTCTGCCGGTCTCATCACCGTCGCGGCCGCCTTCATGATGGCCTACGGGGTCCGGCTGACGCGCTCGCGCCGCCTCCTGGCTCTCGTGCGTCTCGGGTCCCTCGGCTACGCCGTTCCCGGAACGGTGCTTGCGATCGGTGTCCTGATCCCACTTGCGGCCTTCGACAACGCCCTCGATGCCTATCTGAGGGCAAATTTCGGCATTTCGACCGGTCTTTTGCTCTCCGGCTCCGGCGCGGCGATCGTCTATGCCTGTTTCGTCCGGTTCATGGCGATGGGCTATGGCGCGATGGAGTCGGGATTCGCGAAGATCTCGCCCCATCTCGATCATGCCGCGCGCACCCTCGGTCACGGGCCCGGCAACACTTTGCGACAGGTGCTCCTGCCATTGATGACGCCGGCGCTTCTCACCGGCTTCATGCTGGTCTTCGTGGACTCGGTGAAGGAGCTGTCCGCGACGATCCTGCTTCGTCCCTTCGACTTCGAGACGCTTGCGACCTTCGTCTATGCGAGTGCATCGCGATCGGCCTTCGAGGATGCCGCGATCGCAGCCCTTCTTATCGTGCTCACCGGAATCCTGCCGGTCATCGTGCTGACGCGCACGATTCTGAAGCAGGCATCCTGATCTGCCGCAAGGAGCGCTTTCTCAACAATCCGAGCAGGGAATATCCGGGGAAAGTCGCGGTACGACGGCGAACTTATGGTCGATCTCGAGGCTCGATGCGATCACGCTATGCAGCAGCGGAGACTCGTGGGTGTACTGGGTTTCGACAATGACGAGAAACTTGCTCGGATTGTCTTTCAGTCCTTGCGGCAGCGTGTAGGACGAACCCTTCGCCAGCCCCGTACCGCTGTTCTTCTTCGACCAGACGACCTTTCCCTTGCCGTTGTCGTCGATCTCGATGCCTGAAATCGTCGCCGTGAATTTGCTTTCGTCGAGCGGATACATGATCGCTTTCGAGATCGCGAAGATCTTGTTCAGTTCGTCCGAAGAGACCGTTCGCGTACGTGAGACGAGATCGCCGAGGCTTTCGGCCGCCGTGTTCGTCTTGTCGGCGCCTTCGTAGATCTTCGCCCCTTCGAACATGCCGAGATAGAGCACGGCGAGGATCGGCAGGAGCAGGGCAAACTCGACGGCGGCAACGCCATCGTTGTCGCGCCGGTAACGGGAAAGGCAGAAGCGGAAGCGGGAAAGGATCATGCTGGCCATCAGAAGGGCTCGTTTCTGAATGCTGAGACCGAGGAAATGATGATCTTGCCGTCGTCATCCTCCGAAATTCCGTGAAGGATGGAGGTCAGCCATTCCCGTTTGTAATATACCCGAAGCACGCTGATCTGATCGCTGCCGCCGAGTGAATATCCGAAATTGTCGGGGTCGTAGGTGAGATCGATGTCCGAAAACGTGTCGAAGGTCTGAAGATCGATCTCAAGTTTGTCGCAGGCGAGAAAGTAGGAGACCTCGTCGCAAACGAGCTTCCGGAAATCTTCCTCGCCCGGCGCATCGTTGCCAAGGGTCTGCAACTGGCCTGTAAGGACCTGACGAGCGACGTCCTTCACTCCGTTTTCAAGGACGATACCGGATGCGAAGACGATCGCAGTCTCAAGGATAGCAAAAATCAGAAAAAAGAACGGGAACGCGCACAGGATGAATTCGATCGCGACGACGCCTTCGCGGTCGCGGCGAAACCGTTTGAACAGGCTGCCGATCGTGCGCGCGTTCTTCGAATGAGCAGCGGTCTCTTGCATCGACCTCTCCGTGGAATCGTCCCTTTTATGGCCATCGGGCCTCAACGAGCGGTAAATCGGGAGTTCGGACTGCCTGCATCCTGGCTTCATCCTTAGCGAAGGGTAAAAGCCGAGGCTTTGGCGGGCTTCTTTGTGGGCTCCATCATTGCTATCTGCAGACAGCGGAGTGAAAACAGCAGCACAGGCGATCCGACACCGATGAGCACGGCTGAACGAGCGGACGAAGCGTCGGAGCTTCAGCCTCATCAGGGGCAGACCGTCGGTGTCGGGCTCAATGCAGTCGTCATCGCCTTCGACGATGCGGGGCCGCGTGTGCTTCTCGCAAATTCCGGCGAGGATGGAACGCCTGCTTTGCCCTCGGGCCCTCTCGAAGCCGAGCACCGAACGCTGGAGAGCGGTGTCAGAAGTTGGGTGGAGCGCCAGACCGGCCAGCCGCTCGGCTTCGTCGAGCAGCTCTATACCTTCGGCGACAAGAGCCGGCCCGGAACACGGCGCTTCGTGTCGATCGCCTATCTGGCGCTGGTGCGGGGCGCGGCCGAAGAGCGACCCGCTGCCGGCTGGGCCGATCTCTACGCCCATTTTCCTTATGAGGACTGGCGCGAAGGGGCACCTGATTCGGTTGTCTTTCTTCGCAGGGACCTCTGGAGGTGGGCTGATAGCGCCGATCCCGCACTCAAGCGCAGCCGCCTTGCCCGGATCGCGTCCGCATTCGGGGCAGACGGCGACCGCTGGAACGAGGAGCGCGTGCTGGAGCGTTACGAACTGCTCTACGAGGCCGGTCTCGTCGCCGAGGCAGGACGTGATCGCGGACGCGAGATCCGAGAATGCGCCGAGACCGGCACGCCGCTCGCCCTCGACCACCGGCGCATGCTGGCGACGGCGATCGGCCGGTTGCGGGCGAAGATCAAGTATCGGCCGGTGCTCTTCGAGCTCATGGCGGACGAGTTCACCCTGTTCGATCTTCAGCGCATCGCCGAGGCACTTTCCGGCATTCGCCTGCACAAGTCCAATTTCCGGCGCCTGATGGAAAGCCAGGGCCTGATCGAGGAGACGGGCCGGCTGTCGACCCAGACCGGCGGGCGACCGGCCAAGCTGTTCCGCTATCGTCCTGAAATCACGATGGAACGCCCCGCCAGGGATGTCTGACACCGCTTTATCGGCAGGGTCACTCGATGACGGCAGCGGCGCGTTGTGCGCGGTTTATGGCTTTCGACTTGCATTGTGGCACTTATGCTCATATGTAGCATAAGCCGGCCCGGAACGGGTCGAACGATAACCCGCGTCCAAAGGCTTCTGTCCGGTCGCGGATGGAGGTGACCCGCAATGACCGAACTCGTTCTCGAACGCCCGCAAGCCCGGACGACGGATGCGCTCTACGAAAAGGTGAGCCGCTTTGTCCCTCGGCCTGAATGGGCGACGATGGAAGACGACGTGCAGGCGATCCTCGATCTGAAGCGCGAGAAGAATGCCGTCATCCTCGCCCATAACTACCAGACCCCGGAAATCTTCCACACGGTGTCCGACATCGTCGGCGATTCGCTTGCGCTCGCACGCGAGGCGGTGACGACGGATGCCGATGTCATCGTCATGGCCGGCGTTCACTTCATGGCCGAGACGGCGAAGCTGCTCAATCCCGACAAGACCGTCCTCATTCCGGACATGCGCGCCGGGTGTTCGCTTGCCGATTCGATCACGGCCGAGGACATCGCGCTTCTGAGGCAGAAGTATCCGGGTGTGCCGGTCGTCACCTATGTGAACACCTCCGCAGAGGTGAAGGCGGCGTCCGATATCTGCTGCACGTCCGGCAATGCCCATGCGGTGATCCGGTCGCTCGGCGTTCCGCGCGTCCTGATGCTGCCCGACGAATATCTCGCCCAGAACGTCCAGCGCGACATTCCGGAAGTCGAGATCCTTACCTGGGCCGGCCATTGCGAGGTGCACGAGCAGTTCACGCCGCAGGATATCCGCGACATGCGCGAGGCATATCCGGGCGTGACGATCCTTGCCCATCCAGAATGCCCGCCGAACGTGGTCGCCGAGGCCGATTATGCCGGCTCGACGGCGAATATGTCGGACTTCGTGGCGGACAAGAAGCCGGCCAAGGTCGCGCTGATCACCGAGTGCTCCATGAGCGACAATGTCGCGGCGGCCAATCCCGAGACCGAGTTCGTCAAGCCGTGCAATCTCTGCCCGCACATGAAGCGGATCACGCTCAAGAACATCCGCTCGGCGCTTGAAAACATGCAGCACGAGGTGATCGTGCCGCAGCATCTGATGGCACCGGCGCGACGCGCCGTCGAACGGATGCTCGAAGTCAGGACCTGAGCCATCGGCTCTCCGGCGGCGCTCTTCCAGCGCCGCCATCCCTTCCTTGTCCAGCCTCGAGGAGGCAAGCGACATGACATTTCATCACATTCCAGACCACTTCGATGGCGTGACGCCGGGACGCGAAACGCCGGCCCTCGTCATCGGTGCGGGCGTTGCCGGTCTCACCACGGCGCTGAAGCTTGCAGACAGCGGCGATGTCACGCTCGTCACCGCAGCGCCTCTCGGCCTCGAAGCTGCGACCGACTGGGCACAGGGCGGGATCGCGGCGGCCTTCGCGGCCGAGGACGGGCCGGAGGCCCATGCCCGCGATACGATGATGGCCGGGGCAGGTCTGACCGATCCCGAAATCGCCCGCCTCGTTGCGACCGAGATCCGCGATGGGGTGCTCTGGCTGGATCGCCTCGGCGTGCCCTTCGATCGGAATGCAGCTGGCGACCTTGCGCTTGGACTGGAAGCTGCACACTCGGCACGCCGCATCGTGAAGGCGGGCGGCGACGGCACCGGCCATGCCGTTCTGGAGACGCTGGTCAAGGTCGCGCGATCCCATCCTCGCATCATGATCTTGGAGCGGGTCGTCGCAATCTCTCTTCTCACGGATGATGGGGGGGACGTGTCTGGCGCGTTCTGCCGCGAGATCGGCGGCGAATCCTTCGCGATCGCGGCCAAAGCGACGGTGCTTGCGACTGGCGGTCTCGGCGCTCTCTTTGCAAAGACGACGAACCCCTCCGGCGCCACAGGCTCAGGACTTGCGCTTGCAGGCCGGGCCGGCGCGGTGCTGCGCGACATGGAGTTCGTGCAGTTCCATCCGACGGCGATCGATATCGCGACGAGCCCCGGCGCGCCTCTGCCGCTTGCGACGGAAGCCCTGCGGGGGGAGGGGGCGGTGCTTCTGAACACGCGGGGCGAACGCTTCATGGCGGATGTTCCGGGCCGCGAGCTTGCGCCGCGCGACGTGGTTGCCCGCGCGATCTTCGCCGAGCGTTCAAAGGGCGAAACCGTCACGCTCGATGCCACCCATCTCGGTGCATCGATCGCGACCCGTTTTCCGACCGTCACCGCGCTTTGCCGCGCCCACGGGATCGATCCGGCGACCCAGGCGATCCCGGTTGCACCCGCCGCCCACTATCACATGGGCGGGATCGAGACGGACGCCCTCGGGCGCTCCTCGGTGCCCGGCCTCTGGGCGGCTGGCGAATGCGCCTCGACGGGCCTTCATGGCGCGAACCGTCTTGCCTCCAATTCGCTTGCCGAAGCGCTGGTGTTCGGCGCGCGGATCGCGGCCGATATCGCCGGGTCCAAGCGAACGGCGCTGCCGCATCGGCTATCGCTTGCGGGGGCGACCCTGCGCTCGCCGAAAGAGCAAGACGCAAGCGAGGCGCTTTTCGAGGTCCGCACGATCATGGCCCGCGATGTTGGCGTTTGCCGTGATGCGGAGGGCCTCGACCGCGCGATCGAAGCATTGACGCCGCTTGCGGCGCGCGGCTTTGCCGTCGCGGAGATCGGCCTTCTGATCGCACGCGTTGCCAAGGCCCGTGAGGAAAGCCGCGGCGGGCATTTTCGCACCGACTTTCTCCGTGAAGACGAGCCCGTTCACAGCCGGGCAAGGCTCGATACGATGCCGATTGGCGCCGAGCCTCTTCCGGCAGCCCGCCGGCCAGCAGAGCCGCTGCCCGCGCTTTCCCGCTGAACAGCTGAGACGAGACCACCCGCATGTCCAAGACCCGTATCGCCGATCTGAGCGGTCCCTCGCGCCTCCTGATCGAGCCGATCGTCCGTGCAGCCCTTCACGAGGATCTCGGCCGACGCGGCGATGTCACCTCGGAGGCCGTAATACCGGCGGACGCCCGGATGCGTGGCCAGATCGCGGCGCGCCAGCCCGGCACACTCGCCGGCATCGATGCCGCGCGCCTTGCCTTCGAACTGGTCGATCCATCGGTCAGCGTTGAAATCGTTGCGATGGACGGGGCGTCTTTCGTGCCGGGCGATGCTGTTCTGCGCATGGAAGGGCCGGCCCGTTCGGTCCTCACGGCCGAGCGTGTCGCGCTCAACCTTCTCTGCCATCTGTCGGGCATCGCGACCGCCACCGCCGATCTCGTCGCGGTCGCCAAGGCGCAAGGCACGGCCGACATCGTCTGCACCCGCAAGACGACGCCGGGTCTGCGCGTTCTCGAAAAACATGCCGTGAAGGCCGGCGGCGGCGGCAATCACCGCTTTGGCCTCGACGATGCGATTCTCATCAAGGACAATCACATCGCAGTCGCGGGGTCTATCTCGGAGGCGATGACGCGCGCGAAGGCCTATGCCGGCCACATGCTGATGATCGAGATCGAGGTCGATACGCTCGAACAGCTTCAAGAGGCCATGCCCCATAAGCCGGGCGCGGTTCTCCTCGACAATATGAGCCCCGAAACGCTTGCCGAGGCGGTGCGGATCGTCGATGGTCGCGCGATTACGGAGGCTTCGGGCGGCATGACCCGAGAGACGGTCGGCCCGGTCTCGGCGTCAGGCGTCGATCTCATCTCGGTCGGCTGGCTCACCCATTCGGCCCCGATCGTCGATCTGGGGCTGGACGAGATCGGGTAAAAGGCCACTATTCAGGCGACACTGGCCCTTCGCCTGCGCTTCTGCCTTGACGCGTCGGCATGCCGCGCTTATAGCACACCCCGAACGAAAGGCTGGGGCGCAATGTGCGTGATCCAGCCTTTTAGTGTCTAAAACGTCAACCGACTGAACAAGAAGACGGCCCGGCCGGTCTGCCTTCGGGCGGATCAGGTTTGAGAGCCGATCAGACGAACGGAGATAAAATGTTCGCAGTCATCAAAACCGGCGGCAAGCAGTACCGTGTCACCGCCGACGATCAGTTCACCATCGAACGCATTCCCGGCGAAGCCGGCGACAAGGTGGAACTGGCCGAAGTCCTCATGGTCGGCTCCAAGATCGGAACGCCCTTTGTGGATGGTGCCAAGGTCACCCTGGAAATCGTCGAGCAGACGCGCGGCAAGAAGGTCATCTCCTTCAAGAAGCGCCGTCGCCAGAATTCCAAGCGCACCCGCGGCCATCGCCAGGACCTGACCAAGGTTCGCGTTGCCGACATCGCGGGCGCATAAGCGGAAATTTCGTCGAAGCGATCCGAAAACGGGTCGCGTGAAATGATCAAACGCATAGTCTGGGCTGAACACGAGCCCATCGGCCTCGCAAGCGAGGCAAGGAGAGTTCGAAATGGCACATAAGAAAGCTGGCGGTTCGTCGCGCAACGGTCGCGACTCGGAATCGAAGCGCCTTGGCGTGAAGAAGTTCGGCGACGAGCTGGTCATCGCCGGCAACATCCTCGTGCGTCAGCGCGGCACGCGCTGGCATCCGGGCGTCAATGTGGGAATCGGTAAGGACCATACGCTGTTCGCCAAGGCGGACGGCAAGGTTGTCTTCCAGAAGAAGGCGAATAAACGAACCTACATTTCCATTCTCCCGGCGGCCGCCGCCGCTGAATGACCGGTGTTTTCATGAATGCCGGCGTCCCACCGACCCGGCGTTCTTGAGGAAGCCCGCTTCAGGCGAATTCCGACAGAAATCGAAAGGGGAGATGGGCCGCCATCTCCCCTGATTTCGTTTCTGCTGGAGGCCAAAATGCGAGACGAACTGACATGCGCAGGTGATGACGACGAAGAATTAAGAACCCGGCGGCTCATTTTGCGTGCGCCCGCCATGTCCGATGCGCCGGCAATCGCAAGACATCTGTCGGATTACGATGTCGTCTCGATGCTCTCCCGGGTCCCCTGGCCCTATGAGATGGAGGATGCGAGAGACTTCCTCCGTGACATTGCGAGTCGTCCGGAAAACGCGATCTTTGCGATCACCCTTCGCGAGACGGGTGATCTCATCGGGATCGGCGGTCTGCACCGCGCTAAAGACGGAAGGGCGGAGCTCGGCTACTGGCTGGGCCAGGACTATTGGGGCGTCGGATATGGGACGGAGGCCGTGCAGAAGCTGATCGACCACGGCTTCGAGATCCTGAAGCTCGACCGGATCGACGTGTCGTGCCGGGTCGTCAACGATGCTTCGCGCCAGCTCGTGCGCAAATGTGGGTTCGCCTTCGTCGGGCCGGGTATGATCGATTCGCTCGCCGCGGGCCGGGTCGCCAGCGAGCACTATATGCTCGACAAGAGCTCATGGCGCTCGATCCGCATGTGGGGACGGTAAGGCATATGAAGGGCATCAAACGCCTCGCATCGATGGGCGTCGCGGTTTTGATCGCGGCATCCTGCCTCTCGGGGCAGGGGGCAGGCGCTGCTTCGAAGACGAGGACGCAGGTGCCGCTCGCCTTCTTCGAAGGGACGTCTTCGTCCAAGGGAACGATCACCACGCTATTCGTCTCGACCGAGGCCTTCACGGCGCGGTTCGAGGGCACCTATCGCGACCATGACCTGAAGCTCGACGAGCGGTTCACCTTCCCGGACGGGACGGCTCTACAACGCTGGGATCTCTTCGCCCATCGTAACGGCTCCATTTCCGGCACCGTGGCGACCGAGATCGAAGACGGGGTGATGACCGCGTCAAGACCGGTCTCGGGCCGCTACGACCGGGACGTGCTCGTCCTCGACTATGACGGCTACGCGCCCAACGGCTCGAAGACCCTTTTCCACTTCCACCACGTCATGCATCGCCAGCAAAACGGCACGATGACCAACCACGTGACGGTCTCGAAATACTATCTGCCGCTCGCAAGTTCCAACGTCACCTTTTATAAACCGGGTCGCTGAGCGCGCCGACAGACCACCACAGCGAAGGACTGAAGTTCCGCCATGAAATTTCTCGACCAGGCCAAAGTCTACGTTCGCTCGGGCGACGGCGGGGCGGGGTCCGTCTCGTTCCGGCGTGAAGCCCATGTCGAATTCGGCGGACCGGACGGTGGTGACGGCGGCCGTGGCGGCGATGTCTGGGTGGAGGCTGTCGACGGTCTCAATACGCTCATCGATTATCGCTATCAGCAGCATTTCAAGGCTGAGACGGGCGTCCACGGCATGGGCCGGAACCGGCACGGCCGCAACGGCTCCGACATCACCTTGAAAGTGCCCGCCGGCACCCAGGTCTTCGCCGAGGACAATGAGACGCTGATCTGCGATCTGCAGATGGTGGGCGAGAAAAAGAAGATCGCCGCCGGCGGCAATGGCGGCTTCGGCAATGACCGTTTCAAGTCTTCCGTCAATCAGGCGCCGCGTCATGCCAATCCCGGCCAGCCCGGTCAGGAACTGACGATCTGGCTGCGGCTGAAGCTTATCGCCGATGCTGGCCTCGTGGGCCTGCCCAATGCCGGCAAGTCGACCTTTCTCTCGACGGTGACTCGCGCGCGGCCGAAGATTGCCGACTACCCCTTCACGACGCTCCATCCCGGCCTTGGCGTCGCGAAGATCGATGCGACCGAATTCGTTATCGCCGATATTCCGGGCCTCATTGAGGGCGCCCATCGGGGCGTCGGAATCGGCGACCGGTTCCTTGGCCATGTCGAGCGCACCAGCGTGCTTCTGCATCTCGTCTCAGGCAACGAGGAGGATGTCGCTCTTGCCTACCGCACTGTGCGCGGCGAACTGGAAGCCTACGGCCATGGCCTGATCGACAAGCCCGAAGTGCTTTGCCTCAGTCAGGTCGACACCCTCGACGAAGACGCGCGCGCCGAGAAGCTCGCCGCCTTGAAAGAAGCCTCCGGCAAGACGGCACTTGAGCTTTCCGCCGTCAGCCGTGAAGGGCTGACCGAGACCTTGAGGCGGCTCGCAGCCGAGATTGCCGCCGGCCGCGAGGCCCCCGCCGAAGAGCCCGGCGAATGGCGGCCTGATGCCGCCTATGGTGATCACAATTCATGAGTTTTCCGCTTTCGAAGTATAAGCGGATCACCATCAAGATCGGCTCTGCCCTGCTGGTCGATCGCGGGCGTGGGCTTCGCCGCGTCTGGCTGGAATCCCTGTGCGAGGACATCGCCCGCCTTGCAGCGCGCGGCCATGAGATCCTCATCGTTTCCTCCGGCGCCATCGCCATGGGGCGCACACTCTTGAAGATCGCGCCGGGCCCCCTGAAGCTCGAACAGAGTCAGGCGGCGGCCGCCGTCGGCCAGATCGCGCTGTCGCGGACCTATTCGGAGATGCTGAGCCGCCACCAATACGAGGCGGGGCAGATCCTTCTCACGCTCAACGACACCGAGAGCCGGCGCTCCTACCTCAATGCGCGCGCGACGATCGGAACGCTGCTGTCCATGAGGGCAATCCCGGTGATCAACGAGAATGATACCGTCGCGACCTCCGAGATCCGCTACGGGGACAACGACCGTCTGGCGGCGCGTGTCGCGACCATGATGGATGCCGACCTTCTGATTCTTCTCTCCGATGTCGACGGGCTCTATACGGCTCCGCCTGCGCTCGATCCCTCGGCAACCCACATTCCTCTCGTCGAAAAGGTGACGCCGGAGATCGACGCCATGGCAGGTGCGGCGGGCTCCGAGCTCTCGCGCGGCGGCATGAAGACGAAGGTCGATGCGGCGCGCATCGCAACGGCGTCGGGAACAGAGATGATCATCACCCTCGGCAACCGGCTCTACCCGCTGAGCGCCATCGAGGCCGGTGAGCGGCTGACGCTCTTCAAGGCGAGCGAAACGCCGCAGACGGCGCGCAAGCGCTGGATCGCCGGCCATCTGTCGACCAGCGGCGCGATCACGGTCGATTCCGGCGCGGTGAAGGCGCTTCGGGCCGGCAAGAGCCTTCTGCCTGCGGGCATTCGCGCCGTGACCGGCACCTTCCGGCGCGGCGACGCGGTCGCGGTCCGCGACGAGGAGGCAAGGGAGATCGCCTGCGGCCTCATAGCCTATGATGCGGACGAAGCGCGCCAGATCGCCGGACTTCGTTCCGACGCCATCGAGGATGTGCTCGGCTATGAGGGTCGTGGTGTGGTCATTCACCGCGACGATATGGTGGTGAACTGATATCATTTCCGGCTGATTAAGCCGGGGATGGTATCGCAGCGCGCGCAGCGTTTGAGCGTTCTTCAAATCCGTTATCGCGAAGCGATCGAACGGATTTGGTATGGCAGGGCGGATAAGCGTATGAGCCGTGCCATTCGCGGTGCTTTTTTCGTGGACGGAATTTAACGCGCCACCATTGACTCGACCGGGAACCTCGACCATCGGACTCGCCTTGACCCGGAGTCACAGTGTGTACGAAGCGGAGTGTGTCATGGCCGATCATCAGACAGTGTCCAGAGAGCCGGTCGGCGGCCCACGGGTTCCGAATATCGGTTGGGGCTGGCAGCTCGCCTACGGTATCGTCATGGTGATCGGCGGTATCGCGGCCGTGCTCAATCCGTTCGCCGCATCCTTCGCTGTGACCCTGATGGCGTCCTTCTTCTTCTTTGCGATCGGTCTGATGCAGATCTTTTTCGCGGTGCGCGATATTCACGGCACCGCGAGCCGCGTCCTGACCGGCGTCTTCGGTGTCATGCTCTGTCTCTTCGGTGTGACCCTGTTTCTCGATCCTCTGGGCGGCGCCATCTCGCTGACGCTCCTGATCGGCTTCTTCTTTCTCACTTTCGGCGGCATCCGGCTGTGGATCGCCTTCAAGATGCGTGATCGCCAGGGTTGGGGATGGCTTGCGGTGGCTGGCGCCATGTCCGTCGTCCTTGGTCTCGGGGCGTTGGTTTACGCGGCCGAAGGCGACATCGCGCTTCTCGGGCTCTTTCTGGCGGCGGAACTGCTGCTTTCGGGCATCGCCTCCATCGCCATGAGCCTGTCCACCCGCACGCGCACCTGAACGCCGGTCTACGCCTTCCGTCCTTGAAGCGAAGGGCGAGCGGTCTTAAACCAAGGGTTCGTTTTCGATCCGGCGAAGACTACGAAGGACATCATCATGGACACGCTCCACGGCAGCGACATCGAACGGCAGGACGCAGGTATGGCGGACGCCTCGATCCCGGAGCTGATGCACGGCATTGGCGTCAGCGCCCGCGCCGCCGCCCGCGTCCTCGCGACCGCTTCGACGGAGCAGAAGAACATCGCGCTCAAGCGGATGGCCGATGCGCTGGTCGCCTCTCTCGGGACCATTCTCGCGGAGAACGAGATCGATGTCGCCCGTGCCCAGGAAAGGGGCTCGCCGGCGTCCTTCATCGATCGCCTGACGCTGAATGCGGCGCGGGTGATCGCGATGTCCGAGGGCCTGCGCTCGATCGCAGAACTCCCCGATCCGGTGGGCGACGTCATCGCCTCCTGGACGCGGCCCAACGGCCTTGAGATCAGCCGCGTGCGCACGCCGCTCGGCGTCGTGGGCGTGATCTACGAGAGCCGGCCCAATGTGACCGCCGATGCCGGCGCGCTCTGCCTCAAGTCCGGCAACGCCGTCATACTGCGCGGCGGTTCGGACTCGGCGAATTCCTCCGCTGCGATCCATTCCGCGCTCCGCACCGGTCTTATCGAGGCGGGCCTGCCTGAACACGCCATCCAGATCGTGCCCTCGACCGATCGCGCGGCTGTCGGTGAAATGTTGGCCGGCCTTTCCGGCAATCTCGACGTGATCGTGCCGCGCGGCGGGAAAAGCCTCGTCGCCCGCGTCCAGTCGGAGGCGCGTGTGCCGGTCTTTGCCCATCTCGAAGGCCTCTGCCACATCTATGTGGACGGTTCGGCGCAACGCGACATGGCGGTGGATATCGTGGTGAACTCCAAGCTGCGGCGCACCGGCATTTGCGGGGCAGCCGAGACATTGCTCGTCGATCGCAAGGCGAAGGACACGCTGCTTGCGCCGGTGCTTCAGGCGCTGGCCGATAAGGGCTGTGAGATCCGCGGCACCGACGAGGTCTGCGCGATCTATGAGGGTGCGAACATCGCCACCGAGGAGGATTTTGCGACCGAGTATCTCGACTCGATCATCTCCGTCGCTCTGGTGGACGGCGTTGAGGATGCGGTCGAGTTCATCGAGGCCCATTCTTCCCACCACACCGAGGCGATCATCGCCGAAGACGCAGCGGCGGTCGAGGCCTTCATGAACGGCATCGATTCCGCGATTCTCCTGCACAACGCTTCGACGCAGTTCGCCGATGGCGGCGAGTTCGGCATGGGCGCCGAGATCGGCATTGCGACCGGGAAGATGCATGCGCGCGGGCCTGTCGGCCTCGAACAGCTGACCAGCTTCAACTACCGCGTTCGCGGCTCCGGGCAGACGAGGCTCTGAGCGCTATCGCAGGCCTTTCCACCCGTGATCCATCGGCAGGCAATGGCAACCTGACGGGACGCGACCTGACGATTCCGGTGGCCGGGCGCGGGCAGGCGATCGGTCTATACGGCGGCTCGTTCAACCCGCCGCACGCGGGCCATCTTCTGGTGGCTGAACGGGCCATCAAGCGTCTTGCGCTCGATGCCGTCTGGTGGCTGGTCACGCCGGGCAATCCCCTGAAGGATCACGGAAACCTCGAACCGCTCGCCAACCGCCTCGACGCCGTTCGCGATCTTGCGACGGGCCCCCGCCACAGGGCAACGGCCTTCGAGGCCGCCTATCAGGTTCGCTACACGGCCGACACGATCCGTATCGCGAAAGAGCGCGCGCCGCATGTCAACTTCGTCTGGATCATGGGCGCCGACAGCCTGACGAGCTTCCACCGCTGGCAGGATTGGCAGACAATCGCCGAGACGGTTCCCATCGCCGTCATCGACCGGCCGGGGGACACGCTCTCGACGCTCTCGTCGAAATTCGCGATCCGCTACGCACGCTTCCGCATTCCCGAACATGAGGCCGCTACGCTGGCCTTTCGCAGGGCCCCGGCCTGGACCTTTCTGCATGGGGCGCGAACGGCGGTATCGTCCACAATGCTTCGCGGCCGGCGCTGAAGCCCTGCCTGATTTCTGCACGTCATACGAAATCCGTTCGATCGCTTCGCGATAACGGATTTGAAGAACACTCAAACGCCGCGCGGGCTGCGATACCATCCCCGGCCTAATCAGCCGGAAATGGTATCAGACCTTTATCGCGTGCCGTTTTCAGCCGGCTTGATCGGCAGATCGGCGAGGCATCGCCAGCGGACGCGGCAGCGAAGACGCCCGAACGGCTGCGCATTAATCCCGCGATAGCGCTCGCGCTTTGCAAGTTCGGCGGTTGCCACCAGAACGGTGCCATCCGTAGCAATAAGCGCAGGCATCGTGCGATGCCGGGCATTGCCCCGGCCGGTCGCGCCATAGGGCGCGAGTGCGGCGTTGCGCGCCTCGGCGAGACGCCGGTCCTCGGCCGACAGCTCGATATCGAAGCGCTCGTCGAAGACGAGACGGGGGAGGCACCAGGGCACAGCAATATTCGGTGGACCAGCTCGTCCGTATTCGCGCTGAAAGAGGATCGCGCCAGCGCCTGAACGGATATCGACCCCACCGAGGGTGGCGGTCCTCGCGTCATGCCCGTTCTTCAGGGGCTCGAGCAACCGCGTGATCGCCGCACGGCCAGCCGGGCGCGCGCTGCCACCGACGGCGCGAAGAATTCGCGCGATCAGATCCGCCGCAAGATCGTCGGACAGCGCTCGAAACCCGGCGTAAGCCAGGGCTACGCTGCCTGTTTCCGCGTCGAAGTCGAGCTGGCCCTCCTTCAGCATCGCCGTCATCAGATCGGCCTGCTTCCGCTCGCTCCCGTTTCGGTGATGCGCCGCCTCGCGCTGGACGGCCAAGATGGTCTCGATCTCCGGCGCTGTCATCGCCGCGATGTTCTGACGATGGCGAACGCGGGCAAATCGAGGGTCGGAATTCGATGGATCGTCCACCGCCGCAATCCCGGCATCGAAGAGAGTCTTGCGAAGCCGTTCCGGCCGTTCATCGAGAAGGGGGCGAGCGAGCTTCAGGCCGGGCTCGTAATCGCGGATCGGGCGCATGCCGGCGCGACGATGCGGCCTGTCGCCCCGGTCCAGGGCGTGAAGCACGGTTTCGATCTGGTCGGTACGATGATGGGCGGTTAGAACGATCCTCGCGCCGAGCCGGTATGCCTCATCTGCCAGCAACCGATAGCGTGCTGCGCGAGCGGAAGCCTGCAGATTGCCGGTGCCATTCCAGCCCTGCCAGACGAGGGTTTCGTGAGGCACGCCGAGCAGAGCGCAAATCTCTTTGACATAGGCCGCTTCGTCCGGAGCTTCGGGCCTGAGACCGTGATCAACCGTCGCGGCGCTCACATCGAACCGCGATTTCGGAAGTCCGCTTGCCAGAAGAAGCAGCGCCAGGGAGTCCGCCCCGCCCGAAACGGCAATCAGAAGTCGCTGAGGGCAGTCGCCCGCCCCTTCCACTTTACACTGAGACCGAAACCAGGCTTCCAGATCGGCCGCCGACAGGGCGTTTGTGCTTGGCGGCGCTTCGGGATGAAAGAGCTTCAAGACCCGAAGACGGTCAGCACTTCGCGCTTTTCTGTTCTTCGCCGAGCTTGCGGCGCACGGCATCGCTCATCTGCGGATAGCGGGACGCGACTTCGCGATAGGTGATGCAGGCGGTTTCCTGATTGCCGAGGGCGGAAAGCGACATGCCGAGCTTCAGCATCATGTCCGGCGCCTTGTCGGCCTCCGGATTTTCCTTCTGGGCGTTCAGGAAAACCTCCGCCGCATCGGCGTAGAGCTGCTGCTGGTAAAGGCTCTCGCCCAGCCAGTATTGCGCGTCGGCGGCATCCGGCGCATCGGGATAGGTCTGGACATATTGGCGGAACGACTTTTCGGCACTGGCATAATCGCCGGCGAGAAGCTGGTCGTAGGCCTGATTGTAGACCGTCCCTGCATCACCCGAAGGTGCGGCGACCGGCTGGTTCGACGCCGCAGCAGATGTGCCGCCACCGTTTCCCGAGCCGCCGGAATTCTCGATGACCCCGGCGATATCCGAATTGGGCAGTCCACCTGCCGAGCCGGACGCGTCAGCCGCGCCTGTACCGGAATCGGTCCCGAGATCGCCCCGCTGATCGGGGAGGCCGTCGCCGGAGCCGGCGGAGCCTGCGCCCTGTTCGAGATCCTGGAAGCGGAACTCGTTGTTCTCCTGGGCGCGGCGCATGTCTTCCTGGGCCTGAAGCAGCTGGAAGGAGAGCTCCTCGACGCGACCGTTCAACCGGCGCACCTCGTCTTCCAGACGCTGGATCCGTGACAGGACATCGCTGGATTGGGCCAGGATCACGGGCGTGTCGTCGGTCTGCGATCGTTCAACGGCTTCGGGCGCGACGGGAGCCACGAAAGCTGATGCCGTGACGGGCCCGGTCAAAAACGCTGCCGAAGCGAGAACCGCAAAGAGGCTCGGACGGCGAAACATGGATGAACTCCTCGATGCTGCGACAAGAATAGGTTGGGCGAGGCGGTTTCCGCGACATCCCGAACCGGGTTTGGGCTTCTCTAGCACGGAAAGCGAGAATGGAGCCAAGTTCCGGCGGTCAGGTTCACGCTTTTAATTCAAAATGATCGGCTGGGGCGATCATGTGCGAAAGCCCGCCTGCGCTAGCGAGGCTCTGGCGTCCTTCGACGATCTTCGTTCTCCAGTCCATTTTGGGAGCGTAAGACTGGAATCTGGTCCCGTTGCTCGTCGATCCACGTGATAAGGTCTTGAAGACCAGTCCGCACGGTTTCAAGTTCGTTCGAGAAGACGTCTTTGGGCGTGAAATAGTTCGGCGTTTCCGCATCCCATTCGAGCGCCGCCTGAATTTCGGCGATCCAGGTTTCGACATTACCGCCCGCCCACTCGTTGATCGGTCTCGCCACGACCTCCATCATTGATGCGAGAAAGGCCGGATCGCCGCTTGGCGGCAGGTCGGGATTGGCCGCCAGATGATAGCGGTATCGGATCTGGCCGACATAAAGCCATCGAACCGCTTCGTTTCTTTCGCCGGCTTCGAACTTTTCGTTTGCGAGGAAGAAGTAGCTGGACGGATGCAAGCCCGGAAGAATGCGTTCGAGCTCGGCGGACGTCATGCCCCTGATGTCGAACAGGTCGTGTTGGGCTCGCGCGGGCAAGACACAAAAAAGAAGCCCCGCCACAATGAAAATCAGCCGCTTCATTCGTCTTCCCCACAACAGAGAGTGATCGCCCGCAAAGTCGATGAAACGATTGCAGATTGCAATCCTTGTTCGATTTCCGGCGATCTATCAGTCTCGAACGGGCAGCAAGAACAGGGTAATCAAAACGATCGTGTGCTAAACTCCAAACGAAACGGGCGCCTTCTTCAAGAAGGCGCCCGGTGAAAATCTTGCAGTGTGCCGAAGAGGTTGCGTCAGCTGCCGGCGCCTGAGAGGACCGTGACCGCACGGCGGTTCTGGGACCAGCAGGAGATGTTGTCGCAGACGGCGACCGGGCGTTCCTTGCCGTAGGAGATGGTGCGCATACGGCTTGAATTCACGCCGAGCTGGGCGAGATAGTCGCGGGCCGCGGCGGCGCGGCGGGCGCCGAGGGCGAGGTTGTATTCACGGGTGCCACGCTCGTCGGAATGGCCTTCGACGGTGATCTGGTATTGCGGATACTGGTTCAGCCACTGGGCCTGACGCTGAAGCGTCTGCTGGGCGTCGGCCGTAATCGCCGAAGAATCGGTCTCGAAGAAGATGCGGTCGCCGACGCTGACCGTGAACTGCTGCTGCGATCCGGGCGCGCCCGCTCCGCCATTGGCGCCGTTCATGCCATTCATGCCCGCGCCGGAAAGGCCGAGCCCGGCGGCGTTGTCCGGCAGGGCGTCCTGCTTGTTGGCGCAGCCCGCAACCATCAGCCCGGCGAGGGCGAGGATGGCAAGGCGACTCTTCAGAATGCGCGAGAGGCTCATGGCCAACTCCTTCAAACGCTGACGTTTCTCTTTACCGAAGGCTTACCGCGTTTTCACTTAACGCCGCCTTAAGACGGATCGGAACGTGGCCTGCTTTTGCCTCATGGTTAATGGCATTCAAGCCATTGATGGAATTGGCTCTTGTTGTCTCGCCGACGGTGCTTCGAAGCCTTGTGAAAGGCGACACCGGCTAGCGATTCGCGATGCGTCCCGGCAACAGCCAAGAGTTTAGTCCGCCGAAGCTTGCGCGAACCTGCAAGCTCCAGGAAGCATGAAGAGCTGCCGGCGTCTCTCAGCGCCGGCCGTATTCTCTTCTCATCACGATCGCGCGATCAGCCGAGGACCGGCGACCATGCCGGATCGGATGCGAACCCGTTCGTGGGTACTTTCTGCTCGTTGCGTCCCGACAGGTCGATCGACCAAAGCTGTGGTCCAGCGCCGCCTCTCTGGTCGCGGAAGAACATCAGCACCCGGCCGTTCGGCGCCCAGGTCGGCCCCTCGTTGTGGAAGCCGCTCGTCAAAATGCGCTCGCCCGACCCATCAGGCCGCATCACGCCGATCTGGAACTGGCCACCCGACTGCTTGGTGAAGGCGATGAGATCGCCGCGCGGCGACCAGACGGGCGTCGAATAGGAACCGTCACCGAAGGAGATGCGCTGCTGGTTCGAGCCGTCGGCGTTCATCGTGTAGAGCTGCTGGCGTCCGCCACGGTCGCTTTCGAAGACGATTTTGCCGCCATCGGGCGAATAGGAGGGCGAGGTGTCGATCGCCGCCGTATTCGTCAGACGCTGGGTCGCTCTCGAGCGCAGGTCCATGGCATAGATGTTGGCGTTACCGTCCTGCTGCAGGCTCATCACCACCTTCTGGCCGTCCGGCGAGAAGCGGGGCGAGAAGGTCATGCCCGGAAAGTTGCCGACGATTTCCCGCTGGCCCGTCTCCAGTTGAAGAAGATAGACGCGCGGCTCACCGTTGCCGAAGGACATGTAGGTGATTTCCTGCCGGTTCGGCGAGAAACGCGGCGTGAGGACGAGGTCCTGGCCTTCGGTCAGGTAGCGAAGGTTCGCGCCGTCCTGATCCATTATGGCGAGGCGCTTGACGCGGTTCGCCTTGTCGCCGCTTTCCGAAACGAACACCACACGGCTGTCGAAATAGCCGTTCTCGCCGGTGATCTGCTTGTAGATCGCATCGGCGATGATGTGGGCGATGCGGCGCCAGTCGTTCGGATCGGCGTAGAACTGCTGGCCGTCCATCTGCTGGCCGGCGAAGGTGTCCCACAACCGGAACTCGACACGGAGGCGTCCATCGGCTTCACGCGCCACCCGGCCGACGACAAGCGCCTGGGCGTTGATCACGGTCCAGTCCTGAAAGTTCGGCGAGGCGTCTGGCGTCAGGTCCGTCTGGATGAAGGCGGTCTTGTTGATCGGGGCGAAGAGGCCTGAGCGCTTCAGATCGGCCTCGATGACGCTGGAAATCTGCGCGCCAAGACCGTCCTGCGATTGAAAATCTGTGATCGCGATCGGCAGCGGCTCGACATTACCGCCGGAAATATCGATCGTCACCCGCGCCTGGGCGGTCCCGACTGTCAGGAAGCATGCCATGCCGAGGGCGACCAGCGTCGCGGAAAGAAACCGCATGATGCTCGTCCGGGAGAAGTCCATTGTCGTCCTGTCCCTAAAAAATAAGGTTGTGGTACTCGGCGCCTGTCGCGCCGCTTCGTCAGTAGCTGTCGCCGGGTCGGAAATTGAAGGTCAGTTCCGACCAGGCGTCATAATTGTCGGCAGAAAGCTGGTAGCGTCCCGTTTGGGCGCAAATGCGAACGGCGCGGACGGCGCTGTCTTCATAAGCGCGACGTGTTGCAGGATCGCCACCCGAGGCAGTTGCGCGGGGGAGGGATTGCAGCGTCCCGTCCCGCTCCAGTTCGAACGAGACCTCGATGACGATGCCATCCGCTCCGAACGAGCCCGAGGGTTCGTACCAGCAGTCCTTCGTCGCCCGGCGAAGCGCGTCGACCTCGCTGGTGCTCAGCGATGATCCGGTCGTCTGGCGTCCGCCGAGCGCGGCAGTCCGCTGCTCGCGCTTTGCGCCGCCGCCGGCCGACTTCTCCTTGTTGAGGAGCGCGGCGATCTGGTCTGCGTCGAAGGCCTTTTCATCAGATTGCGTCTCGGTCGGCTTTTTCGGCTCCGGTGTTTCCTTGGGCTCAGGCCGCTTCGGCGGCTCCGGCTTGGCTTCCGCCACCTGAACCGGCTTGGGGCGTTCGGGTTTGTTCTTCGGCAGAGGTATGTTCTGAGGCGGTGCCGGCACCGGATCCGGTTCCTGAGCCGCCTGTTCGATCGCCTCGGTCACGGGGTCGGGAGCCGGCGCTTCCGGTTCGCTCGCAGTTGCCTGCGGCTCCGGCTCCGGCTCTGGCTCCGGCGCGGGGGCAGGCTCCGGGGCGACCTCGGGCTCCGGGATCGGATCGGGCAGGGCGGGTTCCGGCTGAGCCTCGGCCGCCGCCGTCTGAATGGTTTCGCGGGGTGCTGCGCGCGGCGCGGGCGGCGCTTCGAGATCGACCGTGTTCTGGCCGGCATTCTCTGCGTCCGGCACAGGGTTGGAGGTATCCTCCGTGGGCTCCGGCGCGCTTACCTCGGCCATCGGGGCGTCTTCCGCACCCTGGACCATTTCGGAGAATTCTTCGACCGATATGATGTCCACCGGCAGGCTGTCGTCCGAAATCGGCATGGGTTCGGGTGCCGACAGGGCCCAGAGGCCCCAGGTCAGCACGACCCCATGCACGATTGCGGATACTGTGAGCCCGGTCTTCATCGGTCCTTCTTCGTATTGGCGTCCATGGCGCGCGTCAAAACTCGCCTTCCGCGGCCGGAGCCGCGCATCGCCATGATCCTCAAGTGTTTCTCTCTTGATCGGTCACGAGACCGATATTGCGGAAGCCTGCGGCGGAAATCCGCGCCATGACCTTCATCACCGTGCCGTAGTCGGCGGACTGGTCGCCGCGCACGAAGATGCGTTCCTCGTAGCCGGCCTGAGCGATCGCCTGCAGCTTGTCGACGACTTCCTCGACCGGAATCTCGGTGTCGTTGAGGAAGACGGTCCCGCCCTGGTTCACGGAAATGGTGATCGGCTGGGTTTCCGAGTTGATCGCTTTTGCCTGCGTCTCCGGCAGCTTGATGGGCACGCCGACGGTCAGCATCGGGGCCGCAACCATGAAGATGATCAGAAGCACCAGCATGACGTCGACCATCGGCGTCACGTTGATCTCGCTCATCGGCGCGCGGCGGCGCGAGCCGCGCCCACGACGGCGCGAGCTGGCCCCGCCCGATGTTCCTGTCGACATGCCCATGATCGCTTGCCTCTCGAAGCCGGGATTTTCTTGAAGGTTAGGCTGCGGTGCGAACGCTCTGACGCTCGTCGATCTGTCGCGACAGGATCGAGGAGAACTCGTCGGCAAAGGACTCCATCCGCATGCCCAGCTTGCCGGCGTCCGCGGTGAGCTTGTTGTAGGCGATCACGGCCGGGATCGCGGCGACGAGGCCGATCGCGGTGGCAAGGAGAGCCTCGGCGATACCCGGTGCGACGACGGCAAGCGAGGTCTGCTGGGAGCCGGCAATCGCCTGAAACGAGGTCATGATGCCGATGACCGTGCCGAAGAGGCCGACGAAAGGCGCAGCCGACCCGATGGTGGCAAGAAAGCCGAGACGGGATTCCAGTTGATCCATTTCGCGGGCCAACGTCACGTCCATGGCCTTCTCGATGCGCTGCTGCAGACCGACAGGCGAGCGCGCGCCCTTTTCGAAGCTCTTTTTCCACTCGCGCATGGCGGCGACGAAGACGGCCCCCATGCCGGAAGGCTTGCGGTCCGCCAGCGTCTGGTAGAGTTCTTCCAGCGAGCGGCCGGACCAGAACTGGTTTTCGAAATTGTTGAGCTGCCGGCGCATGGCGGCGTAGCGCATCGTCTTGTCGACGATGATTGCCCAGGTCCAGACCGAGGCGACGATGAGCCCGATCATGACGAGTTTGACGATAAGGCCGGCCTGCCAGAAGAGGTCCCACATCGAGACCCCGGCCGCATGGCTCAAGCCTTCGGTGACGATATTGTCGCCCATTGTCCCCAATTATCCCTTGCCGGCGGCAGGTCTTCGCGGATCGCGGATGCCGGGCCTCGATGGTGCCTTGGCGAGCCGTTCGCCGCTTCCGGGTTCGCTCGTGCCCCTCCGGCCCGAGCCCTCCGTTGACCAGTGAACGGTTTCGATCGGTTCGAACTTTCAAGAACCGGCGCGAAACCTGCCGTTTGTCTCAAATGCCGTTCATCCACCCTTGCCGTTCCCTTATCGAAATGAATTCGGTCAAAGAATGGCGAGCGACCGGAGGTCCGGTCCGTGTGGGATTATGAAAGGGTTATGGTTAACGTCCGGTTAGCGCGCCGGGTATCTGCCGCGCTGCACATTCCGGCCATCCGTTCGGGCAGGTGAAAACCGTGCCGGAAACGCCGGTCTTGCATGCTGGTGGACCGTGCATCTGGGTCCGCATTGTCTTCTGTGAACGAAGCGGCTGACAAATTGAACCGACGCGCTCAATTCCGCGATGGAATGCTCGGTAACCGCGTTGTTGAATTCCGCGTGACGCGCGCAACCTTCGTGTTATGCCATGGCCAGATCCGGCGAGAGGCTTTGAATCGGCCATTTCGCCGCAAAACCGCCGCTTGCCATTGGCAAGAGGACGGGGAATACTTAACTCCGATGACGTTGCGCGGGCGGTTCTCGCGCCGCCAGGCCAGGACGACTGATGAACCAGAACTTCCGTAACTTCGCGCTCTGGGCGATCATTGCCCTCTTGCTGATTGCGCTGTTCCAGCTGTTTTCAAACGGCTCGCAGAACGCCAATTCACGAGAAATTCCGTATTCGCAGTTCCTGTCGGATGTGGATTCGCAGCGCGTCTCCGCGGTCACCATTCAGGGCCAGAAGATTACCGGAACCTTCACGGATGGCAGCAAGGGCTTCCAGACCTATGCGCCGGACGACGCCAATCTGGTTCAGCGGCTGGAAAACAGCCAGGTGCGGATTACGGCGGCGCCTCCCGGCGACGACACGAATCCAATCTGGTCGATGCTGCTCTCGTTCGGTCCGATCCTCCTCATTCTCGCGGTCTGGATCTTCCTGATGCGCCAGATGCAGGGCGGCGCCGGCGGCAAGGCGATGGGCTTCGGAAAGTCCAAGGCCAAGCTCCTGACCGAGGCGCATGGCCGTGTGACCTTCGCCGATGTGGCCGGTGTCGACGAAGCCAAGCAGGATCTCGAGGAGATCGTCGAATTCCTGCGTGAACCCCAGAAGTTCCAGCGCCTTGGCGGCAAGATTCCCCGCGGTGTCCTTCTCGTGGGCCCTCCGGGTACGGGTAAAACGCTGACCGCGCGTGCTGTCGCCGGTGAAGCGGGCGTGCCGTTCTTCACCATCTCCGGTTCGGACTTCGTCGAAATGTTCGTCGGTGTCGGCGCGAGCCGCGTTCGCGACATGTTCGAGCAGGCCAAGAAGAACGCGCCCTGCATTATCTTCATCGACGAGATCGACGCCGTCGGTCGTCATCGTGGCGCCGGTCTCGGCGGCGGCAATGACGAACGCGAGCAGACCCTCAACCAGCTCCTCGTGGAGATGGACGGCTTCGAGGCAAACGAGGGCATCATCCTCATCGCCGCGACCAACCGCCCGGACGTTCTCGATCCGGCGCTCTTGCGTCCCGGCCGCTTCGACCGTCAGGTCGTCGTGCCGAACCCGGACGTAACCGGCCGCGAGAAGATCCTGAAGGTCCACACCCGCAACACCCCGCTTGCGCCGAACGTCGATCTGAAAACCATCGCGCGCGGTACGCCGGGCTTTTCGGGTGCCGATCTCGCCAACCTTGTCAACGAGGCCGCGCTCATGGCCGCTCGTCGCTCCAAGCGGCTGGTCACGATGCTTGAACTGGAAGACGCCAAGGACAAGGTCATGATGGGTGCCGAGCGCCGGTCCATGGCGATGACCGAAGACGAGAAGATGCTGACCGCCTATCACGAAGCCGGTCACGCCCTCGTCGGCATTCACGTGCCGGGCAACGATCCCCTGCACAAGGTGACGATCATTCCGCGCGGCAGGGCCCTCGGCGTCACCATGAACCTGCCGGAACGCGACCGTTACGGCATGCGCAAGAACGAGATGGAAGCCCGTCTCGCCATGATCTTCGGTGGCCGTGCCGCCGAGGAGATCATCTACGGCGAGGAAAATGTGACGACCGGTGCGTCCAACGACATCCAGCAGGCCACCAACATGTCCCGCGCGATGGTCATGGAATACGGTATGTCCGACAAGCTGGGCCGCTTGCGCTACAAGCAGAATCAGGACGAGGTCTTCCTCGGCCACTCGGTCGCCCAGCAGCAGAACATGTCGGAGGACACGGCGCGCCTGATCGATTCGGAGGTCCGCGGGATCGTCGAGGTCGCCGAGAACAAGGCAAGACAGGTTCTCAACGACAACATCGATCAGCTGCATCTTCTGGCAAAGTCGCTTCTCGAATACGAGACCTTGTCCGGCAAGGAAGTCGACGACCTGCTTCACGGCCGTCCCCTGACCCGCGACATGGGTGACGACACGCCGCCGAGCCGTGGTTCCTCGATCCCCAAAGCC
The DNA here is from genome assembly GCF_039652615.1 of Fulvimarina fulva. Classification (NCBI taxonomy): domain Bacteria; kingdom Pseudomonadati; phylum Pseudomonadota; class Alphaproteobacteria; order Hyphomicrobiales; family Aurantimonadaceae; genus Fulvimarina; species Fulvimarina fulva. Next base: position 141,690 of record NZ_JBDJAC010000008.1, read on the forward strand.
GGTACGTCCCGTCCAAGCCATGGGGGGGAGACCGACGAGGGCGGCATGGCGCCCCAGCCAACCTGATCGGGACTGGTGACAGCCCATTGTGATTGCGCGATGCCGAGGCTCTCGGCATCGCGTTTTTGCGTGGATGCACCAAAAAATTGCCAAGCGCCCCTGCGCGGGCTAGGTCTCATCATATGCTGACGCGCTATTACCACCATCCGATTTTCGTCGAACATCTGACCGGCCCGGGTCATCCGGAGAGGCCGGAGCGGCTTGTCGCCGTCGAACAGGTCCTGGAAGACGAATGTTTCCAGCTGCTCGACCGGGAGCTCGCCCCCGAAGGCGAACTCGAATCGATTACCCGGTGCCATCCGCACAAATACGCCGAAGCGGTCGCCAAGGCGATCCCGGAGGAGGGGCTGGCGCGGATCGACGGCGATACGATCATCAGTCCGAAGAGCTTCAAGGCGGTGATGCATGCGGTTGGTGCCGCGACCGCTGCGGTCGACGGCGTTGCTGCCGGGGATTGCAAGAATGCCTTCGTCGCCGCCCGCCCGCCCGGCCACCACGCCGAGCAGGCGACGGCCATGGGCTTCTGCCTGTTCAACACCGCCGCCATCGCCGCCCGTCACGCGCAGGCCGTTCATGGACTTGGCCGCGTCGCAATCGTGGACTGGGACGTCCACCACGGCAATGGCACGCAGGACATCTTCTGGTCCGATCCGAGCGTGATGTATTGCTCCACCCACCAGATGCCGCTCTATCCGGGCACGGGCGCGAAATCCGAGACAGGCGAGGGCAACATCGTCAATGCCCCGCTTGCCGCTGGCGATGGGGGCGAGAAGTTCAAGGAAGCCTTCGAGACCCGCATCCTGCCTGCGATCGACGAATTCCGACCGGAGCTGATCATCATTTCAGCCGGTTTCGATGCTCACTTCCGCGATCCCCTCGCCAACCTGCAGCTGACCGAGGCCGATTTCGACTGGGCGACGGGCAAGATGATGGATGCGGCCGCGACCCATTGCGACGATCGGCTGGTGAGCGTGCTCGAGGGCGGCTACGACCTTCAGGGGCTCGCGGTTTCGGTGAAGGCCCACGTCAAGCGGCTGCTCGAAGGCTGAGATTGCCACATCAGTTAGACAAAGAGAATCCATGGCCGACGAACAGACCGACGACATTCCAGCGGACGATTCCGATATCAAGCGCATGAGCTTCGAACAGGCGATGGCCTCGCTGGAGCGCATCGTCAGCGATCTCGAACGGGGCGACGTGCCCCTCGATCGCTCGATCCGCATCTATGAGCGTGGCGAAAAGTTGAAGAACCATTGCGACCGGTTGCTCTCGGCCGCCGAGGACAAGGTGGAAAAAATCAAGTTGAACCGGGCCGGCAAACCGACCGGAACCGAGCCGCTCGACACGGAATAATAGACAATGGTTTCCCTTGCTCGCTGGCTAGGGGCCGCAAACAACATTCACGGGAAACGATTTGACGCAACGGGTTAGCGTGCCAAAGGCTTGATCGGAATCCCCTGAACACGATTTACATACCGAACGGTTCCAAAGAGCCAGATGTCCTGGCCGGCCGAAAGCAGTATGAGGTTCTCGCGCAGTGTCCCAAACCTTGAACACACCGCTTCTCGACCAGATCGATACCCCCGCTGATCTGCGTCGGTTCAAGGAAAGTGATCTCAGCCAGATCGCGGACGAGTTGCGCGCCGATCTCATCGATGCCGTATCGCAGACCGGCGGGCATCTGGGCGCCGGCCTCGGGGTCGTGGAGCTCACCGTCGCGCTCCACTACGTATTCAATACGCCCGATGACCGGCTGATCTGGGATGTCAGCCATCAGGCCTATCCGCACAAGATCCTGACCAAGCGCCGCGAGCGCATGCGCACGATCCGTCAGGAGGGCGGTCTTTCGGGCTTCGCCAAGCGCACGGAGAGCGAATACGATCCGTTCGGGGCCGGCCATTCCTCGACCTCCATCTCCGCCGGCCTCGGCATGGCGGTCGCGCGCGATCTCGACGGGGGCAAGAACAACGTCATCTCGGTGATCGGCGACGGCGCGATGAGCGCCGGCATGGCCTATGAGGCAATGAACAATGCCGGCGCTTTGGATGCCCGGCTGATCGTGATCCTTAACGACAACGACATGTCGATCGCGCCTCCGACCGGTGCGATGAGCCACTATCTTGCCCGGCTGGTGTCCGGGAAGACTTACCGCACGCTCAGAAACCGGGCGCGGGACCTGACCCAGCGCCTGCCGGACTTCTTCCGGGAGGGCGCCCGCAAGACCGAGGAATATACGCGCGGCTTCTTCACCGGCGGCACGCTGTTCGAGGAACTGGGCTTTTACTACATCGGCCCCATCGACGGGCATGATCTCGATGCGCTCGTGCCAGTCCTGAAGAATGTGCGGGACGCCGAAACCGGTCCGATCCTCGTCCATGTCGTGACGAAGAAAGGCAAGGGCTACGACCCGGCGGAGAACTCCGCCGACAAGTATCATGGCGTCTCGAAGTTCGATGTGATCACCGGCACCCAGTCGAAGTCGAAGGGGAATGCGCCGAGCTATACCAATGTCTTCGCATCGAGCCTCATCGAAGAGGCGCGGCACGACGACAAGATCGTTGCGGTCAATGCAGCGATGCCAGCTGGAACGGGTCTCGACAAGTTCGCCGAACTCTATCCGACCCGCACCTTCGACGTCGGTATTGCCGAACAGCACGCGGTCACCTTCTGCGCCGGCCTTGCGACGGAGGGCTACAAGCCCTTCGCCACGATCTATTCCACCTTCCTGCAACGCGCTTACGACCAGGTGGTCCACGACGTTGCGATCCAGCATCTTCCTGTGCGCTTCGCGATCGATCGTGCAGGCTATGTCGGTGCCGACGGCGCGACCCATGCCGGTTCCTTCGATACGGCCTTTCTGTGTCCGCTTCCCGGTTTCGTGGTGATGGGTGCTGCCGACGAAGCCGAACTCCGGCACATGGTCCGCACGGCTGCGGCCTATGACGAGGGCCCGATCTCCTTCCGCTATCCGCGCGGCAACGGCACCGGTGTCGAAATGCCGGAGCGCGGCGAGGTGCTGGAAATCGGCAAGGGCCGTCTGATCAAGGAAGGCTCGAAGATCGCGATCCTTTCCTTCGGCACGCGGCTTGGCGATTCGCTTGAGGCCGCCGAGGAACTCGATGGTTACGGCCTTTCGACGAGTGTTGCCGATGCGCGGTTCGCAAAGCCACTCGACACGGATCTGATCGAGCGGCTCGCCAAGAACCACGAGGTTCTGATCACGGTGGAGGAGGGCTCCAGCGGGGGCTTTGCCGCGCAGGTGCTCCAGCATCTCGCCAGCACCGGACTGCTCGACGCTGGGCTGAAAATCCGCCCGATCGTCATGCCCGACACCTTTGCCGATCATGGGGTACCCACGAAGATGAATGCCGATGCCGGGCTCGACAAGGCGGGCATCGTCTCCACGGTCTTCCGCGCGCTCGGCCGCGAGGAAAGCGAGGCCGCGAAGCGCGCGTAATCGGCCGACTTCAACGTGACTGTTCGCCTGCGCGGCCACCATCTTCTGTGCATCCTCACCTATGTGGGGAAGGGCTATTCCGAGCGCTTCGTTCAGAATTACAACCAGATCGCAAAGCGCCTGAACCTCGGGGAAGCGGTCGAAATCATCGAGGGACCCGATGATATCTGCGCACCGCTTCTCGGCGATGGCGATGCCCATTGCTTTCGGGAAAGTGTCGCGGAGCGCGACAGGGTGGCCCTGCGGAATTTGAGCGAAGTCGTGGCCCGCGACTTGCGGATCGGGAGGACCATCGCAATCGATGCCGAGTGGTTGGCCACGGCGCGTTCCCTCTTTCAGGCGGGGAGCGTTCGCAAAGCTTGCCTCGGTTGTGAGTGGCACGACCTTTGCTCCGAGGTCTCGTCGTGCGGTCGGGCCGAAGTCCTTGTGACAGGCCATGGATAGGCTCTCGGACGGCTCTCATACGAAATCCGTTTGATCGCTTTGCGATAACGGATTTAAACAACGTGTCTGCGCCGCGCGGGCTTCGATACTGTACCCGGCCTGATCAGCTGGGTACGATATAAACGCATCTCGCAAGCGAGTTTCGAAGGGCCGCGCTTGCGCCTTGCCCTTCGCCGGCTCACATTCGGCCCAATGATCACATCCGATTCGCCCCCTTCCGATCCGCCGGCCGCTGCCACCGGTGCAAGTCAACGTCTCGATCAGGCGCTCGTCGCCCGGGGGCTGATGCCGACGCGCTCGCGCGCGCTCGACGCCATCAAGCGCGGCGGGGTGACGGTCGATGGCAGGCCGGCGCGCAAGGCGTCGCTGATGGTTGCCGCCGAGGCCGAGATCGCCGTCGACGATCCGGCGGCGGCTTACGTCTCGCGTGCCGCGCTGAAGCTGATTGCCGGGCTCGACGCCTTCACCATCGATCCAGCCGGCATCGAATGCCTCGATATCGGGGCCTCGACCGGTGGTTTCAGCCAGGTGCTTCTGGAGAGGGGTGCGGCCCATGTGGTCGCGGTGGACGTCGGCCACGACCAGATGCATGAGAGCTTGCATGATGAGCCCCGTCTGACGGTGATCGAGGGTCTCAACGCGCGCGATCTTTCGGAAGACGACCTCGAGGGGCATATCCCAAGCCTCATTGTCGCCGATGTCAGTTTCATTTCGCTCACTCTGGCCTTGCCGCCAGCCCTGGAAATTGCGGGCGAGGCGGCGCGCGGACTGTTTCTCGTGAAACCCCAATTCGAGGCAGGCCGGGAAGCGATCGGCAAAGGCGGGCTTCTGAAGGCGCCGGGGACCGCCGGGGCCGTTGCCCAGAGCGTTGCCGACTGGCTCGCAGAACAGCCCGGATGGAGGGTCGACGGGCTCATCGCCTCGCCGATCGAAGGGGGCGACGGCAACCGGGAATTCCTGCTTGCGGCGACCAAGAGCGGGGAGACGGCATGAGCCGTGAGGTGACGATCGATCGGCTCGGCGCCCAGGGCGACGGCATTGCCGAGACGGGGAATGGCCAGCTGTTCGTGCCATTCACGCTGCCCGGCGAGGTGGTCCGCGCCGATCTCTTCGATGGAGAGAAGCGCGGAACGCCACTGGAAATCCTGACGGCGTCGAGCGAGCGCGTGAGCTCGCCCTGTCCGCATTTTGGCCAGTGCGGGGGCTGCGAGCTTCAACATGCCTCGCCGGGCTTTTATGCCGAATACAAACGCGGAATCGTCGTCGAGGCATTGTCGCGCCACGGGATCGAGGCGGAGGTCGCGCCGCTGGTGACCTGCGCGCCGGGCACGCGTCGGCGCGTGACGCTGACGGCGGTTCGCGCCGGTACCAACGCGCAGCTTGGCTTTCATGAAGCTCATTCGGACCGCGTCGTATCGATCGGTCCGTGTCCGGTCGCGATGCCGGGGATCGTTGCGGCGCTTCCCGCCCTCGAAAAGCTTGCAACGATCCTGATCGACCGCAAGGCGCCGCTGAAGCTGACGGTGACCCAGACCGATACCGGGCTCGATATCGCTGCGAGCGATGCCGCCAAACTCTCCGAGGAGCGTCATCGACAGGCGGTGGCCCATGCGCTCGCGTCCAAATTCGCGCGACTGACGTCGAATGGCGAGGTTCTGGTCAAGGCCCGGCCGCCCCAGGTTTTCTTTGGCGGAATCGCCGTCGAGCCGCCGCCCGGAGGCTTTCTCCAAGCGGTGGCGGCAGCCGAGGACCATATGGCCGAGCTGGTTCTCAGCCATCTCGCCAAGGCGAAACGCGTCGCCGATCTCTTCGCCGGGTCCGGGGCTTTCACACTGCGCCTTGCGAGGGGCGCGAAGGTCCATGCTGTCGAGGGTGAGGCGGGCGCGCTTGCAGCCCTTGATGCAGCGTCCCGGCAGGAGTCCGGCCTGAAGCCAATCACCCATGAGCGGCGGGATCTCTACCGCCGTCCGATGACCGTGAAAGACCTGAAACCTTACGACGGCGTCGTCTTCGATCCACCGCGCGCCGGTGCCGAGGGTGTCGCGAGTGCGCTCGCCGCATCGACCGTGAAGCGTGTCGCAGCCGTCTCCTGCAATCCGCAGACGCTCGGCCGCGATCTGCGCATCCTCATCGATGGTGGTTACCAGCTGAAATCGGTGACACCGATCGATCAGTTTCTCTGGTCCCATCATGTGGAGGCGGTCGCGCTTCTGGAGCGTGGTCGTTGACCGAATTCCTGACCGAGTACGGTTACGGTTTCATCGTCGTGGTCGTACTTTTCGAGTCGCTCGCTCTGCCGCTGCCGGGCGAGAGCCTCGTCGTGGCGGCGGGCATGCTGGCAAGCAGCGGCAAGATGAACATCCTGCTGGTGCTTGGCTCCGCGTTCCTGGGTTCGGTCCTCGGCGACAATATCGGCTATTTCATTGGACGGCGCTACGGACGAGCGGCCATCTTGAAGTGGGGCGACAAGGTCGGCTTCGACGAAGACAAGCTGAAAATGGTCGAGGAGAAATTTCAGTCCTACGGCTTCATCATCGTCCTGATCGCCCGCTTCGTCTTCATCCTGCGCCAGCTGAATGGCTTTGTCGCGGGAATGATGCACATGAACTGGCTACAGTTCCTGCTCTACAACGCCATCTCGGCCGCCTTGTGGACGGCCGCCTATGGGCTTTCGGCCTATTACTTCGGAAAGGCGCTGACCCATTTTCTCGACGTCCACTCGATCTGGGCGATCATCGGAATCTCGGGATCGATCTGTGCCATCGGCATGTATGGCACCTACAAGGTGCTGTTCGACGCCAAGAAGCAGAAAAAGGCGAAGGTTGACGAGCAGAAAGCTAACTCGCAAGACGAGGACGGGGAGACGGCTTGAAACCGGCTGGTTTCAGCTCTTTCCGCTTTCCAGAAGGTCGGGTCGCCGCTCTCGGGTGATGCGTTCGGCCTCGGCGCGGCGCCATTTCTCGACCGCGCCATGATCGCCGGAGGTCAGCACCGTTGGTATCGCGCGGCCCTCCCATTCGGAGGGGCGGGTATAGTGGGGATGCTCCAAGAGCCCGCCTTCGAAGCTTTCATGGGTGCCGGACTGCTGGTTGCCCATGACGCCGGGCAGGAGCCGGACGACCGCATCGAGAAGGGTAAGGGCTGCCATTTCGCCGCCTGACAACACGTAGTCGCCGATCGAAACCTCGGTCAGATTGCGCGCCTCGATCACGCGCTCGTCGACGCCTTCGAAGCGGCCGCATAAAATCAGTGCGCCTTCGCCTTCCGCAAGCTCGCGCACGAGAGATTGCGTCAGAGTGCGACCACGTGGGCTCATCATCAGGCGAGGGCGCGTGTCACTGTCATCGCTTGCCGCATCGATCGCATCGGCAACGACATCCGCGCGCATGACCATGCCCGCGCCGCCGCCGGCGGGCGTATCGTCGACCGCACGATGCCGCCCGCGCCCGAATTCGCGGATTTGTCTCGCTTCCAGCGACCAGTCGCCGCGCTCCAGCGCCCGGCCCGCGAGCGAAAGGCCAAGGGGGCCGGGAAACATGTCCGGATAAAGGGTCAGGATGGTCGCGCGGAAGGTCATGGGTTCGGGCTTAGTCGACTGGACGCATTCTGCAAACAGCAAAGTCGAAGCGACGCGAACGCCGCGCCTTGTCGGGCCTGCGGCCTTTGCGTGCGGGCCGGGTCCGGTTCGATCGGCGGATCGCTTCTTGATCGCAGGTCTTTGCGATGGCTTTCCGCGCAGGTTGACGTATCTATCGAAGGGCGAGAACGCTCCCGCCACGAATCATCAGAATTCGGGCGTGGCGGCGCGCTCGTTCCATCAGTGCTCTGGGAGGAAACATGGGCGCGCTCAACATACTGGTCTTTCTCGGTTTTACCGCGATCGTCGGCATCCTGTCCTATGTCTGGACAAGAGGCACCGACGAAAACGATTCCGACGGCTATTTCCTGGGTGGCCGTTCGCTGACCGCGCCGGTCATCTGCGGATCGCTGCTTTTGACGAACCTCTCCACCGAGCAGATCGTCGGCCTCAACGGCCAGGCCTTCTCGGATGGCATTCTCGTCATGGCATGGGAAACGCTCGCCGCGATCGCCATGGTCGTGACCGCGCTGGTGCTCCTGCCGCGCTATCTCTACGGCGGCATCGCGACGATCCCGTCCTTCCTCGAAGACCGCTACGACAATACCACGAAGACCATCGTCTCGGCGCTATTTCTGGCCGGCTACGTCGTCGTGCTTCTGCCCATCGTGCTTTATTCGGGCGCTCTCGCGCTCTCGACCATGTTCGAGGTTCCACAGCTTCTCGGCGTCGGCGAAACCGCCGCTCTGTGGATCACGGTTTGGGCAATCGGCATCATCGGTTCTATCTACGCGATTTTCGGCGGCCTGAAAGCTGTCGCGGTGTCCGATACGATCAACGCCTTGGGCCTCTTCACCGGCGGGCTTCTGGTTCCGATCTTCGGGCTACTGGTCGTCGGCGACGGCTCGATCACTGAAGGTCTGTCGACACTCTGGACCGAGCATCCGGAAAAATTCGATGCGATCGGCGGCCCGGATTCCTCCATTCCCTTCGCGACGATCTTCACCGGCATGATGCTGGTGCAGCTGTTCTACTGGGGCACCAATCAGGCGATCATCCAGCGCGCCCTCGGCGCGAAAAATCTGAAAGAGGGGCAGAAGGGCCTTCTTTACGCAGCGGTCTTCAAGATCCTCGGGCCTATCATCGTCGTCCTGCCGGGCATCATCGCCTTCCACCTCTTCCCCGATCTCGATACGCCGGATCAGGCCTATCCCCGACTGGTGACGGAAGTGCTGCCCTTCTATCTCGTCGGCTTCTTCGCGGCCGTGCTTTTCGGCGCGATCCTGTCCTCGTTCAACTCGGCGCTGAACTCCTCGGTGACGCTCTTCGGCATCGACATCTACCGGCAATACATCAAGACCGATGCGAGCGACCGGCAGGTGGTCCAGGCCGGCAAGTATTTCGGTATCGTGCTCGCCATCGCCGCGATGACGATCGCACCTTTCATCGCCAATGCGCCGCAGGGGCTGTTCGGTTATCTGCAGGAGGTAAACGGCTGCTACTCGATCCCGATCCTGACGATCATTCTCGTCGGCATCTTTACCAAGCGCGTGCCGCCCATCGCGGCCAAGATCGCTCTTGCCTCGGGCGTCATCCTCTACATGCTCAGCCAGTTCGGACTGAAGTTCATCATCGGCGAGGACAACTATCCGCACTTCCTGCACGTGATGGCGATCCTCTTCGTCCTCAACGTCATCATCATGCTGGTGATCGGGAAGATGAAGCCGCGCGAGAACGATTATATCGCCTTCGAAAGCGGGGCGGTGGAGATGAACCCGTGGAATCTTGCCTGGCCCGTTGGCATCGCCGTGGTGGCGGTCGTTGCCTCGACCTATGTGATCTTCACCTGAGATCGGCGCCGGTCTTCCCGGACAATTCGGAAGGGCCAATGAAGAAGACCGCAGGAAGCGCAAGGCTTGCTGCGGTCTTTCAGTGTCGTGAGCCCGTCATCGGGATGTCTGTCTCAAGGCAGGTTTCCCAGCCCGTCCGCCGCGCGGCTCGAAGATCACTCAACGGTGCGGGAGCGCGACTGTGACTGTTCGCGGAGCGACTGTTCGAGGCGCGGGCTGCGATTGCCGGCTTCACGGGCAAGCTCGGAGAAAAAGGAGCGGAGGCGAGAGCCTAAGGATTGGGTCATGGTCTGAACCTTTCGGTTTGAGGTCGTTGTGTTCGATGCGTCGTCGATCGATCCAGGCGATCGAACAGGCAGTCAGCGCGGGCGCTTTTCGCGCAGGGTGCGGGACTGGCGGGGGGCTGCGATGCTCGATGCGTTGGCAAGTTCCATGAAGAAGGAACCGAGGCGATTACGGATTGTCTTGGGCTGTCCGGTCATTCTGAATATCTCCATTTTGTTGATTTATATTTAGGCGCTTTAGAGGCGGTTGAGAACTGCCGCTAAGCGAAGTCTTCGATGCGCTGAGTGCAAGGCTCTGGACGCGGCCATCGCAAGATTTGCGCCAGCGGCGTCGGCCGGCTCCGGGGCCGGGCACAACGCCGATCGCAGGAGCCTTATTTGCCGTGCCGCGCGCGCATCTGCTCAAGACGCTCGGCACGCAGCGCATGCTCGCGCGAGACGCTTTCGAAGCCGCGGATGATGCGTTTCAGGATGGATGGACGCTGATTGCCGGTCATGGTTTTCCCTCTCTTGCTGCAATGCAACATGATGATCCGGCGCAGGAAGGAGAAGGCGCATCAATCGAAAGCACCCATGCGCTGGCTGCGATGCTTTGCGTGCGCGCCGCTAACGGATTTTTTAGCTCTCGGCTGTCGGCATGAAAAAGCCCGCATCCGAGGCCGGATACGGGCTTGTCGAAATCGGGTGTGGCGTGGTCGGGCTTGTACCGCTTTACGACGGGATTGACCCTTCGGGCCGATCCACGTCCAGCAACGGGATCGGCCGCCGCTCTGGCTTGCCGCGGACACCCGAAAGCGATGCCTTCATATGTCCGCCGGTATCAGGCCGCCGGCCGCTTGGTGATCTTCACCGGGATCGATTTCGCAGCCGGCACATGCGCTCGACGCGAATGATGCCAGAGCGGGATAAGCGCGTTCAGCTCCGGGAAGTAACCGGCACAATCGCCAGCTGGAATGCTCCAGGCATGCACCCGATAATCTTCCACCTTTCGCGAAACGCCGTCATCGGCCACAGTCTCGATATCGATCCTGTCGTCATCGGTGATGCCCAGCCGCTTCATGTCCTGGGCGTTCATCAGGATGATCATGCGGGTGCCATGGACCCCTCGCAGGCGGTCGTCATAGCCATAGACAGATGTGTTGAACTGATCGTTGGAGCGAACGGTCATCAGCTTGAAGACATCCGGCGACGAGGTGTCGATGTCCGGATCCACGTCGAAACTCTCCGGCGTCAAGAAGTTCGCCTTGCCATTTTCGGTCCGCCATTCGCGCTTCGATGCACCGATATCGCGGTGGAAGCCGCCCGGCTGGCGGAAACGCTCGTTGAACTGGTGGAAGTCGTCTGGATAGGCCCGCTCGATGGCGTCGCGCACCTTGGAATAGTCGGCGACCCACTCATCCCATGGCACGCTGGACTTGCCGGCAATGGTCGCCTTGGCGAGTTCGGCGGTGATCTTCGCTTCGGAGAGAAGCTCCTTGGAAGCCGGCTCGGTCTTGCCGAACGAAGCGTGGATACAGGCCGTGGAGTCCTCGATCGAAACGGTCTGGTCGACGCCGTTCTGGGTATCGCGCTCGATCCGCCCGAGGCAGGGCAGGATATAGGTGTTCTTCGCGGCGAGCAGATGGTTTCGGTTGAGCTTGGTGGAGATCTGCACGTTGAGGCGCATGTTGCGCCAGGCCTTCTCGATGGCGGCCGTCTCCGGCACGGCGCGGGAGAAGTTGCCGCCGAGGCAGACGAAGCCTCTCACCGATCCGTCGAGAATACCCTCGCAGGCTTCGACCGTATCGAGGCCTTTTTCCTTCGGCACGGTGAAGTCGTAGAAGCTCTCGAATTTCTCGACCGGGATCAGGTCCGGCTTTTCCGTGATGCCGACGGTGCGCTGGCCCTGGACGTTGGAATGGCCGCGGATCGGCGAGATGCCAGCACCTTTCTTTCCCATCATGCCGCGCATGAGAAGCAGGTTGCACAGCATATGGACGTTTTCGATGCCGTGCCGGTGCTGGGTGAGGCCCATGCCGTAATTGCCGATGACCCGTTCAGCCTTGGAATAGACCCGTCCGGCGTGCTCGAGGTCCGCGCGTGTCAGTCCCGAGCAGCGCTCGATGTCACCCCAGTCGGCATCCCTGACATATGTCTCGAAAGCTTCAAATCCATGGCAGTGTTCTTCGATGAACCCGGAATCGAGGGCGCGCGGTTTGCCGGTGTTCTTGGCCGCATCGTCAATGGCGAAGACGGCCTTGGCGATGCCTGTCATCGCCGCGATGTCGCCGCCGCCCTTGAGCTGATAATAATCGCTGGACATCTTCGTGCCCTCGTCGGGCGAGAGCATTTCCAGCGGATGCTGCGGGCTTTTGAACCGCACCAGCCCGCGTTCCTGAAGCGGATTGAACGTGATCACCGGCGCGCCGCGCTTGCGCGCTTCCTGAACCCAGTGAAGCAGACGCGGTGCATTGGTGCCGGTGTTGTGCCCGAAGAAGAACATCATGTCGCAGGCGTCGAAGTCTTCGAGCGTCACCGTGCCCACGGGCGAGCCGATGGATTCGGGAAGGCCGACCGAGGTCGACTCGTGGCACATGTTCGAAGAGTCCGGCAGATTGTTCGAGCCATAGATGCGGGCGAAGAGCTGCCACATGTGGGAGGTTTCGAGGGAGGCGCGGCCCGAGACGTAGAAGACGACGGACTTCGGGTCCATGTCGTTGAGCTCCGCGCCGATTTCCTTGAATGCGGTTTCCCATTTGACCGGGATATACTGATCGAGTGTCGCATCATATTTGAGCGGCGTCGTCAGCCGGCCCTGCTTTTCGAGATCGTGATCCGTCCATTCGAGGAGTTCGGAGACCGTGTGGGTCCTGAAGAACTCGCGATCGCAGCGTTTCGGCGTGATTTCCCAAAGCGTCGCCTTGACGCCGTTCTCGCAATATTCGAACGCCCTCGGTTCGGCGGGCTTGCCCCAGGAACAGGAGACGCACTGATAGCCGCCGGTCTTGTTCTGCCGTTCCAGCGTCGCCCAGACGGTGGAAGTCAGCAGGCCTTCCTGAGCAGATTTGTCGACGAGCGATTTGACCGATCCCCAACCGCCGGCGGGGTGATCATAGGGCTCGATGGTCGGTTTGTCGGTGTTTTCGCTGCGATCCATGGAAATGTCGCTCCTCGTCATTCTTGGCCGCAATATCTAAGGGAATAACTCGACCTGACGAGATAACGCGCCAGAGAAGATCCGGTTCGGACAGGACGAGCGCCACGGTCGTCGGTCGGCTGGCACACAAAGCCGCTATCTATCGCTCGACCTTAAGTCTGCGTCCGGACCTGAGGAGAGGCGCGATCTTCGTCATGTCCCGGGGAGCGATCGCGATACAGCCTTCCGTCGGCGGATAGCCGGGCTTTGCGATATGAAAGAAGATGGCGCTGCCGCGATGGCGTATGCGCGAGCGGATGTTCCAGTCGAGGATCACGACGAAATCGTAGAGCCTATCCTTGCGGGCCATCGATTCTGTGCTGGCGGGAAATGGCAGGCGGACCGGTCGATTATAGGCGGCATGGCGCGCCGCGTCGCACCAGCCATCGGTGGTTCGTATCGGCTGGATCGGCAAGACGGTCCGTGGCCTTGGCATCCGCCAATGCCGATGCCGCGCCGAAAGAAGGGCCATTTGGGCGACCGGTGTTGCGCCATCACCCTCCCGCTTGAAAATTGTCGTGGATGATCGGCCCAGCGCGCATTGTATTCTGTAAGGCCCGGCAGCAAGAATACCGCGTTGAGGGGAAAGTGGCGAACGACGGGCAATCAGCGACATACTGTTTTTTACGCGCGTGTCGATTTCGTTTGTCAAGCACGAGTATATATCTATGTGACATGAGAGTTTGACCATCGGGACGACGTTCGGCCCGAGACAGCCTTGATGAAAGACGCATGAATCAGCGTACCATTCTCATCGTAGACGATGACGACGACCTGCGGCAAACCCTCGCAGAGCAATTGGCCTTGCATGAGGAATTCAGCGTTAGCCAGGAAGCCTCCGCCACCAAGGGCATACAGGCCGCTCGCGCCGGCGTGATCGACCTTCTGGTCATCGATATCGGTCTGCCGGACATGGATGGCCGCGAGGCGGTGAAGCTCCTGCGCAAGGGCGGATTCAAGTCTCCGATCATCATCCTTACCGGGCAGGATGCGGACGCGGACACGATCCTCGGGCTCGAGGCCGGCGCGAACGATTATGTGACCAAGCCGTTCCGCTTCGCCGTCCTGCTTGCGCGCATTCGCGCCCAGCTGCGCCAGCACGAGCAGAGCGAGGACGCGACCTTCCAGATCGGGCCTTACGTCTTCAAGCCGAGCCAGAAGCTGCTCGTCGACGAGAAGGGCACGAAGATCCGGTTGACCGAGAAGGAGACTGCGATCATCCGCTTTCTCTACAGGGCGGATCGGGGTGTCATCACGCGCGACGTTCTGCTCGAAGAGGTCTGGGGCTACAATTCCGGTGTTACGACCCATACGCTGGAGACCCATGTCTATCGTCTGCGCCAGAAGATCGAGCCCGACCCGTCCAATGCACGGTTGCTCGTCACGGAGTCGGGTGGCTACAAGCTGGTTCCCTGACATCCGCGATAGGGAGGATCGGCGGTGAGCCTCAAAAGCGATATCGCGATCCTTCGCAGCGTGACCCTGTTCGACGATCTCGACGACGACGCCCTGCGCCTGCTTGCGTTCGGTGCCGAACACAGGCGCTTTCCCGAAGGCGATACGATCTTTCGCGAGGCGGCGATCGCCGATGCCGGCTTCGTCGTCGCGGACGGCACGGTCGTTCTGTCCACCGGCAAGCCGGACGATCCGAGGATCGTCGGCGCTTATGGCCCCGGAACCTTGCTGGGCGAAATGGCGCTGATCACCGACACGCGCCGACCGGCGACGGCTCGTGCCGAGACGCAATGCGATCTTTTACGGATCGGCCGTGCGCATTTCAGGCGGCTTCTGGAGGAGTATCCGCACTTCGCCGCCGGGCTCGAGGCCCGGCTGCGCGATCGGTTCGTCCAGATGACGCGGCAACTCGCGGCACTGGAAACCCGGTTCATCGACTGAAGACGCTTTATACTGCCGAGCAGCTGAATTGACCCTTGGGCCAATTCTCGGCTGAAGGATGGCTCAACCGCCGTTCAGGCCGCCACGGATCGGAGCGCGTCGCAGATGTCGTCGACGACTTCTTCGACCATCTGCGGATCGTCCCCTTCCGCCATGACGCGGATCAACGGCTCGGTGCCGGACGGGCGGATGACCAGACGGCCGGAATTGCCGAGGCGCGAGCGGCCGGTCTCGATGACGGTCTTGACCTCGTCCTTTTCCAGAGGCGTTCCGCTGCCGAAGCGTACATTCTTCAAGAACTGGGGCACGGGCTCGAAGCGCCGGCACACCTCCGAGACGCGTCCGCCCCGATGTTTGACCACGGCCATGACCTGCAGGGCCGAAATCAGGCCGTCGCCGGTCGTGCCGTAATCCGACAGGACGATATGGCCAGACTGTTCGCCGCCGACATTGTAGCCGTGTTCGCGCATATGCTCGACGACATAGCGATCGCCGACCTTGGTGCGCGCAAGCAGCAGGTTCTGGGCTTCGAGGAAGCGTTCGAGGCCGAGATTTGACATGATGGTGGCGACAATGCCGCCCGCAGCGAGTCGTCCGTCGTCGTTCCAGCTTTCGGCGATCACCGCCATCAGCTGGTCTCCGTCGACGATCTCGCCCCGTTCGTCGACGATGAGGACGCGGTCCGCGTCACCGTCGAGGGCGATGCCGATATCGGCCCGCACTTCCTTAACCTTGGCAATGAGGGCGTTCGGCGAGGTAGAGCCGCAGTCGCGGTTGATGTTCGTGCCGTCGGGGTCCGTACCGATCTCGACGACGTCGCCGCCGAGTTCCCAGAGAACTTTCGGTGCGACGTCGTAACCGGCGCCATTGGCGCAGTCGATCGCGATGCGCAGGCCGTCGAAGGAAATTTCGCGCGGCAGGGTGCGCTTGGCGAACTCGATATAGCGGTCGTGCACGCCGTCGATACGGGTCGCCCGGCCCATGCCCGCGCCGGTCGGCATGCGGTTCGTGAGGTCCTGGTCGAGCAGCGCCTCGATCTGCGCCTCGATCTGATCGGAAAGCTTGTAGCCGTCCGGGCCGAACAGCTTGATGCCGTTGTCTTCGAACGGGTTGTGTGAGGCCGAGATCATCACGCCGATATCGGCCCGCAGCGAACGCGTCAGCATGGCGACGGCCGGCGTCGGCATGGGGCCGAGCAGGAACACGTCCATTCCGGCGGCGGTGAAGCCGGCCACCATGGCATTTTCCAGCATGTAGGAGGAGCGGCGCGTATCCTTGCCGATGACGACGCGGTGGCGATGATTGCCGCGGTGGAAGACGAGGCCGGCGGCCATGCCCACCTTCAGCGCGATCTCCGGCGTCATCGGAAAGCGGTTGGCTTTTCCGCGAATGCCGTCCGTGCCGAAATACCGTCGCGTCATCGTCGTCTCCGAAGTCCTGTTACCGCGGGTGCAGGGTGCTCGTGGCCCCACATGATCGTGGTGCCACATCAAGAGGCACATTGCGCCATTTGCTTGGCGGCCGGCCGTATCCGCAGCGGTTTCGCCAAATCTGTGGGATTTCTAGCACGTTCGCCAGAAGCGCCGCGCGTCTTTCAGGGCGTGTGGTGAATCAGGTCGGATAGGGCGGATCAGGCTTGGCATCCTGTCGGACGCGCCCTGTCAGATGCGGCCGGTCTGGCCGCGATGCCTCAGAAAGTGGTCGGCGATGGCGCAAGCGACCATCGCCTCGCCGATCGGCACGGCGCGAATACCGACGCAAGGGTCGTGACGCCCCTTGGTGACGACCTCGATCTCATTGCCGTCCCGGTCGATCGACCGCCGCGGTGTGAGGATCGAGGAGGTGGGTTTCACGGCAAAACGCGCGATGATCGGTGCGCCCGTGGAAATGCCGCCCAGGATGCCGCCGGCGTGATTGGCCTCAAACACGGGCGTTCCGTCGGGCCCCATGCGCATCTCATCCGCGTTCTCGGTGCCACAAAGCGAAGCAGAGGCGAACCCGTCGCCGATCTCGACACCCTTGACCGCGTTGATCGACATGAGGCCTGCCGCGATATCCGTATCGAGCTTGGCATAGAGCGGCGCACCGAGCCCCGCCGGGACGTTTTCGGCGACGACCTCGATGATGGCGCCGACGCTGTCATGTCTCTTGCGCATCTCGTCGAGATAGTCCTCGAAGACCGGGATCGAGCCGGCATCGGGCGTAAAGAACGGATTGTCCTCGCGTTCGATGACGGACCAGTCCCAGGCATCGCGGTTGATCTTCCTGTCGCCGATCTGGACGATGGCGCCGCGTACCTTCATCTGCGGCACGATCTTGCGCGCAATGGCGCCGGCCGCAACGCGCATCGCCGTCTCGCGGGCCGAAGAGCGCCCCCCGCCGCGAAAATCGCGCAGACCGTATTTCACATCATAGGCGTAATCGGCATGGCCCGGCCGGTACTGCTTGGCGATATCGCCATAATCCTTCGAGCGCTGATCGACATTGTCGATGTGGAGCGCGATGGGCGTGCCGGTGGAGATCATGACGTCCGGATCGGCCTCGTCGGCGATGACGCCCGAAAGCACCGAGACTTCGTCCGGCTCGCGGCGCTGGGTGACGAAGCGCGAGGAGCCCGGGCGCCGGCGGTCGAGCTCGTTCTGGATGTCAAGAAGTGTGAACCGCAGTCCGGGCGGGCAGCCGTCGATCGTGGCGCCGATCGCGGGGCCGTGACTTTCGCCCCAGGTCGTGACGCGGAAAAGGTGCCCGAAGGTATTATGCGACATGGTTAATGCGATCCGAAATCCCGGTGCGCCAAGCGCTTGGCGCATGTTGAACAGCCCGTCTATGGCAGGGTGCCCGTCAGCGTCAAACGGGACTCACGAATTCGTCACGGTGCCATACGCGGAAATGCCATAATCGCACCCCCATCTGACGATCAGTGGCGCTAGCACTGGCAAGGCCGGCGAGACCGATGAATATGGGGATATTCCGAGGTCTTGCTTCACTTGCGAAAGTCCAATGAGGCAGGCGTTTGCCGATCGGGTCTTTCGTCTGGCGAACGATTGGGGCGCCTTGCGCTCGAAGTGTTGAAGAGGTGGGTTCATGTCACGACGTATCGTCGCTTTTTTCGCAAGTTCGTTCCTGTGTGTCGCAATGACCATTCCGGCCAGCGCGATCGAGACGGACGGTTTCGTTCTGGAAGTCAACGAAGAGTCCGAGCAGTTGCAGCTCTCCGACGGCCGGACCTATGATTTGCCGAAGAATTTCGACTATGGCGCGATCGCGCCCGGCATGCCGGTGCATGTGATCTACGACGAAGCCAGCGGCCACAACGTCTATCCGTTCTCGGCCTGATTAAACGCGCATGACGCGCTGCTCTCATGCCGACGAATCTTTGAAACCATCGGTTTCATGTGCCTTCGGCAGCCCGAGCGGCGTTTGAGCCGATCGCCGGGCGTGAATTGACCCAAAGGATCAATTCATTCGTCCGGCGGTATCCCACGACGCCCGGCTGAAGAAGTCGGGCCTCGTTTTCATGCTAGCAATGCGCTTGAAAATTATGGAAATCCGACATCGCGAAGCGATCCATCGGATGTCCATATCAAAGCCAGCGTGTTCCGTAGCGGTCGAAGGTCAGGATGCGATCCTGTGGTACGATCGTCATCGCCGCGTCCTGCTCGGACAGCTTTCCATATTCCCGCAGGACGGCGCGGCTGACCCCGCCATGGGAGACCAGGATCGTCTTGGGCGTCAGTTCGGCGAGAAGCGGGCGGATGCGAACAAGTAGTTCGGCATAGGACTCTGCCGTCGCGCCGGGACAGCGATAATTCCATTTGTCGGCGTCCCGGTCTTCGATCGCCTTAGGGTCGCTCTCGCCGACCTCCTCCAGCGTCGATCCCTCCCAGTCGCCATAGCTGACTTCGACAAGCCGCTCGTCGGTTTCGAAATCGTCCACATCAAGACGAAGTTCGTTCCGAATGATCCGCGTCGTTTCCTGAGCTCGTCCGAGGGGGGAGGCGATAAATCGATATTCGCTGGCGCCAGCGCCGAGGATATTGCGGAAATAGGTGCCGTTTCGTTTCGCCTGCACCCGTCCAAGCTCGTTCAGCGGTATATCGCGGCGCCCCTGAAGGCGCTCTTCGGCATTATAGTCCGTCTGCCCGTGGCGGCAGAAGTAGACATTCTCGACGATCATCGCTCGCGGGTGCCCTGGTCTCGTTGCAGTGAGCGCCTTTAAACGCCAAAAGGTCTTGTCTCTACTCGTCCTTGACGACCGAGATGTCCGGCGCGTCGACCGCCTTCATGCCAACCGTGTGATAACCCGAATCGACATGGTGGACCTCGCCCGTCACGCCTTTCGACATGTCGGAAAGCAGATAGAGCGCCGACTGGCCAACCTCTTCGGTCGTGACCGTGCGCTTCAGCGGCGAGTTGTACTCGTTCCACTTCAGGATATAGCGGAAATCGCCGATGCCGGAGGCTGCCAGCGTCTTGATAGGGCCTGCGGAAATCGCGTTGACCCGGATCTTCTGATTGCCGAGATCGACCGCCAGATAGCGCACCGAGGCTTCCAATGCGGCTTTCGCGACGCCCATCACGTTATAATGCGGCATCACCTTCTCGGCGCCGTAATAGGTCAGCGTCAGCATGGAGCCGCCATCGCTCATCAGCCTCTGCGCGCGCGCGGCGAGCGAGGTGAACGAATAGACCGAGATATCCATGGTCGAAAGGAAGTTCGAACGGCTCGTATGGATGTAGCGGCCGGTCAGTTCAGCCTTGTTCGAATAGGCGACGGCGTGGACGAAGAAGTCGATCTTGCCCCATTTTTCCGAAAGATGATCGAAGATCGCGTCGACGCTTTCGTCGTCGCCGACATCGCAATGGCCGGCGACATAAGCGCCGAGTTCGGAGGCAAGCGGTTCCACGCGCTTCTTCAGCGCATCGTTCTGATAGGTGAGGGCAATTTCGGCGCCCTGTTCGGCGAGCGCCTTCGCAATTCCGTAAGCGATCGACCGGTTGTTGGCGATGCCCATGATCAAGCCTCGCTTACCACTCATGAGACCGGTCATCTGGGTCATTACGCCTCTCCTTGCCCGCGCACCATCGCAGGATCGTCTATCGGTTGTTGGGGAGGGTATGGCACAGGCCCGCTAGCCCTTCAAGAAACGGCGGCGAATGGGGCGTACACCGTTTATTGCAACTGTTTCGAAGAGGTGCGCGAGGTTTGGCTAGCCTGAAGGTAAAGCCAGACTGTCTCGATGGCCGGTCAGGCCGCATGGTGGAGCAAAGCTCGCTCATGCAGCCTGTTCAGGTTTCGAACGTTGAAAGCACCGGCTTCGTCGAGAAAGCCATGCGGGCGGGTTATTCCGCCATCGGTTCCTTGGAAAACTCGCGTTCCAGAACCTCGCGGAGGGGATCGTCCTTGCCCGGCAAAGCAATTCGCGTGGTGATCAGGAGATCGTTCCGCGTGCCGATCTTCGTCGTCAGGCCCTTGCCCTTGAGCCGGAAGGTGCGGCCCGAATCGGTCCAGGCAGGGATCGTGAGGTTGACCCTGCCTTCCAGCGTATCGACGCCGACCTTACCGCCAGTGACTGCCGTCTGGAGGGGCACCGAGACATCGGCGCGAAGGTCACGTCCATCGATGCGGAAGCGCTCGTGCGGCAGGATCTTGATGCGAACGAGTGCGTCGCCCGACTGGCCGTGGGGGCCGGGCGCCGGCTGACCCTGGCCGCGAAGCCGGATCTGCTGGCCGTCCTCGACACCGTCGGGAAGCTTGATCGCCAGCCGCTTGCCGCTCGAAAATTCGACCTCGATCTTCTTGTCGGCAACGACGTCCTCGAGCGAGACCGTCAGCGAGGCTTCGATGTCCGCTCCCTTGCGGGATGCTTCGCGCGCAGCCGAAAATCCGCCGCCGGCAGGGCCCGCACCCGGCCCCGCGCCGGGACGCTTTGCGCCGCCCGCGCCGCCGAAGGCCGATGAGAAGAAGTCGGAGAAGATCGTTTCGGCGTCGAACTGCGAGCCCGCGCCGCGAGACGACGAGAAGTCGAATCCGCTCTGGTCGGCACCTGGTCTCGTGCGCGAGCCGAAAGGGCTCGCGCCGCCGCCAAATCCGCCGCCGCCGAAACCCTGGAATTTCGGCTTGCCGTCAGCGTCGATCTCGCCGCGATCGAACTGGCCGCGCTTTTCCTTGTCGCCGAGAATTTCATAAGCCTGATTGGCTTCGTTGAACCGGGACGCCGCTGTCTTGTCGTCGGGATGGGCGTCCGGGTGATACTTCTTGGCGAGCTTACGGAAAGCGGATTTGATCTCCTTCTCACTCGCCGATTTCGAAACACCGAGTACGGAGTAGGGATCGCGCATCGCGCTCTTCGTCCTTGTTCAGATGGATATCGATCGGCCGGTCAATGACGGCCCATTGGTTCACATGTCGGTCATATGGGTTGAGAAGAATGCCATTCAAAGGGTGTGCCCGCCATCTTCGCGGCAAGACTCGAAGCTGAAAAGACGCACTTTTGCGAATGGCACCGAAACGACTATCTCATGGCGCGAACGGGCCGATCAGGAGATAATGAGCGATGGCTGAGAAGAACGTTGAGCGTCTGGGCGATGTCAGGCTCGGCGGCGAGCCGGTTGACGACGATCCGTTTGCGCTGTTTGCAAAATGGCTTGCTGCGGCGGAGGCGTCGGAGGTCAACGATGCCAATGCCCTGTCCCTTGCCACGGTTTTTCCGGATGGCCAGCCGGATGTGCGAATCGTGCTTCTGAAAGATTTCGACGAGCGGGGTTTCGTCTTCTATACCAATTTTGAAAGCGCGAAGGGGCAGCAGATCCTCGGCTCCCTGCGTGCCGCCATGGCGTTTCACTGGAAATCCCAGCGGCGTCAGGTGCGGGTGAGGGGCACTGTCGAGGTGGTGTCCGACGAAGAAGCCGACGCGTATTACCATTCGCGCCCGCGCGGCAGCCGTATCGGTGCCTGGGCCTCCCGGCAGTCGCGCCCGCTGGAAAGCCGCGAGGCACTGGAAGCCCGTGTGATGGAACTGCAAGAGCAATATGGCGAGGGTGATATTCCGCGCCCGCCGCACTGGTCGGGGTTTCGGCTCGTTCCGGTGGCAATCGAGTTCTGGCAGGACGGCGAGTATCGTCTTCACGACCGGGCGCTTTATGAGCGGGCGAACCCGGATGCACCCTGGGTGATCACGCGTCTTTCTCCGTAACCGCGTGACCGTTGATCCGCGATCGACGGCGAGGCGGCTTTCCGTGGTGATGCCCGTACTGAACGAGGCGGAGACGATCGCCTCGACCTTGCGGGAAACGCGCCACGCCTGCCCAGGCGCTGAGATTATCGTCGTTGATGGCGGCAGCGCCGATGAAACGCTGAGCCTGGCGCGCTGTCTCGCAGACAGGGTCTTGTCGTCCGGGGCCGGCCGGGCGCGGCAGATGAATGCCGGGGCCGAGGACGCTTCGGGCGAGGTGCTCCTGTTTCTTCATGCCGACACGCGAGTGCCAGCGAGCGCCGAAACCGAGATTTTCGAGGCACTCGCGCATGGGCCCGAATGGGGCCGCTTCGATGTGCGGATCGAAGGGCGGCCGAAGATCCTGGCGTTGGTCGGTCGTCTGATGAACCTGCGCTCGCGGCTGACCGGCGTTGCGACGGGCGATCAGGCCATGTTCGTCAAAAAGACGACGTTCACGAGAGTCGGCGGATTTGCGGAGATGCCGCTGATGGAGGACATCGCGCTTTCGAAACGGCTGCGGCGCATCTCGCGCCCGGCTTGCCTCCGCTCGAAAGTCACGACATCCGGCCGTCGCTGGGAGGCGAACGGCCCGATGCGCACGATCCTTACGATGTGGCTCCTGCGGCTCGCCTATGTCTGCGGTGTCCCGCCGAAACGCCTTGCCGAACTCTATGCCCGGCTGAAGTCCCGCTGAGCCTGCCTGTCCGGCCGCTACCGGACACCGCAGGTCCTTGTCCGATCGAGCCGCAGTCGCGCCGTTTCTTCGGCAAGGGTCGCGGGAAGCCCGATATCCCTGCGCTGCCAGTCCGGCATCTCATCCATGATAAGCTGCACGGCCTGCCGCTGGCGTTCGATGCGACGCATGCGCACGAACTGGCTCAACATTTCCATTGGTCGAAACATCCTGGCCTCCTTGCGCCCCGGTCTCAGGGGGCATTGCTTTCGATTGACCGGAAGCTAGGAGGCCGCTAATATTCAATCAAACGAATTGTTTAGATGGTAAATTCAATGAATTTGAATATACAAGCGCAGGACGTGACATCGACAACGCCGCTCCTCGACATCGATCTTCTGAAGAGCTTCGCCGCGATCATCGACGAGGGGAGCTTTTCGGCGGCGGCGGAAAGGGTGGGACGCTCGCCCTCGGCGATTTCCATGCAGATCAAGCGGTTGGAGGAGATGACCGGCGCGGAGCTTCTGAAGCGCGATGCCCGCTCCGTTCGGCTCACGAGCGAGGGGGAGATCCTGCTCGGCTTCGCCCGCCAGTTTCTCGAACTCAACAGAAAGGCCATCGGCGCGCTCGGCCGTCCCGAACTGGAAGGGCAGATCCATCTCGGTCTCCCCGACGATTACGGTGAGACGGTGCTTCCCTACATGCTGCGCCATTTCTCCGAACGCTATCCATCGGTGGTCATCGACGTGACCATGCAGAACACGCGCGAATTGCTTGAGCTGTTCGACCGGGGCAGACTGGACGTCGCGGTGTTCTCCTTCGACGAGCAGGGCACGAACGCGGTGGGGGCGGAGTGCCTGTTCACCGATCCTCTCGTCTGGATCGGCGCGCGCGGTGGCACCGCGCATCTGCGCGATCCGTTGCCGCTTTCCATGTGGGACGAAAGCTGCATATGGCGGCGATCGGCTGTGGCGGCCCTTGAGAGCGTCGGCCGGCCGTGGCGTGTCGCCTATACCTGCGCCCATACGCCCGGCCAGCGCGCTGCCGTTCGCGCCGGCATCGCGATCGCGCCGGTTTCGCGGATCTTCGCCGGTGACGATGTCCGCATTCTGGGTGAAGCTGATGGCTTGCCGACGATGGCGAACTATTCGATCGGCATGAAGCTGCGCGCGGAGCCGTCCGAACAGGCCAAGGCGATCGCCGAGCATCTGCGCGCGTTCTTCCACGACCTGCGCGAGAAACGGTAAAAGCGGTTGGCCCGCTTCGGCCGCGAGGCTGATTGTGGTGGGTCGACAGCCATGTCGCTCTTCACTCGCCCCACCGTCGTCATCTTCGCCAAGGCACCCATTCCCGGCACCGTGAAGACAAGGCTCGCCAAGACGATCGGCGAGGAGGCGGCGCTGTCACTCTATGAAACCCTTCTGAGACGGACCATCGAGACGGCGTCGAACCCGCGTTGGGACACCGTCATCGCGGCAACGCCGGACGAGGCCACAAAGGACGCGTGTTACTGGCCGTCCGGAACACCGCGGATCCCGCAGGGCGAGGGCGATCTCGGCTCTCGAATGCTGAGGCTGCTGGAACACGCCAAACCGAACGCACCGGTTCTCGTCGTCGGTAGCGATATTCCGGGGCTTTCGGGGTGGCAGATCGAAACCGCGTTCGCTTCGCTGGCGGCGAGCCCGCTGGTTTTCGGCCCGGCAGAGGACGGCGGTTTCTATCTTGTCGGCGCCGCCGATCAGCCGCCGCCCGCGATCTTTCGAAATGTCGAATGGTCGACGGAAACGACGCTGAGGCAGGTGCTGGATAATGTTCCGGCCGGCTCGGCCGGTCTGATCGACAGGCTCGAGGATCTCGATGACGCCGAATCGCTGGAGCGGCATCGGAAGGCCGGCAGGCTTTAGCTCGTTGCGCCCGCGAGGATTTCGTCCACGAATGCCGGAACGAGCTGGCTTGCCGGCCCATGCCGCGCCTCGTCGAACTGGAAGCTGCCGTCGGAGGGTTCGAGATTGAGCTCCAGCGTGCGGATGCCAAGACGCCTTGCCTCGGACACGAAACCGGCTGCCGGATAGACCGCCCCGCTGGTGCCGATCGAGACGAAGAGATCGGCCTGTTCCAGCCGCCCGAAGATCCGCTCCATGTGATAGGGCATCTCGCCGAACCAGACGACGTCGGGCCGCAGCGTGCCGGTTTTGCCGCAGGCCTGACAGGCCTCGGTGACTTCGAGGTCGCCGTGATGATCGCGTGTATCGCCGCAAGCCGAACAGCGCGAGCGGCGAAGGCGGCCGTGCATATGGATGACGTTCTGGGAGCCACCGCGCTCGTGGAGATCGTCGATATTCTGGGTGACCAGCGTCAATTCGCCCAAAAACTCCCGTCCGAGCCGCGCCAGCGCTTCATGGGCGGGATTTGGCGAGACGCCGTTCAGGCTGGCTCGCCTTGCATTATAGAAGGCCTGAACGCCTTCGGGGTCCCGCGCGAAGGCCTCGGGCGTCGCGACATCTTCCAATCTCACCTTGGACCAGAGCCCGTCCTTGTCGCGAAAGGTCGCGACGCCGGATTCGGCCGAAACGCCGGCACCGGTGAGGATGAAGATGGATTTCATCGCTTCGGACGCCAAAGGCATCAAGCCTCGGTCCCGCCGACTGTGATCTGGTTCATTCTGAGATGGGGTTGGCCGACGCCGACCGGCACGCCCTGGCCATTCTTGCCGCACATGCCGATGCCGGTGTCGAGCTCGACATCGTTGCCGACCATGGCGACACGGTGCATGGCGTCGGGGCCGTTGCCGATGAGCATGGCGCCCTTGAGCGGTTCCTCCACCTTTCCGCCCCGGATGCGATAGGCTTCCGTGCAGCCGAAAACGAACTTGCCGGACGTGATGTCCACTTGGCCGCCGCCGAACGAAACGGCATAAATTCCGTCGTCGACGGAGGCGATGATCTCTTCCGGCGTCGCATCGCCGCCAAGCATCATCGTGTTGGTCATGCGGGGCATAGGCGCATGGGCGTATGACTGGCGACGTCCGTTGCCGGTTGCCTTGACGCCCATCAACCGGGCGTTCTGCCGATCCTGCATGTAGCCGACGAGCTTGCCGTCCTCGATCAGGACCGTGCGATTCGTCGGCGTGCCCTCGTCGTCGATCGTCAGCGAGCCGCGCCGTTCGGCGATCGTGCCGTCGTCGACCACGGTGACGCCCTTGGCTGCCACCTGCTGGCCCATGAGGCCGGAAAATGCGGAGGTCTTCTTGCGGTTGAAGTCGCCCTCGAGCCCATGGCCGACCGCTTCGTGCAGCATGACACCGGGCCAGCCTGCGCCAAGCACGATATCGAAGGCGCCTGCGGGGGCGGGGACTGCACGCATGTTAACGCGGGCTTGGGCAAGGGCCTTGTCGGCGATCGAACGCCAGGTGTCCTCCACCATGAATTCGCCGAATCCGGTGCGTCCGCCAGCGCCGAAAGAACCGGTTTCCTGACGCTCGTCATCGCCGCAGACCACCGAGACGTTGAAGCGAACGAGCGGGCGTATGTCGCGCACGAGGCGGCCATCGGCTCTAAGGATCTCGACCACCTGATATTGCGCGCCGACGGTCGCGGAGACCTGACGCACATCCTCGCCCTGATCGCGCAGATATTTGTCGACCGCCTGAAGCAGCCTCACTTTCTCCTCGAAGCTGGGCGAGCCGATCGGGTTTTCTTCGCCGTAGAGCTTGGCATTGGTCCCGACAGGCGGCTCGGCATAGGTGCCGGCATAGCCGGACTTGACCGTCGAGACGGCGTCGGCGGCGCGTTTCAGAGCCGTGATCGAAAAGTCGTCCGCATGGGCAAAGCCGACAGCTTCGCCCGCGACGGCGCGGAGACCAAAGCCCTGATCGATGCCGAAATTCCCGCCCTTCAGGCGGCCATTGTCGAAGGACAGCGATTCGCTCTCGCGATATTCCAGATAAAGTTCGCCGTCATCGGCGCCGCGCAGCGTCTCTCCGAGAACCGACTGAAGCTCGGCCTGTGACACGTCGAAACGGTCGATGAGGGAAATGGACATCTGAAGTGAAGCTCCGGCTGACGGACACAATGGTTGGACGGTGCGAAGATAGGTCGTTCGCGCCGTTCTTTAAACCAAGGCGCCCGGCCGCAGGCAGACGACCTACTCCGTGGTCGTCGCCGGCTCGGATGCCGCGCTCGGCTGCGGCTTCGGCAGCGCCTCGAATGCGGCGGTAAATCCGTCGAGAGATACCGGAATCCCGATTCCCTGTTCCGGTGTCTGGAAGAACGAGAAGGTCGCCTCCTGACCTTTCGACAGCTTGTCGATCAGCGCTTCGTCCATGGCGACGTCCGCGACGCAACCGGTATCGAAACAACGCAAGAAAGGTGTGATCCCGATGAATTCGCCGTCGATGTGGAGACGAAGTCCGTTCGGCAGGATAATGCCGAGGGGCGCGCGTGCCCTGAGGATCGTCCCCGTTCCGTCCGCGAGATGCAGGATCGAGACCGCGAACCCGATCTCCTGCCGGTCCGGCGGCAACACGATCTGCCGCATGAGACATTGTTCGCCGGGGGCACCCGCCGGCGTCGAGCAGACGATGCCCCAGGCGCCATGCTGGGATTTCAGTCGCCCGATCGGCTCGGAGGCGAACTGGGCGCTCGCGCTGCCGATCCCGGCGACAAGGCATGTGACGGCGAGAACCAGGCGTCGGGGACTGGCGAAGGCGGCGAGCAGACGTGGCATCGTATCCTCGGACGGTATTGGGCGGACGAAACAGGGCTCTTGAATTCAGCGCTGACGGGAATGATGCGGCAGGAAGATGGCCCGATCCTGACAACTTCGCTTTTGGTATGAAAGGTTTCGCCGGACCCTGTAACGCGCGCTGAATTTCGAACGGTGATCTGTGCGCCTCTCATCGTCCCCTCAAGTCTGTTGCGGACGCAATCCACTCCGTGGAGTCAAGGGGTTGATGTGACATCGCGCGGCTGCCGACGCACAGCCTAAGGGCGTGTTCGTGGCCTCGATCAGGTATGCAGAAATTAAAATATGTGAGAGGCTATGTCGCAATGGAACCAATCTAAAAATGGTTGCGACTTCCCGGATTTCGTGGTTGAAGCGCACAATCCACGTGGCTGGATAAGACGCGTATACCTGGCGCACTGGTGCCGGCTCTTTAGGGACACGCGGTGCCTTACTCCCAGCCAACGGTTTGCATGACTGCCCGGCCCGATCTGCCGGCTAAGGAGGGAAAGCGTGAAAGCTTGGAGCTTGACGGCCGGACTATGGCTGACCGGAGCGGGGGCAGCTTTTGCCCAGGATGGCGGCGACCTGGTGGTCGGCAAGCCCCATCCCTGGCAGTTGGGCTTGCAGGAGGCGTTCTCGCCGATTGAAGAGCAGATCCACTGGTTCAACGACTACACGCTCTTCTTCGTGATCCCGATTGTGATCTTCGTTGCCGCGCTTCTGGCCTGGTGTGTCGTGAAATATCGCGCGAGCGCCAATCCGAACGCTTCGCGCACGGCGCACAACACCACGATCGAAGTGATCTGGACGCTGGCTCCGGTGATCATCCTCCTGATGCTCGCGATCCCATCCTTCCAGCTTCTCACCGCACAGTATAATCCACCAAAGGCCCCTGAGCTTACCGTCAAGGCGATCGGCTATCAGTGGTATTGGGGTTACGAGTACCAGCCGACCGAAACGAGCGAAAGCGATGCCGAGGGCACCGCTCCGGAGCCTGTTTCCTTCGAGTCCTATCCGGTCGATGCAACCGAGATTCCGGACGTCAAGGGCGATATCGAAACCTATCCGCGCCTGCTCGCTGTCGACAACGAGATGGTCGTGCCGGTCAATACGGTGGTTCGCATCATCTCGACCTCGGCCGATGTCATTCATTCGTTTGCCGTGCCTTCGCTCGGCGTGAAGGTTGACGCCGTGCCCGGCCGCGCGAACGAGTACTGGTTCAGTGCGAACCGGGAAGGCATCTTCTACGGTCAGTGTTCCGAGCTTTGCGGTGCTGCGCACTGGAATATGCCCATCGCCGTTCGTGCCGTATCCAAGGAACAGTACGACGCTTGGTATGAGGCTGCGCGTGACGATGTCGCCGCCGCCAACGAGCAGCTGAACGCATCCATCGAGGCCTCGCAGGCCGAGCGCGCCGTCGCTGCGCGCTAACCGAATTCGTCAGGTTTAGGGAGACCTCAATACGATGGCTTACGAAGCCGCACATGGCGCCCATGACGATCATACGCCGTCCTTCTGGGTTCGCTGGTTCTATTCGACGAACAACAAGGACATCGGTGTCCTTTATCTGATCTTCGCCATCGTCGCCGGCGTGATCGGCGGGGCCCTGTCGATCGGCATCCGTGCCGAACTTCAGGAGCCTGGTTTGCAGATCTTCTCCGATCCGCAGATCTTCAACGTCTTCACGACGGGTCACGGCCTGATCATGATCTTCTTCATGGTCATGCCTGCGCTCATCGGCGGTTTCGGCAATTACTTCGTGCCGATCATGATCGGCGCGCCGGATACGGCCTTTCCGCGCGTCAACAACATCGCGTTCTGGCTGTTGCCGCCGTCCTTCCTTCTCCTGATCGCCTCGCTTTTCGTGGAAGGCGCTCCGGGCTCGAACGGTGCGGGCACCGGCTGGACCATGTATCCGCCGCTCTCGACCTCCGGGCATCCAGGACCTGCCGTCGATCTGGCGATCTTCGCGCTCCACCTTGCCGGTGCGTCCTCGCTGCTCGGCGCGATCAACCTGATCACGACGATCCTCAACATGCGCGCTCCGGGCATGACGCTGCACAAGATGCCGCTCTTCGTCTGGTCGCAGCTCGTGACGGCCTTCCTCCTGCTCCTGTCGCTGCCGGTTCTCGCCGGTGCGATCACCATGCTCCTGACGGATCGCAACTTCGGCACGACCTTCTTCGCGCCGGAAGGCGGCGGTGACCCGATTCTCTACCAGCACCTGTTCTGGTTCTTCGGCCACCCCGAGGTCTACATTCTGATCCTGCCGGCCTTCGGCATCGTCAGCCACATCATCTCGACCTTCTCCAAGAAGCCTGTCTTCGGCTATCTCGGAATGGCCTACGCCATGGTCGCCATCGGCGTCGTCGGCTTCGTCGTGTGGGCCCACCACATGTATACGAGCGGTATCTCGCTCAACACGCAGCGCTACTTCGTCTTCGCGACCATGGTGATCGCGGTGCCGACCGGCATCAAGATCTTCTCCTGGATCGCCACCATGTGGCACGGCTCGATATCGTTCCGCACGCCGATGCTGTTCTCGATCGGCTTCATCTTCCTGTTCACCGTCGGCGGTGTGACGGGCGTGAAGCTCGCCAATGCCGGTCTCGATCGCGTGCTGCACGATACCTATTACGTGGTCGCCCACTTCCACTACGTGCTGTCGCTCGGCGCCGTCTTCGCGCTCTTCGCGGGCTGGTATTACTGGTTCCCGAAGATGACCGGCTACAATTACAACGAGACGATCGGAAAGATTCACTTCTGGATGACGTTCGTTGGCGTGAACATCGTCTTTTTCCCGCAGCACTTCCTGGGTGCCGCCGGTATGCCGCGTCGCTATGCGGACTATCCGGACGCCTTTGCGGGCTGGAACTGGGTCTCCTCGATGGGGTCCTACCTGTCCGGTCTCGCCGTGCTCGTCTTCCTCTTCGGTATTTGGGAAGCCTTCTACCGCAAGCGTGTCGCCGGTGATAATCCGTGGGGCTCGGGTGCGACGACCCTGGAATGGAAGCTGTCTTCGCCGCCGCCGTTCCACCAGTGGGAAGAGCTGCCGAAGGTCAGCTGAGGCCCTCGGCCCTGGTAACAGACTGACTATTCGAAGCCCGGCCTCAAGGTCGGGCTTCGCCCGATAACAGTCCGGCTTTCGCCGGTTGTTCCCGGGGGCGCTTCCGGTGCGATCCGGATCAGCGCTCTTGGAGATACGACGATTGTTAATGCTGAAGTAACGGGAACCCGCCCTTGTCGATGATCGAAACCTCCAGTCTGCCGGCAACTCCGCAAATCTCGCTGGCCGAGCCGCGCGATTATTTCGCGCTTCTCAAGCCGCGGGTGATGCAGCTTGTCGTGTTGACCGCGGTCTGCGGAATGGCGATCGCACCAGGCTCGATCAATCCGCTTCTCGCCTTCATCTCGATCCTCGCGATCGCCGTCGGCGCCGGCGCCTCCGGTGCACTCAACATGTGGTATGACGCCGATATCGACGGCAACATGGCCCGCACCCGGCTCCGTCCGATCCCTGCCGGCCGGATCGCGCCAGACGCAGCCTTCGGCTTCGGGATCGTGCTGTCGATCCTTTCGGTGATGACGCTCGGTCTGGCGGCGAACTGGTTCGCCGCAGGCTTCCTAGCATTCACCATCTTCTTCTACGTCGTCGTTTACTCCATGGGACTGAAACGCTCGACGCCGCAGAACATCGTCATCGGCGGCGCGGCCGGTGCGTTTCCCCCGATGATCGGCTGGGCTGCCGTGACGGGCAATGTCTCGATCGAGGGCTTTGTTCTCTTCCTCATCATCTTCCTCTGGACGCCGCCCCATTTCTGGGCACTCGCGCTGTTCAAGATGAAGGAATATGGCAATGTCGGCGTGCCCATGCTGCCGAATGTCGCCGGTGAGAAGACGACGCGCCGGCAGATCTTCGCCTATTCGCTGCTTCTTGCTCCAATCGGTGTCGCGCCATTCGTGATGGGTTTTGCCGGCCCGGTATATGGCGCCGTCTCGGTGGTCATGGGTGCTCTGTTCCTGAAAAAGGCCTACGCAGTCCTGAAGATGCAGGACGGGGATCAGATGATGATCCCCGCCAAGAAGCTCTTCGGCTTCTCGATCCTCTACCTCTTCGGCCTCTTCGTGACCCTTCTTGCAGAGACGACGGTGATGGGCATTATCGGGGTGCTGGTTTGAGCGAGGAGGACAAGCTCGAGACGGTCAAGCTGACGCCCGAGGAGACCAAGGCCCGGCGCAAGCGCTCGATCGCGATCGCCGTGACGCTTCTTGCTCTGGTCGTGATCTTCTACATCGTTTCCATCGTCAAAATGGGTGCGTGATGAGCGACGAACATCCGAGGCCACGGCAGGACGAAAAAGCAAGGCGGCGCGGGCTGATCATCGCAGCCTCCTGCACGGCATTCATTTTCGGCATGGTCGGCGCAGCCTATGCATCCGTGCCGCTCTATCAGCTCTTCTGTCAGGTGACCGGTTATGGCGGCACGCCCCAGCGCGCCGATGCCAACCAATCGAAGGCGAGCGAGGAGACCGTCGAGGTCCGGTTCGACGGCAACACCGCGAAGAACCTTCCCTGGACCTTCCGGCCGAACGATCGCTCGATCACCGTGCGTCTCGGCGAGACCTCCGAGACGAGCTATCACGTCGTCAACAATTCCGATCGCGCGATCACGGGGCAGGCGCTCTACAACGTCACGCCGGATGCTGCGGGTATCTTCTTCAACAAGATCGCCTGTTTCTGCTTCGATGAGCAGACGCTGCAGCCGGGTGAAAGCGTGAACATGCCGATTACCTTCTTCGTCGATCCGGAAATACTGGACGCCGAAGAGCTGCAGGGCGGCTACGCCATTACCCTGTCCTATACCTTCTTCCCGGTCGACGATCCGGCAGAAATGGCCGAAGCTCCCAAATCGGTGTCTTCCGATCGGGACGAAGGCGCTTTATGAACGTGGAAAACCGCAGAATCGGGAGTCATGGCCCGGTTGGCGACGAGAGCAGAGCTGAGGACGCCGGTTCGCGCCATTTGAGGCAAGACGGCGCGTTGAGTGAGGAGACGCGGCATGGCTGACGCACACGCCAAACATGATTACCACATGGTGGAACCGAGCCCCTGGCCGCTGATCGGTTCGATCGGTGCCTTCATCATGCTGTTCGGCGCGGTCGGACTGTTCCGCTGGAGCGGTGGGCAGGAATTCCAGTTCCTCGGTGTTCCGCTTGCGACACCGTGGATTTTCGTTCTCGGTCTCGCAATCGTTCTCTACACCATGTTCGGCTGGTGGTCGGAAACGGTGAAGGAAAGCCTCGAGGGCAAGCATACCCGCGTCGTCTCGCTGCATCTTCGCTATGGCATCATCATGTTCATCGCCTCCGAGGTGATGTTCTTCGTCGCCTGGTTCTGGGCGTTCTTCGATGCCAGCCTGTTTCCGAACGAAGCCATCCAGCAGGCGCGTACGGAAGTGCTTGGTGGTCAGTGGCCGCCGGTCGGTATCGAGGTCCTCGATCCGCTCCATCTGCCGCTCTTCAATACGGTCACGCTTCTTCTGTCTGGTACGACCGTGACGTGGGCGCACCACGCGCTTCTCCACGGTGATCGCAAGGGCCTCGTCTGGGGTCTTGCGCTGACGGTCGCGCTCGGCGTGATCTTCTCCTACGTCCAATATTTCGAATATGCCCACGCGCCGTTCGCGTTCTCGGGTTCGATCTACGGTTCGACCTTCTTCATGGCGACGGGCTTCCACGGCTTCCACGTGCTCATCGGAACGATCTTCCTGATCGTCTGTCTGATCCGGGCCTCGGTTGGCCAGTTCACCACGGAAAAGCATTTCGGCTTCGAAGCTGCCGCCTGGTACTGGCACTTCGTCGACGTCGTCTGGATCTTCCTGTTCTTCGCCATCTATGTGTGGGGTGGTTGGGGCGCACCGGTCTACGCCGCTTGATCCGTTGATATCGGATTTCTGATAGAAGGGCGGTGCCGACAGGCCCGCCCTCATTTGTTTCGATCACCGGGCAGAAGGCCAATTTCATGAGCGTATCGTCCGGAAACGAGCCTGATCCGATCCCGGCAGGGCTCAAGGGGCGCTGTCCGCGCTGCGGCGAAGGCGGCCTGTTTTCCGGATTTCTGACGCCGGCCAAGAAATGCGACGAATGCGGGCTCGACTACAAATTCGCCGATTCCGGCGATGGTCCGGCCGTGTTCGTGATCCTCATCATCGGCTTCATCGTCTGCGGCCTCGCCCTGTGGCTCGAAGTCTCCTACGATCCTCCACTCTTCCTCCATTTCATTCTCTGGATACCCCTGACGGCGATTCTCGCGCTCCCGCTGCTGAGGATGCTGAAGGGCGTTATGATCACCCTGACCTACGCGAACAAGGCGCGTGAAGGGCGGCTCGATGGTGAGAACCGAACCGGGACGGGTACGGACGAAAACCCATGAGCGCGCCCGAATCCGGCGGGGTGATGCCGGTCGGCGAACCGCAGCCGATGAGCCGGACAAAGTTCGCGATAGCGCTTTCCCTCTGCGTCATCGGCATTTTGATCCTCATGGGGCTCGGGACCTGGCAGGTCGAGCGGCTGCTCTGGAAAGAATCGCTGATCGAGCGGATCGATGCCCGCATCGACTCCGATCCCGTCAGACTCGATGCCGCGCTTGCCGAGTTCAAGGAGACCGGTGACGTCGATTATCAGCCGGTGACGCTGACCGGGCGCTTTCTGGAGGGCGGCGAGCGCTATTTCTTCACGACATTCGACGGCACCACGGGCTGGAACGTCTATGCACCGTTCCTGACGCAAGACGGGAAGCTGGTCATCGTCAATCGCGGTTTCGTGCCCTATGAGCAGCGCGATCCGGCAATGTGGCCGGGCGAGCGAAGCGAAGGGGTCGTCACCTTCCAGGGGATCGCGCGCAACGCGCCACAAGAAAAGCCCGGCTATTTCGTCCCGGAAAACGATCCGGCCAAGGATACCTTCTTCTGGCGCGATCTCGATGCGATGGCATCCGGTCTCGCCCTCGATGCCGGTGTCGATCTTGTGCCCTTCTTCGTCGATGCGAATCGCGATCCCAATTTTGATGGACTGCCGATTGGTGGCCAGACGATCGTCACCATCCCGAACAACCATCTGCAATACGCCTTCACATGGTACGGGATCGGCTTTGTGCTGATCGTGATGACGTTCATGCTCGTCTATCGGCAGGTTCGGGCCAGGCGCGGCCAAGCTTCGCGGCGAGCTTGACAGGGGAGGGCCTCATGCCTTCATTCGCCTCATGACCGAACACGACAATCCTTCGCTGACCCCTCACTCGAGCAAACGGGCTCTCACCCTGAAGCTCTGCGAGCCGC
Source organism: Fulvimarina fulva (assembly GCF_039652615.1). Taxonomy (NCBI): domain Bacteria; kingdom Pseudomonadati; phylum Pseudomonadota; class Alphaproteobacteria; order Hyphomicrobiales; family Aurantimonadaceae; genus Fulvimarina; species Fulvimarina fulva. Next base: position 176,384 of record NZ_JBDJAC010000008.1, read on the forward strand.
GCGGCTTTTGTGCCGGCGTCGACCGGGCAATCCAGATCGTCGTTCTGGCGCTCAAGAAATATGGCGCGCCGGTCTATGTGCGGCACGAGATCGTACACAACAAATATGTCGTAGACGGCCTGCGCGACATGGGCGCCGTCTTCGTGAAAGAGCTGACGGAAGTGCCTGACGATGGCCAGCCGGTCGTCTTCTCGGCCCATGGTGTGCCCAAATCCGTCCCTGCAAGGGCCGAGGCGCGCGATATGTTCTATCTCGACGCGACCTGTCCCCTGGTCTCCAAGGTCCACAAGCAGGGCCTACGCCATGTGAAGCTCGGGCGGCACGTGCTGTTGATCGGCCATGCAGGACATCCCGAAGTGGTCGGCACGCTCGGTCAGTTGCCGGAAGGCACGGTGACGCTGATCGAGACCGAAGAAGACGTCGCTGCCTTCGAACCTGCGGACCCGACCGCACTTGGCTTCATCACGCAGACGACGCTTTCCGTCGACGATACCGCAGGCGTCGTAAAAGCGCTTCAGACGAAATTCCCCGAGCTTCATGCTCCGTCCTCGGAATCGATCTGCTATGCGACGACGAACCGTCAGGACGCAGTGAAGGCGGCAGCTGTCGATACGGATCTCTTCGTGGTCGTCGGTGCTCCGAATTCGTCGAATTCCAAGCGTCTGGTCGAGGTGGCCAAGCGCTTCGGCGCGGCGGATGCCATGCTTGTCGAGAGCGAGCGGGACATTCCATGGGACCGGCTGGCATCGGGTGCGACGCTCGCGCTCTCGGCTGGCGCGTCCGCGCCCGACATTCTGGTCGACGGGATCATCGCCAAGGCTCGTGCGGACTTCGATGTCACGCTCGAAGTCGTCCAGACGGCGGAGGAGAACGAACTCTTTCCCGTGATGCGCTCGATCCGCGACGTTCCGCTGACAAAGGCCGATATGGCGTTCGTCAACGGGGCTGCGTGACCGGCTGGGCAAAAGCGCTTCCGGGAAGATTCGGCAGCGGCTATCCTCGCCTGGTCGACAAACGACGGGAGAAAGCGGGATGGCCGGTCACGGTGTCGTTCACTGGAACGAGTTGAATACGCACGATCCGGATGCGGCGATGGCGTTTTATGGACGAACGCTCGGCTGGACCTTCGAAACCGTGCCGATCGATGCCGATCAGACCTACATTATCATCTGGTCGGGCGAAGCGCGCGTCGGTGGCATTTTCCATATGCAACATCCTATGTTCGCGGGCATTCCGGAACACTGGTTCACCCATATCGCGGTCGACGATATCGAAAAGCGAGTCGCGCTCGTGCGGGACAACGGCGGAGTGATAACCCGCGAACCCTTCGATGTCCCTGGCGTCGGCGTGATGGCCGTTCTCCAGGCGGCCAGCGGCTCTTACTGCGCCTTCATCCAGCCTGCCTGATCGAGGCGAACCAGATCGAGCCTCGGTGGCCGGCACGTGTCTTCTTGTCTGGATCGGAATTCCGGCTTGCGGGGCGGTGGCTCCTCGGTGCAGATGAGCCCATCACCGAGCGCATGCACTGGCTCAAGAAGCCGTGCGTCGAACGAACCAATCTCCGAGGAGGGATCGTGGCCGTCTATACCGATGTCGGCGAGGCCGAACTGTCCGAATTCCTCGCCGATTACGATCTCGGCCAGGTGCTGAGCTATAAGGGCATTGCCGAGGGCGTCGAGAATTCGAACTTTCTGCTGCGTACGACGGGCGGCACCTTCATCCTGACGCTGTATGAAAAGCGCGTCGACAGACACGACCTTCCGTTTTTTCTTGGGCTGATGGAGCATCTCGCCCAGCACGGGCTCTCCTGTCCGCTGCCGGTGAAAAAGCGCCATGGGGAAACGCTGGGCGAGCTTGCCGGGCGACCGGGCGCGATTTTCACCTTTCTGGAGGGAATGGGGGCGAGACGCCCGACGCCAGCCCACTGCAAAGCCGTCGGTTCAGCCATGGCGCGCCTTCACGCGATCGGCGCGAGCTTTCCCATGACGCGCGGGAACGGGCTGTCCATGGAGGCCTGGCGCCCGCTGTTTCAATCCTGTCCAGACCGGGTGGATGGGGTCGAGGCAGGCCTGAGCGAAGAGATCGAGCGGGATCTCGATACGCTGGAGGCGTATTGGCCGAGCGATCTGCCGTCTGGCGTCATCCATGCCGATCTCTTCACCGACAACGTCTTCTTTCTGGGCGGAAACCTCTCCGGCATCATCGACTTCTATTTCGCCTGCAACGATCTGCTTGCCTACGATATCGCGATCACGCTGTGCGCCTGGTGCTTTGAGCCGGATGGCAGCTTCAATCTCACGAAGGGCGCGGCGCTTCTGAACGGCTATCAGTCGGTGCGCCCGCTGGAGGCCGGGGAGGTCGCTGCCCTGCCGATCCTGTGCCGGGGCGCCGCCATGCGGTTTTTGTTGACGCGTCTTTACGACTGGCTGACCGTCCCCGACGGCAGCTATGTCGTGAAGAAGGACCCGTTGGAATATCTGAAGAAGCTGCGCTTTCATCGAAGCGTCGATAGCGTGGGCGAATACGGGTACCAGCCGGTGGAGAATGACATTTGAGCACGGAAAATCGGGTCGAGATCTACACGGATGGCGCCTGTTCGGGAAATCCCGGACCGGGCGGCTGGGGTGTCTTGCTCCGCTTTGGCGAGCATTCGAAGGAGCTAAAGGGCGGCGAGGCGAACACCACGAACAACCGTATGGAGCTGATGGCCGCCATCGAGGCTCTGTCAGCCCTGAAACGACCCTGTGCCATCGATCTGCATTCGGATTCCTCCTACATGCGCGACGGCATCACGAAGTGGATTCACGGCTGGAAAAAGAACGGCTGGAAGACCGCCGACAAGAAGCCGGTGAAGAATGCCGAGCTCTGGAAGCGTCTCGACGAGGAGCGCGCCCGGCACGATGTGACGTTTCATTGGGTCAAGGGCCATGCCGGCCACGAGGGCAACGAGCGCGCCGACCAGCTTGCCAATGACGGGATGGAGCCGTTCAAGAAGAAGGCCCGTTCGGCTTAATACCGGCGGACCTTTGAATCCATCGGTTTCATGGGTCGTCGGCAGCCCGAGCGGCGTTTGAGCCGTTTGCCGGGCGTGGATTGACCCAAGGGGTCAATTCCATTCGTCCGGCAGTATAAGCCTCCGCGTCCGCGCTTATTCAGGCCTGATAACCGTCGTCAGGCCCTTGTCGCCATCGTCGAGGACGACCGTCAGCTCCGGTATTTCGGCTTGCTTCGGCTTCTCATCGATCGGGATGCGCAGGATCGTGCGCCCGCCGTTCTCTGCCGACAGCTCGGCCTCGCCGAAATACCAGCCCTTCGGGCCAAGCACGAAGGCATCGCGCACGGGTGCCTTGCTATCGAGGTCGAGCGTGAGGACATCGCCATCGATCGCGGCTGTGACATCCTGCGAAGCAATGGATGGCGGGAGAGCTGCGAACGCCCTCTCGACCGCAGTTGACGTGGCCGCCGATTTGGAAGGATCGACGGACAGCGCTGCCTGAACGGGTACGCAGATCTCCTCGCAGATCCCAAGAAAGACATTGGCGACGATCGCGCCGTCTATCGTCTCACCCTCTCCAGGCGTCAGCAGAAAGGGGAGCGCCAGATCGTGCTTGTAGCCGTTGGCGCGGGCCAGCTCTTCGCCGAAGCGCTCGGGGAGCGGTGCGAGGACCGCCGTCTTGCCGATGCCGGCCGTGCCGGAAAAATCGATCTGCGGGGGAATGCCGGACGGGCCGGGATCGAGCCAGTAGGTCTTCCAGCCCGGCTCCATTTCGATTTGCAGCGCCCCGCGCACCATGCCGTGTGCCCCCGGTGGTTCAGCGAAAAGGGTGAGCGTCGCAAAATCGGTCTCTGCGACGTTTGCCGGCGATTGATCCGCAGCGCTTGCCGCGCCCGACATCGCGACGAGCACCGCGATCGCGGCCGAAACGGAGATGCGGGTATGGGCGGCGAAGCTTGGCTTCATGTCAGGTCGCTTCTTCATTGTGGGAGCGGACAAGATCCTCTGGGCGCGGATAGTCGCACAGGTGAACCGGCGCCGGCCATTCATGTCTTCGTGTGCCGTCCGGCCAATCTTCCATCGCTTGCAGGACTTTGTGTCTCTGGCATTCCGCCGCATTCAATGCCAACTTAAGATGCGTTCACATAGGACTGGAGGTCGACCCGTGCGTTTAGACGAGGTGACTGACGAGACGGCGATGTCGTTAGAAGGGCATTTTCTGATTGCCATGCCCGGCATCGAAGGCGAACCCTTCGAGCGCACGGTGATCTATATCTGCGCCCATTCTTCCAGCGGTGCCATGGGCTTCATCATCAACAAGCCGCAGCCGACGAGCTTCTCGCAGCTTTTAACCCAGCTCGGGATCGTCGAGAGCGAGGACGATATCCGGCGTCCGGCATATGGCGGCGAGGTTCTGGTTTGCCGCGGCGGGCCGGTGGAGCAGAGCCGCGGCTTCGTTCTTCACTCAGCCGATTACACCTCCGAATCCACCATCAATGTCGACCCGGAGATCGCCCTGACCCCGACGACGGATATCCTGCGCGCAATGTCCCAGGGCGCCGGGCCCACGACGGCGATCATGGCGCTCGGATATTCAGGCTGGGCACCGGGGCAACTGGAGGATGAGATCGCCCAGAATGGGTGGCTCACCTGCAAGGCCGATCTGTCGATCGTCTTTTCCACCGCGCTCGACGACAAATATGACAAGGCGCTGGCCCTGCTCGGTATTCACCCGGCCTTCCTCAACGCGGAAGCCGGTCATGCCTGAGCAGAAGGCCGCAGGCCTTAGGCCGTATTGCGCAATCCCGGATTCTTGCTGATCAGGATCCTCCGCGCCTCGTCATGGTTGAGCGGCTTGGAATAGAAGAAGCTCTGGGCGTATTCGCATTTCATCTGGCGAAGGGTCGCGACATCCGCTTCCGTCTCGACGCCTTCTGCGACGATCTTCAGACCGAGATCGTGGGCCATGGTGACGATGCTTTTCAGGATCACCGGGCGCTGCGGCTGTGAGTTGTGCTTAAGGAAGGACTGGTCGATCTTCAGCGTGTCGAACGGGAACCGCATCAGATAGGCGAGCGAGGAATATCCCGTTCCGAAATCGTCGAGGGAAAGCCCGACGCCGCGCTCGACCACGCGCTCCAGAAGCTGGGCCGAGCGTTCCGGATTGTCCATCACGAGGGACTCGGTCATTTCGAGCTTCAGGGACGCGGCCGGCAGGCGGTAGCGCTCGAGGACGGTGTCGACGTCGGCGATGAGATCCTGTGTGATCAGCTGGCGGCTCGACACGTTGACCGACATGAAGAGCCTGGTGTTGCCGGTCGCGCGATGCCAGTCGCTCAGGCGCTTGGCGGCTTCTTCCAGCGCGAACTGGCCGAGCTGGACGATGAGGCCGGAACGCTCGGCGAGAGGCACGAATTCTGCCGGCGATATCTTGCCCCGGCGCGGATGATCCCAACGCAGGAGGGCCTCGAACCCGGCGATCGTCTCGTCTTCGAGCGCGACGATGGGCTGGAAGGCCAGCGCCAGTTCGTGGCGTTCGAACGCACGGCGAAGATCCGTTTCGAGGGCGAGGCGATTGGAGCCGATCGCCTTGTAGGCCGGGCGGAATGGCTCGATCCGGTCGCCGCCCAGACGCTTGGCCTGATGCATCGCAAGATCGGCTTCGGTGAGCGCATCGGGCGGCGTCTGATCGGAAGACCAGCCGGTGAGGCCGATCGAGCCGGTAAGAACGATGTCGCGCTCGGCAAAGGCGATGGGTGCGCGGATCGCCTCGCGCATGCGCTCCGCGAAGCTTGCGACCGCGTCGGAACTGGTTTCGGACACGAGAATCGCGCCGAACTGATCGCCGGAGAGCCGGGCGAGCGTATCCTGGGCCTTCAGCGTGCGTTTCAGGCGGCGACCGATCGTGAGCAGGATCGTATCGCCGGTGGCGAGGCCGTAGTCGTCATTGACCTGTTTGAAGCGGTCGATGTCGATGACGAAGACCGTCGGCGAGATTTCATCGCTATGGGCCGCAAGCGTGTTGATCGCCTCCAGCCGGTCCATGAAGACCTCGCGATTGGGAAGACCCGTCAGCTGATCGACAAGCGCATCCTGAAGAAGACGATCCTCGGCCTTCTTGGCGGAGGTGATGTCTTTCAGCGTGCCGACGCATCGCATCACCTCGCCATCGGTGCCGAGCATGGGGCGCGCGCGCAAGGCCAGCCAATGATAGTGGCCGTCGCCGTCCCGGACACGGAAATCCTGGTGCATGCGGCCGCGCCGATGTTCGAGGATCGTGTCGAGGGTCAGCTTGAAGCGATCGCGGTCGTCCGGGTGCAGTATGGGAAGCCAGTTGCGCGCCGGGCCGTTCATCTTGTCGACGGGGAGGGCGCAGAGGATGTCGCTGTCGGAGTCGATGAAGATGCGGTCGCGGTTCACATCCCAGTCGAAGACGGCGTCTCCCGAGCCGGCAAGGGCGAGCGACCGGCGTTCGAGATCGGAAACGAGCCCCTGCGCGAGGGTGCCGCCCGCAAAGCCGTGCTGCATCACCGTGAAGCCGATGAGGAGTACGATCAGAACGAGACTGCCGCCGAGGGCAGGCTGGATGATGTCGTTCGAGATCCGCCCCGTGACGGTCATCCACGCGGCCCAGATCCAGACGATCAGCAGAAGCCATGTCGGCAGCAGCATGACGGCGCGGTCGAAGCGCTGGATGCTGAGTGTAACGATCGCCACGAGCCCGAGAGCGGCGGTGACCGCGAGGCTCACGCGGGTGATGCCGGCGGCGGCGACGGGATCGACCAGCGTATAGGCGCCGAGGGCACCGACGGCGGCAAGCACCAGTCCCGAAACGATCGTCAGATAGCCGTGCCAGCGGTTGAGACTGAGATAGGCGAACAGGAAGAGGATCAGCGTGAAGAGAAACGCGACCTCGACGCCTGCGCGCCAGATCGGCTCCTGCCCCGGCGCAAACGGCATCAGCTTTTCCCAGAACTGGAAGTCGATGCAGATATAGGCAAGCACCGACCAGGAGAGTGCCGCGGCGGCGGGAAACATCGCCGATCCCTTGACGACGAAAAGGATCGTCAGGAACACCGCCAAAAGGCCGGCGATGCCGAGAACGATGCCGCGATAGAGCGTGAAGGCGTTGACGTTCTCGCGGTAGGTTGCGGGCTCCCACAGGCGGACATCCGGCAGGCGCTCGGCGGTGAGTTCGGCGACGAAGGTGACGATGGCGCCGGGATCGAGCGTGACGAGGAATTCGTCCGCCTCGCTGGAGACCTGCCGTTCCAGCGCAAAGCCCTGACTGGGCGTGATCGCCGCAATGCGCTCGGATCCAAGATCGGGGTCGAGCACGCCGGAGCCGGCCAGCTTGAAATGGGGGGCGACGATGAGCCGGTCGATCTGCTCGTCGCTTTCGTTCGTGAGGGCGAAAACCGCCCAGTCGCCATTGGCTTCAGGCGTGGTCGCATCGATTTCGATACGCCGGACGATGCCTTCGGGGCCGGGAACGGCGGAGACCTGAAAACTGCGCCCGGCATTGCGATAGACTTCCATCGCTGGGCGAAGATCGATGACACTTTCGTTGGGCGAGACGGCGACGACATCGAGCGCACGGGCCGGCTGGGTGAGGGCCGTGAGGCTTGCGAGCGCTGCGATCAGGATGAGGCAGGCGCCAAACACCGCGCGAAGCCTGGCGACGGCCCACGGCAAAAGCCGCCGCCGGTTCTCGCCGTCGGTCATGAATGGGCTCCGTGAAAGCGACACGACGTACTCTGTACTCCCAAATCGTGTGTGCGTTATCCGTCCATTGCGCCCGATCGCGGCCATTCTTCGGCAAGCAGCGAATAGAGACAGTGGTCTTCCCATTCTCCGGCGATTCTCAGATAACGCCGTAGCTGACCTTCATAGCTGAAGCCACACCGCGTCAAGAGACCAATGGAGCGCTGGTTGGTCGGCAGGCAGGCGGCTTCGATCCGGTGAAGGTTTTCCACGGTAAAGGCAAACCGGACGACCTCCCCCACGGCTTCGCGCATCACGCCTTGCCCGGCATACCGCTCGCCCATCCAGTATCCGAGCGTTGCGGCCTGGGCGACGCCCCTGCGGATATGGCCGAGGGTCAGTCCGCCCATCAGGTGTTTTTCATCCCCGTCGAAGACGAAGAAGGTAAAACTGTTATGGGAATGGGCTTCGCCATAATAGCGCCTGAGCCTTGCGCGGAACGCCTGGACGGATAGCTCGTCGCGGCTCCATTCCGGCTCCCATGGCCTCAGGAAAGAGGCGCTTTCTCCGCGAAGCGCAGCCCAAGCGCCGTAGTCGCTACGCTTGGGGAGCCGCAAAATCACCCGCTCGCCTCTCAAGACCGGGCTCTGCGGTCTCAAGATGGCATCTAGGAGGTGCATCGGCCCGCGTCAGGCCATGCCTGCGACGCCTTGATGCCGGGCCGAGCCCGTCTTCAGCGGCATAGCAAGGGATTCGGCGGTGGCAAGATGGTCGAGCTTGCCGATGGCGGCGATGGTCGGCTGACCGTCGAGGAAGAGACGGCCGGCGAGATCCCGCAAGCGCCCAGCGTCGATTGCCGCGAGCCGGTCGAACAGTTCCTCGGTCGAGATGATCGCGCCGTTGAACATCAGCTGGCGTGCCATCTGCCCGGCCCTGACGGCGGGGCTTTCCTGACCCATCATCAGGCTGGAACGCATCTGCGCCCGCGCCCGGTCCACCTCGACCGCAGTGATGGTCTCGCTCGCCTTGCCGAGTTCCTCGACGATCGTTTCCGCCAGTTCCTGCAGCTCGTTTTCACCCGTTGCGGCATGGATGCCGAAGAGGCCGGAGTCGGAAAAGCTCCAGTGAAAGGCGTAGATCGAATAGCACAGACCCCGCCGCTCGCGGATCTCCTGGAACAGCCGGGACGACATGCCGCCACCGAGTACCATGGAGAGGACCTGCGAGGCGTAGAAATCGCGCTTGTAATAGGGCCGTCCCTCGAACCCGATCAGCAGTTGCGCATCGGCGAGATCGCGGCTTTCGCGGTATTCGCCGCCGGTATAGCGCGCCGGGCTGCGTTCGCCGCTCGCCGGCTCGAGGATCAGGCTCTTACGGTGTTCGAAGAGACCGGAGACCTGGGAGACGATCGCATCGTGATCGACGGCGCCCGCGGCCGAGACGACCAGCCGGTCGGGGCCGTATTGGCGGTCGAGATAGGCCCTCAGGTCGTCGGGCGAGAAACTGCGGACGCTGTCGCGTGTCCCGAGAATCGGGCGACCGACGATCTGGCCTGTGAAGGCGGTTTCCTGAAAATGGTCGAAGACGATGTCGTCGGGCGTATCCTCGGCGGCGCCGATCTCCTGCAGGATCACATGCTGTTCGCGTTCGAGTTCGTCGGGATCGAAGCGTGAGTTCAGGAGGATGTCGGACAGGATGTCGAGCGCGAGCGGAACATCGTCCTTGAGGACGCGGGCATAGTAGGACGTCGATTCGACGCTCGTCCCGGCGTTCAGCTCGCCGCCGACATTCTCGATCTCTTCGGCGATGTCGCGGGCGCTGCGTCGTGCCGTGCCCTTGAAGGCCATATGTTCGAGGAGATGGGCGATGCCGTGCTCGCCCACATTCTCGTCGCGGGCACCGGTTTTCACCCAGAAGCCGAGCGCGGCGCTTTCCAGATTGTCCATCTTGTCGGTGACGACGGTGAGGCCATTGTCGAGCCGCGTGATTTTCTGGGTCATGCGACCTCCGCGCCGTTGCCGGCGCGCGAACGCTGGCGGATGAAATCTTGAAGCTCGCTCAAGTCATTGGCGATCGTGTCGAATCGCTCGCGCTTCTGCATCAGGCCGGCGTGGCTGGGCGGCAGTTCCGGCGTTCTGCCGCACGCTTTTTCCACGGCGTCGGGAAATTTCGCGGGATGGGCCGTCGAAAGGGTCACCATCGGCGCTTCGCTCAGGAAATCGTCCGCGACATTGACGGCGACCGCCGTGTGCGGATCGAGCAGATAGGCCTGATGGGTCAGAACGGCCTTGATGGTGCTCGCGGTTTCCGTCTCGCCGGTCCGTCCTGCGTTGAATTCGTCGCGGATTTTCTCTGCAACGGCATCCGGCAGCGTGAAGGCTCCGGACTGGGTCAGCTGCTGCATGAGCCTGCGCACGAGATCGGCGTCGCGTCCGCCCGCCTCGAAGATCAGTCGTTCGAAATTCGAGGAGACCTGAATGTCCATCGAAGGGGACATGGTCGCTTCGACGCCATCGGTCTCGTAGCGGCCTGTCTTCAGTGTGCGGTCGAGGATGTCGTTTGCATTGGTTGCAACGATCAGCCGGTCGATCGGCAGCCCCATGCGTTTGGCCGCGAATCCGGCGAAGATATCGCCGAAATTTCCGGTCGGCACCGTGAAGGAGACAGACCGATCGGGAGCGCCGAGGGAGGCTGCTGCGGTGAAATAATAGACGATCTGGGCCATGATCCGGCCCCAGTTGATCGAGTTGACGCCCGAGAGCCCGACCTCCTGACGGAAGCGCTGGTCGTTGAACATCGCCTTCACGAGAGCCTGGCAATCGTCGAAGGTTCCGTCGACGGAAACGGCGTGAACGTTCTCCGCCCCGCTCGTCGTCATCTGGCGCTGCTGGACGGGCGAGACCCGGCTGTCGGGGAACAGGATGAAGATATCGGCACGCTCGCTGCCCGCGAAAGCCGCGATCGCGGCACCGCCCGTATCGCCGGACGTCGCGCCGACGATGGTCGCGCGCTGGTTTCGCTCAGTGAGGACATGATCCATCAGCCGCGAGATCAGCTGCATGGCGACGTCCTTGAAGGCCAGCGTCGGCCCATGGAAAAGTTCGAGAAGGAAGTGATTTGCGCCAATCTGCACGAGCGGGGCGACCGCCGGATGGGGGAAGGTCGCATAGGCATCGTCGATCATGCGCTTCAGATCGTCCGGTGCGATATCTTTCCCCACAAACGGCGCGATCACCTCATAGGCGACTTCGCTATACGGCCTGCCGCGGAAGGAGCGGATCGTCTCCTGCGTCAGCTGCGGCCATGCGTTCGGGACATAAAGTCCGCCATCGCTGGCGAGCCCCGCCAGTAGCGTATCGGCAAATCCGAGGCGGGGTGCCTCTCCCCGTGTGCTTACGTAATCCACATCGTCTCCCAATGCCGGCGTCTTGCGGGTGGCTTCTTTGAGGCGCCGTCTGCCTTGGCTTTGTCATCTTGCGGCGTAAAAGCCTTGATTCTCTCATATTGCTGACGCGTCGCGTCCGGCATAAGGGCCTGATATAGACCCTCGTCCAAGGGAAAGGGAAGAACCGATCGATGATTCAGAGTAAGCTGCGCCTCACTCTCCGTCGCTCCCATCTGTCGCTTGCCGCAGTCTTGACGAGCGCAATGCTGACGGCTTGCTCTTCGGTGGGGACCGGTGCCGGGCTGGAGGAAACGGCTGCGAGCGCCGCCCCGCCGCCGGTGCCGAACAGTCAGCAGGCGGGATTCAGCGCACTGGGAACCGCCGCGTCCTATTGTCCGGCCGTGGAGGTTCGTCAGGGCACGGGCGTTCTCGACAAGGATCAGGGCAGCGAGCTTGCCTACAGCGCCAACATCATCGGCGCGCAGAGCACCTGTCGGATCGTCGATGGCCAGCTTCGCATGAAGGTTGATGTCGGCGGCCGGATCGCGCCGGGACCTGCTGCGCCCGGCGCCGTGCAGCTTCCATTGCGCATCGCCGTCCTTCGCGGCGACGATGTGATCTATTCCGAACTCGGCCGGGTTCCGACGACGGCGACCGCTGGCGGTGACGCACAGAACTTCACCTACACCGACGACCGGATCATCTTCGCCGAACCCAAGGAACAGAACATCAAGGTGTTCACCGGTTTCGACGAAGGTCCACCGTCTTAAACTCAGGCCAAGGATGAGCGGGATATTCTTTTACGGCCGCATCCTTCGCAGCGGTGAGGCGCGCGGCGGCCGACTTCGTCGGATGCCATCGCGCACCAAAATGACCGCGCCCGGATCGCTCCGGGCGCTTCTTGTTTTCAAGGAGAGGCCCGCCCTCAGTTTCCTTTTTCGTCGAGCTCGTCTGCGACCTGACCATAGCTGATCAGCGCGAAGAGGGCCGAGCCGCCGAGGATGTTTCCGATCAGCGCCGGCAGGTGGAAGTTGATCAGCGTGTCGAAGAAACCCCGTTCGCCGATGAAGACGAGCGTCAAGGCCTCGACCGATCCCGCCACCACGTGGGCCAGGTGGAAGAGCGCGATCAGCGAGGTCAAAAGCGCGATCACGATGAACCCTGAGCCCTTGGCCGACGGCATGAGCCAGACGACGGTGGCCATCAGCCAGCCTGCCGCGATGCCACGGAGCAAGAGGTGATGGAACGAGCCCGTGGTTGCTTCCCGCGATATTTCGATAGCGGCTTCGACGATGTGCGGCGCGTTCAGGATATCGACCGCGATGCCGAGCGCAAAGACCGCCGTCCCGACCATGTTGGCGAGAAGGACGATGGCCCAGAGCCGTGCGACGGCGAAAAAGCCGCGCGGGGTCGGCCGCGCGAGCAACGGTAGAACAGCCGTCAGCGTGATTTCCGTGAAAAGCTGCTGTCGCCCGAGGATGACGATGAGAAAGCCCACCGAATAGCCGATGCTGTCGAGAAGCGGGGTCCACTCCGCATCCGGCAGATAGGAACGCATCGCGGCCCTGGTATAAACCGAAAAGCCGATCGCGAGACCTGCCGCGAGACCGGACCACCAGAGCGAACGATAGGGCCGGGTGAGCTCGTCTTCGCCCTCCTGCCGCACAATCTCGTAAACCGCCAGCGGGCGCAGCTTCATGCGGTGGTCGACTTCCTCGAGTTCGCCCTGGGTCAGCGACGATCCCTCGTTTTCCAGTCGGTGTTCTGTCACCTCGCTGGCATGGCGTTGACCGCCTTTGGCGAACTTCTGGATAGCTTCCTTGTTGAGGTCCTGGTCCTCGCTGAGGGGTGTCGCGCGGTCTTCGGTCTTCTTGTCGGTCATTCACTCGCCATTTTCGCGGAAGAGGGTTCGAAACGATGCGCCGCTCGAATTACCCGGCCTGGTTAGCAGCATACAGTTAGTCCTTCATGCGTGATCTTCTAATCCTCGTGACGCATGGCCGCTATGAACGGCAGCCACCATCTTGCCGTTCGTGCCGGGGCAAGTTCGCAAGAGTAAATGATTGTCTCAGATTTTGCCTCAGCTTGAGGATATGACGGTTTCATGCGCTTCCTGCTGATATTTTTCGCGACGTTATTCCTGGCTTTGGGTTCGGCAGGGGCCGCGCCTTCGTTGAAGGCGGGCTTCCGCTCGTTTCTGGAAGAGGAGATCTGGCCCGAGGCAAAGGTGAGCGGTGTTTCGCGCGCGGTCTTCGACCGGGCGTTTCAGGGCGTGTCGCCCAACACCAAGCTGCCCGATCTGCAGCTGCCCGGCTCCAGCAAAACGGTCGCCGAGATCAACTTCCAGGCCGAGTTCAAGGATGGCTCGTCCTATCTGTCCGAGCGCGCGCTCGCATCAACGGTCCGAACGGGCCGGGAGCTGCTTGCCCGGCACGCCGATATCCTGTCGCGGATCGAGGAGCGCTACGGCGTTCCAGCGCCGATCATCGTCGCGATCTGGGGGCGCGAGTCCGCCTTCGGAAACGCTTCGATCCCGCACGACGTCTTCGAAGTGCTCGGCACCAAGGCTTGGCTCTCCCGGCGCAAGGACATGTTTCGCGGGGAGCTTCTGGCCGCGCTTCAGATCGCGGAAAACGGCGACAGGCCCGTCGATGCCATGCGTTCGTCCTGGGCGGGCGCGCTCGGGCAGCCGCAATTCATGCCGTCGAAATATCTGGACTATGCCGTGGATTTCGATGGTGACGGCAAGCGCGACATCTGGAATTCCGTGCCCGACACACTGGCCTCGATCGCGAATTATCTGAAGGAACACGGCTGGAAGAGCGGGCGTGACTGGGGTTTCGAGGCCGATATTCCGATCGCTGTGTCCTGCACAACGGAAGGGCCGGACCAGGGACGACCAATCTCGGCTTATGTAAGGGACGGCGTTGCGCGCGTTTCCGGCCGTCCCTTTCCGGACCGCGAGATCGACGAGACGGGCCATGTGATGATGCCGGCAGGGCGGATGGGGCCGATGTTCGTCGCGACCGGGAACTTTTATGTGATCAAGACCTACAACAATTCGGACCTTTATGCGCTTTTCGTCGGTCATGCGGCCGATCGGATGATGGGCTCCGGCGCGTTCTCCGCAGGCTGGAAGGCATCGGACAGACTGACGCGCGGCGATGTCGCAAAGCTGCAGGAAAGGCTTGTCGCCAAAGGATTCGATGTCGGCGGTGTCGATGGTCTCGCCGGATTCAAGACGCGCAGATCGATCGGCGCCGTCGAGCGCGAGCTCGGTTTGCCCGAGACGTGCTGGCCTTCCCGCAGGCTTGTCGATTCCCTTCGATAGATATGAAAAGTTTACCCGTCCGGCCGCCGCAAACGGGATTGTAATATTTTCGCCACATCTTCTCTTATGTATGGTGAACGTGTGCTGGGGAGCGCGCGAACATGAAGCATTGGGGATGCAGTGGGGAATTTCTCGTGAAGCGCCGGTTTCTGATCGTCTCGCTCACCTTGGGCGTCATCGGCGCGTCGAGTATCGCACTCGCGGATCGCGTCACCGCGCTGATCGACAAACTGCCGATGCAGACGACCGACAACGAGTTTTCCGTTCCCGTGACCGAAGCGACCTTGAATAGTCCCTTCAAGTCGAAGGGCCGGGACGTGACGATCTCCGTCGCCACGGCGACGCCGTTCGGTGGCGATGACGAGGCCGTCTCCGGCGCCGTGAAGGCGCTGCAGTCGATCGCGGAGCGCAATCCGGGCGTCGCGCTGAATTCGCCCGAGCTTCTCGGCAATGGCGGCCTCGCCTCCGCCTATCGCAAAAGCGATTCCGATCTCCTGACGACGGTCGCATCCGGGACCTCGGACGAGACGGAGCCCACCTCCGGCGCGCCCCGTTCGCTGGCGACGAAGCTGTTCGACGAGGACGAACAGAGCTGGCTTTCGTCGATCCATGCGGACAGTCCGCTGGTCGGCTCGATCGTGTCCGCCGATGGTTCGCCAAGCGATACCGAGAGTCTGGTGAAAGCCGTGAAGGGCGCGCGTTACGTTCTTCTCGGCGAGATACACGACAATCCGGATCATCACCGGCTTCAGGCCAGCATCATCCGCGATGTCGCAGCTGACGAAGATCGTCATCCCGCGGTCGTCTTTGAAATGATCCCGGAGACATTCTCCAATATTCTGGCCAATCTCGACGCCAGTACGGAGGTCGACCTTTCCGGGCTTGCCAAGAAGCTCTCCTGGAACGAGCGCGGCTGGCCCGATTTCTCGATCTATGCGCCGGTCTTCCAGGCAGCCCTCGACAACAGCCTGCCGATCGTTGCCGGCAATCTCGACCGCGACACCGTGCGCAGGTTTTCGTCCAAGGCCGGGGAGGGCATTTCGGCGGCCGACCGTGCGCGTCTCGGGCTCGATCTGCCCGTCGATCCGGCGCTCTCGCAAGATCTCATGGCCGAGTTGAAAGCCTCTCACTGCGGTCTTCTGCCTGAAGAGGCATTGAAGCCGATGGAGCTTGCCCAGCGCCTGCGTGACGGCGCGATGGCCGCCGCGATGATCGATGCGGCCGACGAAAACGGTTCGGCTGTCCTCATCGCCGGGTCGGGGCATGTGCGCAACGACCGGGGCGTGCCCGCCGTCATCGAAGGTCTGACCGGTCAGTCCGACGCCGTTGCCGTGCAGATGGTCGAGATCGCCGGAGCCGACGCCGACGAAGCCTCCGACTATGGCATGTCGAACGAAACGCCCGCACCCTTCGACTTCACGATCTTCACGCCGAAGGCGAACGACACCGATCATTGCGCCGAAATGGAAGCAATGATGAAGAAGGGTGCCGGCGAAAAGACCAAAGCGGCGAACTGAGCAGCTTTTATCCTCATCCGAAATCGCAATCTCCGCCCCGTTCCACTGCTTTGTGGTGCCGGACACGATTGATTAGCCCTTTGGCTTGAACTAGGGTCCGCGCCGATTCCGGGCGGACCTTCGTGTCCGCTTTTCCAAGACATCGACATGATAAGGACGACGCGATGAGCGCCACGGACCACAGCGCCCTCGAGACAACGATCGAAGCCGCCTTCGAGGATCGTGCATCGATCTCCACATCGACCACCGGCGAGGTCCGCGAGGCCGTCGAGGCATCGCTGGAAATGCTCGACAACGGAACCGCGCGTGTCGCCTCGCGCGGCGAGGATGGCCAGTGGACCGTCCATCAATGGCTGAAAAAGGCCGTGCTCCTCTCCTTCCGCCTCAACGACATGCAGGTGATCGAGGGCGGCAATGGCGGTTCCGTCTGGTGGGACAAGGTGCCATCGAAGTTTGCCGGCTGGGGCGAGGCCCGCTTCCGCGAGGCCGGCTTCCGGGCTGTTCCGGGCTCGATCGTGCGGCGCGGCTCCTTCATCGCCAAGGACGTCGTCCTGATGCCATCCTTCGTCAATCTCGGGGCCTATGTGGACGAGGGCTCGATGGTCGATGGCTGGGCGACTGTCGGCTCCTGCGCACAGATCGGCAAGAACGTTCATCTGTCCGGCGGCGTCGGCATCGGCGGTGTTCTCGAACCCTTGCAGGCTGGACCGACGATCATCGAGGACGGCTGCTTCATCGGCGCGCGGTCGGAGGTGGTCGAGGGCTGCATCGTGCGCGAAGGCTCGGTGCTTGGCATGGGTGTCTATATCGGCAAGTCCACCAAGATCGTGGATCGCACGACCGGCGAGGTATCCTATGGTGAGATCCCGCCTTATTCGGTTGTCGTCGCTGGCTCGATGCCCGGCAAGCCCATGGAAAATGGTGCGCCGGGTCCGAACCTCTACTGCGCGGTCATCGTCAAGCGCGTTGACGAGCAGACCCGTTCCAAGACCTCGATCAACGACCTGCTTCGGAACTGATCGTCGGGCGCAGTTTTCGAATGCGAGTGATCCGGATCGAGGCTCGACGATGAGGTTCGGGCATTCGCCGCGTCGTCATTGTCGGGCTCCGTCCCGAGAATACAGAGCGGTGGCGGCCCGCGATACGTGAAAGAGCCGTTTGTCTCCCAACCGGGACACGCCTCACAAGATTGGATTCCCGGCACGGTGGCCGGGAATGACGGATGAGAGTGAGGTGCCTACAACCTCATCGACCTCGCGGAGCCCAATTTGAAGAAGCTCTTCTCGCTCTCTTTCCCCGCCGTTCTTGCGACGAGCCTTCTGAGCTGGCTTATTCCCGTGCCCGGTCTCCCGGCCGGTCATGACGGCATTTGCCGGACAGCCATGGCCGGCTCGGTCGAGACGATCCTTTGCGAAGTGCAGCTATCGGACTTCGATCTTCACCTGCGTGCGGTCGATTCCTCCGGCAAGCCTTACGAGACCTTTCAAAAGGCGGCGGCAAGCGTTTCCGGCGATGTCGCGCTCGCCATGAATGCCGGCATGTACCATGAGGATCGCCGGCCCGTCGGCCTCACCGTTCAGGACGGTAAAACGATCAAGAATGCGGTCCTCGGCACCGGAACGGGGAACTTCTCCCTGCGGCCCAACGGCGTCTTTTTTATCGAGAACGGCCGGGCCTTCATTCGCGAAACCGAACGCTATCTGAGCGAAAGCCACACTCCGGAGCTTGCAACCCAGTCCGGCCCGATGCTGCTGATCGACGGGGCCGTGCATCCGCGCTTCATTGCCGGCTCGGACAGTCTTTATGTGCGCAACGGGGTCGGCGTCAGCGAGGACGGAAAGACGGTCTATCTCGCGCTCACGCGAAAGCCGATCAATTTCTATGATTTCGCCCTGTTCTTCCGCGATACGGTCGGCGTGAAGGATGCCCTGTTCTTCGACGGGCAGGTCTCCAGCCTCTTCTACCCGGCAGCGAAGATCGCCTATCGCCGGGATCGGCTTGGGCCGATGCTTCTCGTCACCGGGAAGGACTGAGGAAACTCAGGACCCTGTGGAGGTCGCCGGGGTGTCGACCGTCCGGCTCGAAACGCTGGTCGCCGGCGATGGATCGCCGGAAGGCGAGGCGGCCTTTCGCTTGGCGATCTCGGCCATATGCGCCTTCACCTTCGAGCAGTAGCTGGAGGCCGAGCGCGTCATGCGGGTCGCGCGGTGCCCGCCCTTGTATTTCATCGCCGTGCGGCAGACATCATGGCCCGCCTTGTCCCAGGCGCCCTTCAGATACTTCATGCCGTAGCGCAGATTGGTGTCGGCATCGAAAAGATCTCCGGCCGAGCCGGAAAAGCCCATGGCGCGCGCCGTGGCCGGCTTGATCTGCGATAGGCCGTAGACGCCGGCACCCTTGGCCTTCGGGTTGTAGCGGCTTTCGACGCGCACGAAGCCATAGGCCATTTCCACCGGAAGCCCGTTTTCCTCCGCGTGCTTTTCGATCAGTGCGTCGATCGCGGCGCTTCCCGAGACCGTTCCCTTTTCGGCGGCCTGCGAGACTTCGCGGGCCGCGATCTCCCGGTCGCGCTGGAAGACCTTTTCGTCGCCGATCGCCGCGACGGCCACTTGGCTCGGCGCGTCGGCAGGACGTCCTGTTGGCGTGGGGACGGCGCTTTCAAGGATCGAAGCGGAGTTCGGGACGCAGGCCGACAGAGACATGGCCGCAAGGGCGATGGCGACGAGTGGAGCGCGTGAAGAACGGAGCATGGAACGGGTCCGGCTTGTTAACCAATTTTAATCCGCTCTGCTTCGATCACGGCAAATCGGTGGCAGCCTCGTCGGCGGTCGCATTCCCTTGCGCGCTGTGGCAGAGACGCATCGTCGGGCCCTGCCAGAAGAACCATTTATCGAGCCGTTTCATGCCTTCCGTTTGCGATTTGACCGATCCCGCCGCCATTCTCAGCGAGCTGATCCGCTGCCCGTCCGTGACGCCGGCTGAGGGCGGCGCGTTGTCTGCGCTGGGTGCGATGCTGATGGAGCTTGGTTTCGCGGTCGAACGGCCCGTGTTTTCCGATGAGAATACGCCGGATATAGAGAACCTCTTCGCAGTGCGCGGCACGGGCTCGCATCTCTGCTTTGCCGGTCATACCGATGTGGTGCCGACCGGCGAGACAAGCGACTGGAGCCTGCCGCCGTTCTCGGCGGAGGTTCGCGATGGCGAGCTCTATGGCCGGGGTGCCGTAGACATGAAAGGCGGGATCGCAGCCTTCGTCGCGGCGCTCGCGCGGCGAAAGGCACGCGGCGAGGAGCCGGGCGGGCGCCTCTCCCTTCTCATTACTGGCGATGAAGAGGGGCCGGGGATCAATGGCACGATCAAGCTGCTCGACTGGGCGGCCAAGCGCGGCGAATCCCTCGATGCCTGCATCGTCGGCGAGCCGACAAATCCGGAATCGCTCGGCGACATGATCAAGATTGGCCGGCGCGGTTCGCTCTCGGCCCATGTCACCGTCACCGGCCGGCAGGGTCATGTCGCTTACCCGCATCTTGCCGACAATCCGCTGCGAACGATCACCGCGATCGCGGAGGCCTTGCTCAAAACGCCCTTCGACGAGGGAACGGAGGCGTTTCCGCCGACCAATCTGGAAATCACATCGATCGACAGCGGGAACGAGGCGACCAATGTCATTCCGGGCCGGGCGCGGCTCTCCTTCAATGTCCGCTTCTCGGATCTCTGGACGCCGGACAGCTTGAAGGCGGAGCTTCTCGCCCGCGTCGAAATGGCGCGAACCGCCCTGAAATATAGAGCCGGCAAAGAACCTGCTACGGTCGCGGTCGAGTGGCGCGGCCGGCCCTCCGAGGCCTTCCTGACCCGCTCGGAAGACCTGATTGCGGCCCTTTCCGGCGCGGTTGCGGCGGTCACCGGCAGGACGCCCAAGCTCTCAACGACCGGCGGCACCTCGGATGCCCGCTTTATCAAGGACTTCTGCCCTGTTGTAGAGTTCGGTCTAGTAGGTCAAACTATGCATATGACCGACGAGCGTGTTGCCTTGGCTGACCTGGAAGCTTTGACCGAGATCTATGACCAATTCATTTCCCGCTGGTTCGCCGCAAACCCCGAGTCCCGCGCCTGATTTGAGCGAGGTTCTCAACAATTTTTCCGGCGTCTGGGCGCTGATGATGGGCCGCAAGGGTGGGATGTCCCGCCTGGACGTCTCCGCCGACGGCTTCTACCGCTCCTTCTCGGCTATTCCCGTCGCCCTGCCGGCGCTGTTTCTGTCCTGGCTCGAATTCGAGGCGAGCAGCCGGAGCGATCAGACCGGAAACGTCAGTGCGACCCAGGCCTTCGGCGCACATCTCTTCGCGGATCTCTTCGCCTGGATCTTGCCGATCGTCATCCTCATTCTCGTTGCAAAGCGCATCGGCTGGAGCCGCAAGGTCTCGCCGCTCGTCGTGGCGACGAATTGGGGCTCGGCCCTGATAGCCTGGGGGTTCGCGCCTTACTTCGCGCTCGTTCTGCTCATCGGGATGGGGCCGAATCTCGCCATTGTCGGTGCGCTCTTCTCGCTCGGCTCTCTCATCCTGACCGCCCGATTGTGCCGTTCGATCCTCGATGACTGGCCGACCGCGATCTTCCTCACCGCCGCCATGCTGGCGACCGGCCTTTTGAGCTATGGCGTGGTCATGGACCTGACCGGCGTTCCTCTGATCTGACGTCAGACCATTCGACTGTATCGGCTTGCGGCTGGCATCCCGTCCGTCGCCTGAGCGGTTGAGGCAGGTCAGCCGACCGCGATCGAGACGATTTCCGCATTGCTCGCACCGGCCTTGATCTCGTCGCCGATGCTTTTGCCGACAAGGTTTCTGGCGAGCGGCGAGAGATAGGAGAGGTAGCCGTCGCGCGGATCGGCCTCGTCGATGCCGACGATGGTGAAGGTCTGTTCCCTTCCGTCTTCGCGTTCGATCGTCACCCGCGTTCCGAATTGTACGGTCTGCGGGTTCTTGTTGGGCTCGACGAGTTCCGCGGTTGCCCGGCGGGCCGTCCAGTAGCGCAGGTCGCGATGGATGTTCGCCAGAGCAACCTTGTCGTTCGCGGCCCGCGCGGCTGTGCGTTGTTCGTCGAGCGCCTGTAGCTCTGCGTCGATCTTCTTCAGGCCCCGCGCGGTGACGATGTTCGGATCCTTGCCGAGATCGCGATCGGGCAGGACCTCGACCTGATCTTCGTTTGGTTCCTTGACGAAGGCAACGCTCATGACACACCCTTTCGCCAGCAGCTGGCGATCATTCGCCTCATCTCGACGCTGACACCCAGCCTGCGTCATATTCCGTTGGCCAGCCTATCCCTTTACGATCGAAAGTAAAACAATCGCCGGTTTCCGCTCTGTCATGGTCGCTGGAAAACGAACCAGTATCGACGCGCGACACGCGGTGCGATGTATCGACAGGGCAAGCGGCTGAAGCCCGGGGCAACAAACAAGGACAAGCAATCTCATGATCATCGTATCGGGCATTCTGAAACTGACGCCGGACGATCTTGCAAGCGTTCGGAGCGACGCGCAGGCCGTGATCGCCAAAACCCGCGCGGAACCCGGATGCCGCGTCTATTCCTTCGCCGACGACCTGAGCGAGCCCGGCCTTGTTCGCATCTACGAGGAGTGGGAGACGCGCGGTGACCTTGGCCGGCACGGCAGTTCCAATCACGTGGCGGAGTGGCACCGCGCCCTTGAGAGTGTGACCGTGCTGGAGCGCAAGCTGGAGATCATCGACGTCGCGGCCCGGGAACCGCTGGACTGATACCAGCGGCCCTTCCATCGGTCGGCATTGATGTGCCGACCGAGACATTGAAAACCAGAGGATCGCCCGCGTGATCAGCGGCTGAACAGGTCCCCATAGGTATCACGCAGAATGTTCTTCTGCACCTTGCCCATGGTGTTGCGCGGGATCTCGTCGACGAAGATGATGCGCTTGGGCTGCTTGTATTTCGCGAGCTTCTCCTTCAGCGGCGCGACGATCTCGTCTTCTTGAAGGGGCTTGTCCGTCACGACGACGCCTACGACGCCCTCGCCGAAATCGGGATGGGGCACGCCGATCACCGCGCTCTCGACGACACCGTCGAGTTCGTCGATCACAAGCTCGACCTCCTTCGGATAGACGTTGTAGCCGCCCGAAATGACGAGGTCCTTGTCGCGCCCGACAATCGAGACATAGCCGTCCCCGTCGATCTGTCCGAGATCTCCGGTAACGAAGAACCCGTCCTCGCGAAATTCCGACTTGGTCTTTTCCGGCATCTGCCAGTAGCCCTTGAAGACGTTCGGCCCGCGCACTTCGATCGAGCCGATCTCGCCCTCAGCGAGTTCTGTCCCGTCCTCGCCGACGATTCTCAGCTCGGTTCCTTTCAGCGGGAAGCCGACCGTGCCTGCGCGGCGTTCGCCCTCATAGGGGTTCGAGGTGTTCATATTGGTCTCGGTCATGCCGTAGCGCTCGAGAATGCGCTGGCCCGTGCGCTTTTCGAACGCGCGATGGGTCTCGGCCAGAAGCGGCGCCGAACCCGAGGTGAAGAGCCGCATATGGCCCGCGGTCTCAGGGTTGAGTCGCTTGTCGTCCAGCATGCGGGTGTAGAAGGTCGGAACGCCCATCATCGAGGTCGCCGCGCCAAGATGGGTGAAGACGAGGTCAAGATCGAACTTTTCGAGAAAAATCAGCGAGCCGCCGGCAATGATCACCGTGTTTGTCGCAACGAAAAGCCCATGGGTGTGGAAGATCGGGAGAGCATGGAGAAGGACGTCGTCCGATGTGAAGGCCCAAGTTTCCTCCAGAACCGCAGCGTTCGAAAGGAGGTTGGCGTGGGTGAGCATCGCGCCCTTGGAGCGCCCTGTCGTGCCGGACGTGTAGAGGATCGCGCCGAGATCTTTACCATCGCGTGCGACGGTTTCGAAGCGATCGGGCGCCTCCGCCGCCTTTTCTGCAATCGTGCCCTTCGGCGGTCCGTCAGCACTTGCGACACCGAGGGTTTCAAGCGTTGCGCCAGCCTTCTTGGCGATCGGCCTCAGGGCGTCGGCTTTCGACGGAGCGCAGACGAACACGCGCGGGCTCGCATCGGTCAGGAAGTATTCGATCTCGCTTGGCGTATAGCCGGTGTTGAGCGGCAGGAAGACGCCGCCCGCCCGCACCGTGGCGAGATAGAGGAACAACGCCTCGATCGATTTTTCCACCTGCACGGCGACGCGGTCGCCGGGTTCGACGCCAAGCGCGGTGAGGGCGTTCGCCATTCGCGCGGTGTGAGCCTCCAGATCGCCATAGGCGAAGACGCGCCCGTCGACGAGGGTCGCGAAGATGCGTTCGGGAGCGTTCAGGCCTTTCGTCAGAAGGCCGTCGAAAAGATGGTTCGTCATGCTGCTTGGCCCTTGGTATTGTCGCGCTTCGATGCCTTCTCCGCTCCCGAAGGCAGGAGATTGGTCACCTGCTTGCTCGCCGCCACGGTGCTGGCGTCCGCATAGGCTTCGTGGCGGTCTTCGACGCGGGGAAGATCGTAGAGATAGTTCACCATCAGGCCGGCCGCGCGCGAAAGCCCGCTTTTTGAAATGTCGCCGCGATGCATGATGCGGTTCAGCATTGCGCCATTGCCGAGATGAAACCGCGCCACCGGATCGACCGGCTGGCCGTCGCCGCGCCTGGCGAGAAGGAAATAGCGGGCCGCGAGCGAAAGAAGCCCGGCTTTGGCCGCTTCGGCCTTCTCCTCGTCGAACGCCCAATTCTCGTCTTCGATGATCGTGAGCGCGCGTTTTTCGCTGGTTTCCAATTGGTCTTTCTGGGCTTCATCGAGATCGCGGAGCCAGGCCATGAATGTCGGCACCGGAGAGAGCGTCACGAAGGTCTTGAGGTTCGGAATGCTCTCCTTCAGATCCTCGGCGACCTGCTTGATCAGGAACGAGCCGAAAGAGACCCCGGCAAGGCCCTTGTGGCAGTTCGAGATCGAATAGAAGGTGGCCGTCTCTGCCTCGTTCGCGGCAAGATGCTCGCGCTCGTCCGTCAGAACCTCGCCTATGGACGCCGGAATCTCACGGGTGAGAGCGACCTCGACGAAGATCAGAGGATCGTCGGGGATCGAGGGATGGAAGAAGGCAAAGCAGCGACGATCGCTCGGCGCGAGGCGTGAGCGCAGGGCATCCCAGCTGTCGATGGCGTGGACGGCCTCGTATTCGATGATCTTTTCGAGAAGCTTCGCGGAGGTGTTCCAGTCGATTGGCTTCAGCACCAGGAAACCGCGATTGAACCAAGAGCCGAAGAGATGGCGGAGGTCCATGTCGACCGGCTTGAACGTTTCCCGATCCTTGGCAACGAGCGGCAGCAGTTTCTCGCGCAGTTTCACGAGCTCGGCGGTGCCGCCGGGGGCGAGATTGAGCCGGCGGAAGAGTTCCTGACGCGGCGGCTCCGCCTCGTGCTGAAGCCGGGCGAGGGTGGTCGGACCTGGATCTGCGGCAAACGCCCTGGCGGTCTCGACGAGCGCTTTGGGATCGGGCGAGAAATCGTCCGCGAGCATACGGAAGAAGGCCTCGTGGCGCTCGGCGTCGAGCCCGCGCAGCCCGGCGAGGATATTGGCGGCGATCCTGACGCCGGTCGCCTCGCCCTTGGAGCGCACGAGCTTGCGACAAAGATCGCGAAGTTCGCCGACGCTCACGGTCCGCTCGGCCTCCCGATCCGAAAACCATGCTCTCGGAGCGAGCGAGCCGAGAAGATCTGAAAGAAGCGAAACGCGGCTCATAGCGTCGGTCCCATGATGAGGTCGGGCAGGAAGAGGGCGATCTGCGGAAAGATGCACAGGGTCACGATGCCCGCGACCATGCAGAGGACATAGGGGATCGAGCCCCTGAGAATTGTCCCGAGCGAGATATCGGGCGCAATCCCGTTGATGACATAGAGGTTCAGCCCGACAGGCGGCGTGATCAGGCCGATTTCCATGTTGATCGTCAGGATCACCGCGAACCAGTAGGGATCGAAGCCGGCTTGGGTGATAATCGGGATCAGGATCGGCGCGGTCATCAGGATGACGCCCACTGGCGGCAGGAAGAAACCGGCGACCAGCAGGAAGAGATTGATGACAGCGAGCAGCACCCACCGGTTCACGTCCATGTCGGCGATCGTCTGGGCGATCGTCTGGGTGATGAACATGGAAGAGAGTGCGAAGGCGAAGATTTCGGCGGCGGCGATGATCATCATGATCATCACGCTCTCCTTGAGCGTGTCGCGGAAGATAACCGGCATCTGGTTGAACTTCCAGCTTTTGGAAAAGATGCCGTAGACGACTGCAACGAGGATAAGGCAGAAGAGCGCGCCGATGCCGGCGGCCTCCGACGGCGTCGCGACCCCGCCGTAAAGGACGTAGAGAACCGCGACGATGATCGCGAGGAAGGGCAGCACCCGGGGCAGGGCGGCGAAGCGCTCGGACATGGTGTAGCGCTGGGTGAGTTCCGAAAGCCCGATGCCCTGCCGCTTGCAGGCATAGATCGTGTAGATCATGAAATAGGCGGTCAGCATCAAGCCGGGCAGGAGCCCGGCGAGGAAGAGCCGGCCGATCGAAGTCTCGGTCGCGATGCCGTAGATGATCATCGTCACGGAGGGCGGGATCAGAATGCCGAGCGTCCCTCCGGCGGCGATCGAACCGGATGCGATCTCGGCCGGATAGCCGCGCTTGCGCATTTCCGGAATGCCCATCTTTCCGATGGCGGCGCAGGTCGCCGGGGAGGAGCCGGATAGCGCCGAGAAGATCGAACAGGCCCCGAGATTGGAAAGGACCAGCCCACCCGGCACCCGGTTGAGCCACCTGTCGAGGGCCTCGTAAAGGTCCTTGCCGGCCGGTGAGGACGCGACCGCCGCTCCCATCAGGATGAACATGGGGATTGCAACGAGGCCGAAGGAGGCGATCGAGGAGAAGAACTGTTCTCCGATCGTTTCGAGGAAGTAGCCGCCATAGGAGGCGTAGAGCGCGCCGAAAGCGACGAGACCGAGCGCGAACGCAATCGGTGTGCCGATCGCGAGCAGGGCGAACAGCGCGACCATCATCACCAGGCCGGAGAGAAGCGGCGTCATCGTTTGGTCTCCGCGGTTTCGGAAAAGAGGTCCGTCTGGTCAGCCAGAACGCCATCGGCCTCGTAAGCCCCATCGACGAAGAGGCGCAGGATCTCGGCGACATACTGGACGCAGAGCATCACGAAGCCGGCCGCCATCGGCAGGGTCGGAATCCACAAGGGAACTGCCCAGACCGTTTCCGAGCGCCAGCCGAACTCCCATGTCTCCATCAGGTAGAAGACCGTCGCGTAGGCGAGGAGCCCTGCAAAGAGAAGCGATGCGAGCGCCGAGAGAAGCTGGAGGACCAGCCTTACCTTCGGCCCGGCCGCGAGCTGGAGAAGGTCCACATTGACGTGGCCGCGCACCAGAAGGGTCCAGGGCGTTCCGAGGAAGGTTGCGCAGACGATCGCATAGATCGTGTATTCGGTCTGCCATACGGTCGATTGTCCAAGGAAGTAGCGCACGAAGACCATGTGCGCGACGGACAGGATCGCCGAGGCGAGAAGCAGGGCCGCCAGAAAGCCGAGAATCTTCGATATGGCGGACGAAGCGGCGATGAACGCACGCATCCGGTATACCCCCAACGGTTGGTGCATGACGCCGAAGAGCCGAATGACGCTTCGGGCGATGTCATGTTGCAAAACACGGGACTGGAGCGACTTCGCGCGCCTGGCTCCTTGCCGGCCCCTTTCCTGAAACGGAAGAGACCGTTGGTGCCGCCGGCTGAAGAGGCTATCGGCCGACCCCGCTCGAGGTCGGCCGATCAGCGGATCGCGCCTATTCGACGGCGAGCGCCTGGTCGATCAGCTGTTTCCCGTTCGGGACCTCCGCGGCGAACTCCTTGTAGGAGGTCTCCTGCGCGATCTTCAGCCAGGCATCATAATCGTCCTGGGACATCTCGACGACTTCGACGCCGTTCTCCTTGTAGGTATCGACAAGCGTCTGATCGAGATTGGCGGCCTCGGTCGCGAAATACTCTTCCGCCTTCTGGCCGGCATCCATCAGCGCCTTCTTCTGCTCGTCGTTGAGCCGGTCGAAGGAGCGCTTCGACATCAGGATCGGCTCGTACATGAACCACAGCGCGTTCGCGCCGGGTGCCGTGAGGCATTTGGAGACTTCGTAGATGCGGTAGGAAACGAGGGAGCCGGACGAGGTGTTCGCGCCGGTCAGAACGTTTTGCTGGATGCCGGTGTAGATTTCCGACGATGGCATCGACGAAATCGACGCGCCTGCGCCGACCAGCATCTGTTCGAAGGCCGGACCTGCGGCGCGCAGGATCTGCCCCTTGGCCGTTTCCGGCGAGGTGATGCACTTCTCGTTCGATACGAAGCCGCCTGCGAGCCAGGCGTCCGACAACACGATCGCGCCAGCGTCGTCGACGATCTTCTTGATCCTCTCCATGAACTCGGAATCGTTGAGGCGCGAAGCGCGATCGTGATTGCGCACGAGGCCCGGCATCAAGGTTGCGGAGAATTCCGGATGGCGGCCCGAGGCATAGTCAAGCGGAAAGGCCGTGATGTCGACCTGACCGCGCGTGACGGCCGCCCACTGGTCGCGCGGCTTGAACAACGATCCGCCCGGGAAGATCTGCATGGAAAGGCCGACATCGGCGGCCTCGACCTCCCGCTTGATCAACTGGACCATCTCGTCGCGCACGTCGCCGGAGCCGCCCGGCCACTGATGCGAGGCGCGCAGGGTGACATCCTGGGCGAGCGCCGTGCTGGCCAGCATTGTGCCGGTGAGCGCGAAGGCGAGTGACGCCGAAAGCAATGCAGTCTTCATGGTGATTTCCTCCCGTTATATTTCGCGCCTCCCAGCGCGTTTCAGTCAGGACATCAGATATTGTATGCGATGTCAAATATATTGTATACAAGCGCCGACGAGCTATGGTTTGTCGATGCTCGAACGGTCCGGGCGATGAGGTGTCGCGCCGCCCGGGCGGGTCGCGCGGAGGCGCTTTCGAGGTGCGCGACCGCGACGGGATCAAGCGGATTGCGGATGAGGCCCCGCTATATCCACGCCTGAAAAAATCGGGAGGCACAGTATTTTGAAGGGACCAGCGGCGCGCAAACGGACCGGCGACATCCGCGACTGCCTGGAGCAGGAAATTCTGACCGGAGAGCGTTTGCCGGGACAGCGCCTCGACGAGCAAGCCATCGCGCGGCGCTTCGCCGTCTCGCGAACGCCCGTGCGCGAAGCGCTGCAGCAGCTGGTCGCGACCGGTCTTGTCGAGCTTCAGCCCTATCGCGGGGCCTTCGTGAAGGAAGTCTCCCTGAGCGAGCTCGTTCAAATGCTGGAAGTGATGGCCGAGCTCGAAGGCATGGCTGGCCGGCTTGCGGCAAGTCGCGCGGACGATGAAGCGCTCGAACGGTTGAAGATCAGTCTTGCCGCCTGCGAGGAGGCCGCGAGCTCAGGCGATCCTGATACCTATTATGCGGAAAACAGCGTTTTTCACGAAGCGATCTACGATGGCTGCGGCAACCAGTTCCTTGCGTCCGAAGTCAAGCGCCTGCACCAGCGCCTGAAGGCTTATCGCCGGCTGCAACTTCGCGTGCCGAAACGCATCGGACAAAGCCTTGAAGAACATCGCCGGATCGTTGATGCGATTGTCGGCGGCAAACCCCGCGCCGCCGAACTGGAGCTGAAAAAACACATCAGCGTTCAAGGCGAGCGTTTCACCGAATTCGTGAACACGATGAACCGCTCCGCCGCCGCCGAATGACACTTCGAAAAGCAAGGAAAAGGTCGTGACAGGATCGAGCAACGACATCGAGGCGCAGTTCGCCGAAAAACTGATCGACGCACGGCGGAGCGGCGTGCGCCTTTCGCGTGCCCAGGCAGAGCTTCTTGGTGCCGGCTTCGGGACGGCCAAGGCCCATGCCGTCCAGTCGCTCGTCTGCGATGCATTCGGGCCGGCCGGCGGCTTCAAGACGGGCCGGAAGGTCGAAAGCGATCCGGTTCTCGTTGCGCCGGTCTATAAGGACGTCCTGCGGCCGTCCGGTGCGGAATATACCTCGAGCGAGATCAAGAGCTGCGGGATCGAACTCGAAATCGCCTTCCGTCTCGATCGCCCACTGCCGGACTTCAACACCGCGGATTTTGCCGCGAAGGCGCGGGCTTGTGTCACGGCCTTGCCGGTGATCGAGATCGTCGACAGCCGGATCGAGGATTTCCGGTCGCTTCCCGACGCCCTGAAGCTTGCCGACAATCAGGTCAATGGCGGCCTCGTCTGGGGTGAGCCTCAGGCCGATAGCGATCCGGACTTGATTGAACCGATCGTGAGCCTGCGCTTCAATGGCGAAACGGTCGTCTCCGGTCCGCAAAAGGTGCCGGGCGGCGATGCCTTTGAGATCTTCCTCGCCTTTGCGAAGACGATCGGCCCGCATCTCGGCGGCTTCAATCCGGGGCAGATCGTGACGACGGGCACGCTGACGGGGTTGCTCTTCGTCGAACCCGGTACGGTGATCGAAGGGCATGTCGACGGGCTCGGCTCGGCCTCGATGACCTATTGCTGAGGGTCGTGTCGCGGCGATCCCCCGTATTGCCGCACTTCTGTTCGTCCCATGCCGCACGCCTGTTTGGCGTCGATCCTGTCAGCCCCGCCGAAAGGTAAGCCATGTCCGACACCGACCTTCTCTACGAGATCCGCGATGGCGTCGGCTGGATAGTGCTCAATCGTCCTGAGGTCCGCAACGCGCTGACCTTCGCCATGTATGAGAGGATCGCGGAGATCTGCGGCACCCTGCCGACCGATGGCTCGGTGAAATGCCTCGTCCTCATTGGCGCGGGCGACAAGGCATTCGCGGCCGGCACGGATATGGCCCAGTTCCGGGGCTTTTCCTGCGATCAGGATGCGCTCGACTACGAGCAAAAGATGGACGAGGTGATGGGTGCGGTCGAGGCCTGCCCGGTCCCGACCATCGCTGCGATCTCGCGGGCCTGCACGGGAGGCGGGGCCGCGATCGCGGCCGCCTGCGATATCCGCGTCGCGACCGCCGACCTGAAGTTCGGAATTCCCATCGCGCGGACTCTCGGCAACTGCCTGTCCATCGCCAATCTTTCACGCCTGACGGAGCTGATGGGGGCAGGGCGCGTGAAGGAGATTCTCCTCACCGCGCGTCTCGTCGGCGCTGGGGAGGCACAGGCGATCGGGCTCATCTCCGAGATCGTCGACGATCACGCCGCGCTCGTCCAGCGGGCGAGCGAGTTGGCCGAAACGCTGATAACGCATGCGCCGATCACCATGCGGACCACCAAGGAGGCCTTGCGCCGGCTGCGGACCGAGGGCGCGAAGGCGGACGACCGCGACCTCATCGTCGCGGCCTATATGAGCGAGGACTTCAAGGAGGGGATGGAAGCCTTTCTCGGCAAGCGCAAGCCGGAATGGACCGGGCGATAGATCGCCGGATCAGACGATGATAAGACCGCCGGACGAATGAACTGACCCTCCGGGCCAGTTCTCACCCGGCTGGTGGCTCAAGCGCCGCTCGGGCTGCTTGCGGACCTTCGAAAGCGGTGCGTTCAGATGTCCACCTGTATAAGGCCGTTGCAGGCATGGCGGTTTCGGCCGGCTGCTGTCTCTCGTCAGTCGTCGTCCAGCAGGACGCGCTCCGCCGCGCCTTCCATGTCGTCATATTGACCGCTTTTCAGGCTCCAGAAGAAGGCCGCAAGGCCGAGACCGCCAAGAAAGAGAGCGAGGGGGATAAGGAAAAGGAGCAGGTTCATGCAGGCGCTCCGATTTCGTTGATGGTCCGGCTCCCGAAGTTTTCCTTTTCGCGGGGCTTCGCTGTCATGACTCCGCCACGGTTGGGGCCTGCGAGCCGCAGGCTGTTGGCGACGACGAGGATCGATGAGAGCGACATCGCGATCGCGGCGAGAAGCGGCGTCAGGACCCCCGCCATCGCCAGCGGCACGGCGACGACGTTATAAGCAAAGGCGAGGCCGAAATTCTGATTGACAAGGCGGCGCGCGCGGCGCGCAATGACCAGCGCGATGGCAACGCTGGACAAGCCCTCGCGGGTGAAGACGAAGTCGGCGGCAAGCCGCCCGACATCGCAAGCCGAGGCCGGGGCCATGGAAACATCGCCGGCGGCAAGGCTCGGTGCGTCATTGAGCCCGTCGCCCACCATCAGAACGCGGTTTCCCTCGCTCTGGCGCGCGGCGATGACGGCCATCTTGTCCTGCGGCGTCTGGCGCGCAGCAAAGTGAAGGCCGAGGTCGGCAGCGATCCGCTGAACCTGCGGCTCCGCATCGCCGGAGAGGATTTCGCTCGTGATCCCGGCATTTGAGAGCGCGTCGACGGTCTCACGGGCTTCCGGGCGAAGACGCTCAGTGAGGGTCACGGCGCGTAGCGGTTCGCCCGCGATCGCGAAGGCAAGGCCGGCTTTGGGTCGGTCCGTGTCGGCCATGGCAATCATTGAAACCCATTCGGCTTGACCGAGACGGATGCGCCTTCCTGCGCAACGCCCCTCCATGCCGAGGCCGGGATGTTCACGGATATCATCGACCAATCGTGGGGCAGCGCCGCGCAAATGGCTGGCCAGGGCCTTCGAGGCCGGATGGCTGGAGGCATTTGCCAGCGCTAGCGCCAGCCCGGCTTCCGTCTCAGAGATCTCCGAGCGGGCAATCTCCGGCTGGCCGGTCGTGAGCGTGCCTGTCTTGTCGAAGATTGCGCGGGTGACGCCCGCGAGCTTTTCAAGGCCGCCGCCATCCTTCATCAGGATGCCGTTCTCGAAGAGCCGGCTCGCCGCGACGACATGAACGACCGGCACGGCGAGCCCGAGGGCGCAAGGACAGGTGACGATCAGCACCGAAATCGCGGCATAGGTCGCAGCGTACCAGCCGAAACCGAGAGCCATCCAGCCGACAAAGGTCAAGGCGGCCACGATATGGACGGCGGGCGCATAGACCCGCGCCACCTCGTCGGCGATCCGGCTGCGCTTGCCCCGGCCGGCTTCCGCCGCCGTCATCATGCGCTGGATCTCGGCGAAGAAGGAGGCGTCGGCGCGCTTCGTCGCCGTCACCTCGATCGGTCCGCCGAGATTGACGACGCCAGCTTCGAGGCTCGTGCCTTCTTCTGCCGCATCCGGATCGCTCTCGCCGGTGACGAGCGAGCGATCGAGCGAGGCGCTCTTGCTGGCAAGGACCCCGTCGACGGCAAGGCGCTCGCCCGCCGTCAGCAACAGGCGCATGCCGGGTTCGATTTCATCGAGTGGTACATAGCGGGTCTCGCTGCAGTCGATCACAGTCGCGCCCTTGGCAGAAAGCCGGGCGAGTGTCGTCACCGCGCTTCTGGCCCGCTCGCGCATGCGCTCATCCAGCGTGCGGCCGATCAGCAGGAAAAAGGTCAGGGTCAGCGCCGCGTCGAAATAGGCGCTCTCGCCGTGGGTCAGCGTTTCGCCGAGGCTCATCCCGGTTGCCAAGAGGATCGCGAGGGAGATCGGCACGTCCATGTTGAGCCGTCCGGCCCGCAGGGCCATGAGCGCGGAACGAAAGAAGATGCGCCCGGAATAGCCGATCGCCGGAACCGCGATCAGCGCCGAGACGAGATGGAAGATGTCTCGGGTCGAAGCCTCAGCGCCCGACCAGACGGAGACCGACAAAAGCATGACATTGGCGCTGGCAAAGCCAGCGACGGCAAGCGCTTTCAAAAGTTCGGCCGAGCGGCGGCTGGTTGCAAGATCGCTGAGATCGCCAAGATCGACGACGGTCGCGGGATAGCCGAGCGCTTCGAGACGCTTGACGATCGCAAGGGGATCGGTCTCGGGCGCAAGGCGAAGTGTGATCCGCCGCAAGGTGAGATTGACCCGTGCGGAGACGACGCCCGGCTCTCGCGAAAGCGCGTCCTCGATCGCGGCGATGCACGCGCCGCAATGGATCGCGGGCGCGCTGAACACGTATTCGCTGTCCCCATCCTCCAGCCTGCGGGCCGCGTGGAGCAGCTCTTCGCGGCGGCGCAGGGCGTCCGGATCGGCATTGGCGAGGGCGACATCGACGGTCGCAAGATCGGCGCAGCAGCTCATCGTTCCGCGCCCCTATCGTTTGGAACTTCGAACCGGATGACCCGCTCCAGCCGCTCACCATCGGAAAGGACGGCCGTCACGTCAGCCTCCCAGGCACCGGGCGCAAGATCGATGTTTGCGCTACGCCCATTGCCGCCGGTGTTTTCGAGCACGAGCGTCTCGACGGCCCCGACCGGGCGTCCGAGGTCGACGGTCACGCTCTCGATGGCGCGCGGCTCGCCGGCCTGAAATGCGTCGAGCGAGAATGTGCCGTTCCCATAGGTCGCCGCGAGCCGGTAGCCGAGGCCGTTTTCTCGGCGGCGTTCCGCTGCGTCCGTATCGAAATGCTGGCTCGCCACATAGCTGTTCTCGACGACGAGGCCGCTCCAGGTGGAGGCGGCGTAGATCGCCATCGTGACATTGACGGCGATGACTGTGCCGAAGAAGGCGAGCATGATCGCCAGCATGTGCCAGCCGGTGAATTCCCGGCGTGCGAGGATCGTGTCGAGCATGGGATGGGTCTCCTTCGTGGCAGGCGTCAGGGGCGGTCCGGCGCTTCGAAGATCGCGTCGTAGACGTCGCTCTCGTCGGAGCCCGTATCCTTGGCGACGAACTCGAAGTCGCTCGCGCCCGCCGCGACATCATCGACCGGCTGGGAGACGAAGACCTTGATCTGGCGCAAGAGATCGGGCTCGACCGAGACGTCGGCGCTGGTCACGCTTTCGAGCCTCAGGTCCGGGATCGCCATGGTCGCGCCGGGAAGGCCTTCGATGGACAGGGCGATGGTGCGCGGCTCCGGCACCATGTTGAGAAGCTTCACCGTGTATCCGTTGCGGATCGACCCGTCCTTCAGCGTCACATAGACCGGGTTGCGGTCGTGCTGGACGTTGATGTCGAGCCGGTCACGAAGGGAAAGCGCGGTGAGAAGCGCGAGGCCAATGGCGCACCATGCCGCGAAATAGATCAGCGTGCGCGGTCGGACGATGATGCGCCAGTCGAAATGCTTGAGACCCTCGACGAACCGGCCGGACCCGTCGCGGACCCGTTTCGGCTCGATCTGGCCCGTGGCGGGGTTCGTGGCGACAGCCATATTGTGGTTGTAGTCGTTGAAGGTCGCATAGGCGATCAGTCCGCGCTCCCGGCCGATCTTGTCCATCACCCCGTCGCACGCATCGATGCAGAGCGCGCAGGTGATGCAGCCGAGCTGCTGGCCGTTGCGAATGTCGATGCCCGTAGGGCAGACCGCGACACAGGCATTGCAGTCGACGCAGTCACCCACCGGTTCGCCCTTGGCTGCGGCCTTCTTCTGATGGCGCGAGCGGGGCTCGCCGCGCCAGTCGTTATAGGTCACCGTCAGCGAATGCTCGTCCAGCATCGCCGCCTGGATGCGCGGCCAGGGGCACATATAGATGCACACCTGCTCGCGCATCAGCCCGCCGAGGGAATAGGTGGTGAAGGTGAGAACGCCGATCGTGGCATAGGCGACGAAGGGCGCGTTGAGTGTGAGGACGTCCCGCATCAGGGTCGGCGCATCGGCGAAATAGAAGATCCAGGCCCCGCCGGTGGCGACCGCGATGATGAGCCAGAGCCCGTGTTTTGCGACGCGCTTCGCGACCTTGTTCGCGTCATACGGGGCCTTGTCCAGCTTCATGCGCTGGTTGCGATCGCCCTCGATCGCGCGCTCTACCCACAGGAAAAGATCGGTCCAGACGGTCTGCGGGCAGGCATAGCCGCACCAGGCGCGACCGACCACCGAGGTGACGAGGAACAGGCCGATCCCCGCCATGACGAGAAGGCCCGCCACATAGAAGAATTCCTGCGGCCAGATCTCTATGAAGAAGAAATAAAAGCGGCGATGGGCAAGATCGACCAGCACCGCCTGATCCGGCGCGAAAGGCCCGCGATCCCAGCGCAGCCAGGGCGTCAGGTAATAGATACCGAGGGTGACCGCCATCACGATCCACTTCAGCCGGCGAAAACGCCCCTCCGCGCGTCTGGGAAAAATCTTCTCACGCTTGGCATAAAGCGGCGCCGAGGAGCCGAGCGTATGGGTCGCGCTGTCGGCGAAGGTCTGGACCTTGTCGATCGGTTCGGTTTTCGGCTGGTTGAGGGTGTCGGGACACTGGTTCACGGTGGCGGCTCCGGGCTTTCGGCCCAAGGTTTCTCACGAACCACTCCATAAGCGGGCGCGAGGCAAGCCACCTTGACCCAGATCAAACCGCGGGAAGGTCCGCCGGAGGCCTGTCGTCAACGCCCGCAACGCTAAATGTCGTCAACCGCCGCGAAGCCTTGCGCGAACATTCGCGATCCAGCGCGAAGACGACATCGCAGCGGGTACATGCCCTCGCCGCGTGAAGGCGGATGCCGGTTATCCTATGCCGTCCGAAGAGCCGCTGCCGACGAAATCACGGCGACCGGTTCGTCGCCGGCTCGCCGCTTCGGCGTCTTTTCCGGGACATCCAGCAGATATCCGTTCCGCCCGCCGCGTTTGACCCGGTAGAGGGCCCGGTCCGCGGCAATCAGGAGATCGCCGAGGGATTGCGGTTTCCCATTCGCGGTGAACGCCACGCCGATGCTGGCGGTAACGATGTCGAGCTGATCCGGCCTGGAGGGATGGGAAATCTTAAGAGCCGAGATCGCCTGCACGAGCGATCGCGCGGCGCGCGCGGCTTCGACCTCGCTAGAGCAGGGGCTCACGAATGTGAATTCCTCGCCGCCGAAACGGGCACAGAACGCGCCTTCCCGATCGGAAGCGGCGCGGGCCAAGGCGTTCGCCACATTTCGCAGGCAGGCATCTCCCGCCGGATGACCCAACGTATCGTTGTAGGATTTGAAGTGATCGATATCGATCATCATGAGAGCGAAGGACCGGCCCTCCGCGAGCTGTTTTTCCAGCGTTTCGGTCAGGTGCCGCCGGTTGGGCAACTGGGTCAGTTCGTCGGTTTGCGACAAGGCCTGAAAGGCCTGGCGCGCCGCCAGCGCGTTATCCGCTTGAAGGATCGCCGCGAGCTTTTGCAGATAATCGGAACAGCGACGTCTCTCTATCCGGTAGTTTGCAACCAGGCCGAAAGCGCAGGCGGTTCCAAACTGCAGAGCCAATGCGAAGGCGAGCGAGGTCTCCAGCCCTTCCTTCGTCGCGAGCCCGAGACAGGTCAGGGCAAGAGCGGACGAGGTGAAGACGATGGCGTTTGGAAAACGCAATCCCAAGAGAACGCATCCGAAGATGATCGTCAGCGGAAGCTCGCCGAAGGTGAAGAGACCCAGTGGCTCCTTCGTTGCCCAGAGGAGATAGATCGGCAACATGAAACTGTTGACGAGCCCGCCTGTCACGAGCCACTCGGTCCAGTATGGCGAGGTGCGACCGATCGCCCAGGCAAGGCCCAGCGAAAGCGGGGTGATGACTGCGAGCCTCAGAATGACCGAGAATGTGAGAAGGTCTGGGAGAAGGACGATGCTCGTGAAATTATAAATGTTGTAGACCAGCAGGCCGACCAGAATGGCCGATTGCAGATCCCTTTTACGCCGGGAACTGTTTTCCGCATCATATCTTTCGCGCAGCGGTGCGGCGAGCCGCAGCCACCGGTCGAGGGGTGGTCGTCCGCCCAAGTCAAAAGAGCCTTGAATGATATCCCGGGGGCCGGTCATCGATCTTCTCCAATTCGATGCCGGATTGTTGCCAGCCAAATATGAGTTTGATCTGAATGTAACGGTAAGCAAGAGCCGGATTCACCGAAACCTTCATGTATTGGTCAATGAAGGTTTTGGGATATACCTTCGATTTTATGGAT
Source organism: Fulvimarina fulva (assembly GCF_039652615.1). Taxonomy (NCBI): domain Bacteria; kingdom Pseudomonadati; phylum Pseudomonadota; class Alphaproteobacteria; order Hyphomicrobiales; family Aurantimonadaceae; genus Fulvimarina; species Fulvimarina fulva. The sequence continues at coordinate 213,151 of NZ_JBDJAC010000008.1, forward strand.
TTTCTTCGCGAGTGTGCGCCAGATGGGGCGTTCCAGAGTTGGACAGGCCCGGAAACAAACGACCGACCTCGAACATCGCCGTCCGGGATCGGTCGTTCTGACGCTTTGATTGCCAATGCTCAGGGCTATTGGCCGCCGCCGAGGCTGTGCACGTAGACGGCAAGTTCCTTCACCGTCGTCTCGCCGAGCCGGTCAGCCCATGCCGGCATCACGCCCTGGCGGGGATTCTGGATCTGCGCGGTGATGTCCTTGAGCGAGCCGCCATAAAGCCAGATCGCGTCGTTGAGGGCGGGCGCGCCGACTTCCTTCATGCCTTCGCCGTTCTCGCCATGGCAGAACACGCAATTCTCGGCATAGACCGCCTTGCCCCTTTCCGCGGCCTCAGCATCGGCCTCCTGACCGGAGAGCTGGCGGACATAGTTCGCCACATCGGTGATCTGGTCCCGGTCGAGGAGCCCGTCCCGGCCGAAGGCCGGCATGTCCGAAATCCGGGTGTCGTCGTCCGCGCCATAGCGGATGCCGTGCATGAGCGTGGCGGTGATCGCCTCGGGCGTGCCGCCCCAGATCCAGTCGTCGTCGTTGAGGTTCGGATAGCCGCCGCCACCGGCTGCGCCGGAGCCATGGCACTGGACGCAGTTGACCTTGAAGGCGGCCTTTCCAGCGGCGATCGCGTGGACCCGCAAGCCTTCTTCGGCAATGATCTCGGCCGGTTCCAGCGCTGCGATCTGCTGAAGGATTTCCTTCTTGCCGGCCTCCGCCTCGCTCAGCGTCTTTTCGACTTGAACACGGCTCGACCATCCGAGAATGCCGGCCGTCGCCTGATTGACCAGCGGCCAGGCTGGATAGAGGAGGGTGTAGAGCGCCGCAAAGGCGATGCAGGCGTAGAAGATCCAGAGCCACCAGCGCGGCAACGGATTGTTGAGTTCGGTGATGCCGTCCCATTCGTGACCGGTCGTTTCGACGCCGGTCACGTCGTCGACGGGCTTCTTGTGCTCCGCCATGGCTTCAGTCCTCCTTGAAGGGAATATCGGCCGCATCGCTTGCGGATTGCCGCGAGCCGGGGCGCAGGGTGATGACGAGGACGGCGAGGAAAATCGCCATCATGTAGAGGAGTCCCCAGCTGTCCGCGAAGGTTCTGAGGGTCTGGTATTCGACGTCCATTTCGGGTCCTCCTCAGCGGCCGGCGGTGTCGGGTTCGAAGGTCGAGAAATCGACCAGCGTGCCGAGCATCTGCAGGTAGGCGACGAGCGCATCCATTTCGGTGACGGTGGAATTGCCGTCGAAGTTGCGCACGACCGCCTTCGGGTAGCGGGTCAGGAAGTCCTCAACGTCGGCATCGGCGCTTGCCTGCAGAAGAAGATCGGACTTCGCGTCCTCGATCATTTCGTCGGTATAGGGCACGCCCACCGCGCGGTTCGCTTTCAGGTGACCTGCCGGATCTCTCATGTCGAGCTCGTTATCGGCAAGGAAGGAATAGCTCGGCATGATCGATTCCGGCACGACCGAGCGCGGCTCGACGAGGTGCTGTACATGCCATTCGTCCGAATAGCGGCCGCCGACGCGGGCAAGATCGGGTCCGGTTCGCTTCGATCCCCACTGGAAGGAATGGTCGTACATGGATTCGGCCGCCAGCGAGTAATGGCCGTAGCGTTCCACCTCGTCCCGGAAGGGCCGGATCATCTGGCTGTGGCAGACATAACAGCCCTCGCGGATGTAGATGTTGCGGCCCGCGAGCTCGAGCGGTGAATAGGGACGCATCCCCTCCACCTTCTCGATCGTATTCTTCAGGTAGAAAAGCGGGGCGATCTCCACGATGCCGCCGATGATGACGGTGATCAGCGAGAGCACGAGGAGAAGCGTGACGTTCTTCTCGATCTTCGCATGGCGTGCCAGCAGCGGACGGGCGACTGGGTCTTTCTTCAGTTCCGGACGCGCGCCTTCGAGCGCGTCCTTTTCGGTTTTGTCGGACATGGGTTTCGCCTCCTTACTCGGCCGGCTGGAGGGCGGGACGGCCGCCCATCGGTTCCTCAACCCGCAGTTCGCCGCGGATCGTCTTGTAGATGTTGAAGAGCATGATCAGAGCGCCGGAGAGGAAGATCAGGCCGGCGAAGGCGCGCATCACGTAGTAGGGATGCATGGCCTCGACGGTTTCCGCGAAGGAGTAGACGAGGTAGCCGTCCGGCCCGTATTCGCGCCACATCAGGCCCTGCATGATGCCCGAGACCCACATCACGGCGGCGTAGATGACGATGCCGAGGGTGGAGAGCCAGAAGTGCCAGTTGACGAGGCGCAGCGAATAGAGCCGCTCCCGGTTCCAGAGTTTCGGAACGAGATAGTAGATCGCGCCGAAGGTGATCATGCCGTTCCAGCCGAGCGCGCCTGAGTGCACATGGCCGATGGTCCAGTCAGTGTAGTGGCTGAGCGAGTTGACCGACTTGATGGAGAGCATCGGGCCTTCGAACGTCGCCATTCCGTAGAAGGCGACGGACATCGCCAGCATGCGCAGGATCGGATCGGTTCTCAGCTTGTCCCATGCCCCCGAAAGGGTCATCAGGCCGTTGATCATGCCGCCCCAGGAGGGCATCCACAGCATGATCGAGAAGACCATGCCCAGGGTTTGCGCCCAGTCGGGCAGGGCGGTGTAGTGGAGGTGGTGAGGGCCAGCCCAGATGTAGAGGAAGATCAGGCTCCAGAAGTGGATGATCGACAGCCGGTAGGAATAGACCGGCCGGTTCGCCTGCTTGGGAATGAAGTAGTACATCATGCCGAGGAAGCCGGCGGTGAGGAAGAAGCCGACTGCGTTGTGGCCGTACCACCACTGGGTGAGCGCATCCTGGACGCCCGCAAAGGCCGAATAGCTCTTGGCTCCCATGAAGGAGACCGGCACCGCCATGTTGTTCACGACGTGCAGCATGGCGATCGTCACGATGAAGGCGAGGAAGAACCAGTTCGCGACATAGATGTGCGGTTCCTTGCGCTTCACCAGCGTGCCGACGAAGACCGCGAGATAGGCGAGCCAAACGATGGTGAGCCACAGATCCACATACCATTCGGGCTCGGCATATTCGCGGCTCTGGGTGATGCCGAGAAGATATCCGGTCGCGGCAAGGACGATGAACAGCTGGTAGCCCCAGAAGACGAACCAGACGAGATTGCCGCCCCATAGCCGCGCCCGTGTCGTGCGCTGGACGATGTAGAGCGAGGTCGCGATCAGCGCATTGCCGCCAAAGGCGAAGATCACCGCTGACGTATGGAGTGGGCGAACGCGCCCGAAATTGAACCAGGGCTCGATATTGAGGTCGGGCCAGGCAAGTTGCAGCGCTGCAATGACGCCGACAAGAAAGCCCACCGTTCCCCAAAGCGAGGTCGCGATTACGCCGTAGCGCACGACATCGTCCTGATAGACGGTCTCTGACGAGGCCACGGCCGCGCTGCTTGCCCCTCCAGAACCGTTCGCGCGGAACGGGATGGTTTTTTCCTCGGTAAACGAGATGCGGTTGAGCAGTACGATGGAGGCTGCGGCAAACAGGAAGACCAGGACCCAGGCATGGGCCGCGAACCCTGCATCCTGGGCGTAGCCGGCCGCCACGAAAGCGGCCAGCGTTGCGGCGAGCAGCGCGATCGCCTCTGTGGAATGTTTCATGGGAATGTCTCCGTAACGACGGCACCGGCCCGATCTCACTGCATAGGGTCCGCAAGGGAATCGTCCGGTGTCGAGCGACTTCTGCATCCCATCCGGGTCCGTCGCCTTGACCTGGATCAAGGCGGCGTCGGCGAGCATCAGTGAGGGTGACGCCAATTCGGACCCTCAGCTCGGAGCCCAACCTGCCATGCACGGCGACGTCGTTATCCTTCACCGCAAGCCTGGCATGACCCAGCTTGCGCTCAAACCGGTTCCGGCCGGCTATGATCTTTCCGATACGTTTCGCCAGGTGTTGGACGAACAGGAAAGGCTCTGCGGCCAGCTCGAAAGTTTCGCCGACGGGCTGCCGGGCAAGGTCTGCTGGCTGACGTGCAAACGGCTTTCGCAAACGCTTTCCGCGCTCGTGCGAAAGGCCCACCGGTTCGAGGAAGAGCAGGTCTTCCCGCTGATAGAGCGTGGGCCGGATAAAGACGGCATCAAATTCGAATCGCTGTTGCGTCTGTCCTGGGAGCATATCGAGGACGAGGGCTATGCGGAGGAAGTGGCGGAGGCTCTGGCCGATCTCTCCGAGCATCCCGAGACGGAGAAGGCCGAAAGCCTCGGCTACATGTTGCGCGGCTTTTTCGGCTCCATGCGGCGGCATATCGCCTTCGAACGCGAATATATCCTGCCGATGATCGACGCCGCCAAGGATGGAGGCTCTCATGCCTGACCGCACGCTCGACCCTGCCGACATCACCGCCCGTTACGGCGAACAGGTGCCCCGCTACACCAGCTATCCGACCGCACCCCATTTCGCCGAAATCGGCGACGACGATCTCGCCGCACGTTTCCTGAGCGAGCTCGACCGGCGCGCCCCTGTGTCGGTCTATCTCCACATTCCCTATTGCGACCGTCTCTGCTGGTTCTGCGGTTGCCATACCAAGATGACCCGGCGCTACGAGCCGGTGGCCCGCTACGTAGACAGTCTGGTCGAGGAGATAGCGGCCTTTCGGACCCGCGCCGGCCGAGCCCTGACGCTCGACCGCTTGCATCTCGGCGGCGGCTCGCCGAGCATCCTGAAGACGGAGGATTTTCAGCGCATCCGCGAAGCCCTGGAGGCGAGCTTTTCAATCTCGCCCGATGCGGAAATCGCGGTCGAGATCGATCCTTCGGACGTGACCGAGGATACGCTCGCGGGGCTCCGTCGTCTCGACGTCAACCGCGTTTCCATCGGCGTTCAGGATTTCGATCCGGACGTGCAGGCGGCGATCAACCGGCCCCAGAGCTTCGAGGTGACACGGGACGTCATCGCCGCGTGCCGGGCGGATGGTCTGACCGCGATCAATATCGATGCGCTGTATGGGCTGCCGCGCCAGACGCCGGAGCGGCTGATGGACACGATCGGAAAGGTGATCGAGCTTCGGCCCGAGCGGATCGCCCTGTTCGGCTATGCCCATGTTCCCTGGATGAAGTCCCACCAGAAAATGATCGACGAGGCCGATCTGCCGGATCAGCGGCAGCGGTTCGCCGATTGCGAAAGAGCGGCGACACGCATCGCCTCCGCCGGCTACGAGACGATCGGCTTCGATCATTTCGCGCTGCCCGGCGACCCGCTGGCCAAGGCCGCCCGCGCGGGCCGGCTGCATCGCAATTTTCAGGGCTATACGCCGGATGCCTGTGAGACGCTGATCGGTTTCGGGGCTTCCGCGATCAGCCGATATCCGGGGGGCTTTCTCCAGAACATCGCGCCCATCGAGACCTATCGGCGGGCCGTGTCAGCGGGCACCAGTCCGGCCTTTCGCGGGTACGTCATGAGCGAGGACGACCGCATCCGGGCTCATGCCATCGAGCGGTTGATGTGCGATTTCGAACTTGATCTTGCCGATCTCGACGCGCGCTTCGGGGCCGCTGCCCGGCCAGTGGTTCGCAGCGCGCTGGCGACGCTGGCAGCGGACCCGTTTGGACTGGCACAGGTCGAGGACGGCGTTTTTCGCATGAACGAGGTGGGGCGGCCCTTCGTTCGAACCGTCGCCTCCTGGTTCGATGGGTATCTCGACAGGTCGGCGGCGCAATATTCGAAGGCGGTATAGCGGAGTATCTTGGCGCGGGTGGTATCGCCTCGAATTCGCTTGTCCGCCGCCCTTGGTCGGGAAAGATGAGCGGACCGATATCTTGCGCAGGAAACCTGTAGCGACTAGGCCGGGAAAAACCCGGCACTCCGCCCGGCAGCAACGAAACAGTCCTGATGTCCCTTTCCATCGGCCTTGTCGGCTACGGCCATTTCGGCGCTTTCCTGCATGTTCTCGCCCAGCGCTACCTGCCGGACGCCACATTGAAGATCCATTCGGCTGGCCGAAAGCCGGATGGGCTGCTCTTCTTCCCGCTCGAAGAGGTCGCGGCCTGCGATGCCGTGGTTCTCGCCGTTCCAAGCAGTGCTTACGAAGCTGTGCTGGCGGCGGTCGGTCCTCACATGAAGCCGGACGGCATCCTCGTCGATATCGCGACGGTCAAGACATATACGATGGGGCTTCTGGAGGCGGCCGAGCCCGCGCGCGCGTTCATCGCCATGCATCCGATGTTCGGGCCGGAAAGCTATTCCAAGCGCGGCGGCGATGTGAGCGGATTTCGGATCGTCGTCACCGGAAGCACTCTCATGCCATCGCTCTACGCGGCGTTTTGCGCCAAACTCACCGAGATCGGCTTTTCGATCATCGAAAAGAGCGCCGACGACCATGACCAGGATCTCGCAGAAACGCTCTTTCTCACCCACTATGTCGGCCAGATCATTGCCCGCGGTGGGTTCGAACGGACCGATATCGATACGGTCTCCTTCGGTTTTCTCATGGACGCCGTGGACTCGGTCCGGCATGATGGACAGCTCTTCGAAGAGGTCTATCGCTATAATCCCTACTGTCGTCGCGTGATCGAGCGCTTCGACCGAAGCGACAACGAGGTGCGCAATGCGATGCTGAGCCTTCGGCCACGGTATAGCGGAGACGCTGACCTCGGCGGCGATGAGGATCAATAAACGCGTCCGAAAATGGCTGCCCTGATAGAAGGGCCGCGATCCCAGATTTATCCCTCGTCCACGGCGCAGGCTGCTTCCAGACGGCGCAGGTTCGGCACGATCACCGTCCGGTTCGCCTCGATCGAGATGACGCCCGCCTTTCGCAGCTTGGTCAGCTGGCGGGACACGGTTTCGATGGTGAGGCCCAGGAAATCGGCGATATCGGCGCGCTTCAGCGGAAGATCGAACCGGATACCGCCTTTTGCAGGATCGATCTCCGGATCGATATGGGTGGCGATGAGATAGAGGAAGCTCGCTACCTTTTCCGCCGCGGTCTTGCGGCCGAGGGTAAGCATCCAGTCGCGGGCTTCGTCGAGTTCCTTGAGCGATTGCTCGTGCAGGCGATGGCCGAGGTCTGGCGATTCCTGCACCATGTCCTCCAGGGCCTTGCGCGGAAAGGCGCAGACCTGAAGTTCGGTCGCAGCTTCCGCGGAGACCTCGTTCGTCGCCTTGAACGGCCTGCCCAGGAAATCGGGCGCGAATTGCAGGCCGACGATCTGCTGGCGACCATCGGGCATCAGCTTGGTGAGTTTCACGACGCCGGCGAGGATATTGGCGTAGGTCGCAACCGGCTCATAGGGTGCGACGACCTCCGCATTCGGATCGTATTTATGCTTGCTCGTATGCCGGCTGAGGCGCGACAGTTGATCGGCATCGAGCGCGCCGCAGATTCCCCGATGGCGCGCCTCGCAGGCGCGGCAGATCTTCGGAATGGCAGAGTTGTGAATATCGAGGCGGTCGTCGTCAGAAAGCGCCGCCGTGTCGAGGGGGGCCGCTGTCGCCTTGCTCATGATATCTCCTGTGTCGAACACCCGATCTCTTAACGGATGGGTCCGGCAGGAAAAAGGACTGGAATTTTACGACTTTCGGCGCGGTTGTCGATTTCGCCCGGGTGGCGCAGGGCAAACCTCAAGACGAGATGAAACGTCGCTTGCTCCTGCTATGCTATTGTCCTTGCGTCATAAAAAATACTCTCTCAGGTATAGATTTGCGCGATACTGGCTCTGATGTCGTCGATTCTAAACTTTTTGTGATCGGCCGAACCGCCATCGCCTCGTGAGATTAACGAAAAATTCCAAGCCCTATGGGAATTCTAAACGCTCAAAGGACAGGGCTTTCGTGATGCTTTTCGACATCGAAATCATCTTCGTTTTGATACGCGGCACAGCGTTGCTGTCGCTCGTCGCCCTGTTCTACGGGTTCGTATCGGACATGGGGGGTGGGGTAATGCCGCGCGGTCCGGCGGTTGGTCTGGCCTTTGGCTTTGCCGCAGTTCTGACCATGTCGGACCCGTTTGTGCTTGGAGACGGCGTCATCATTGATGCGCGCGGGGTCATCCTCGTCCTCGCGGCACCCTTCGGTGGTTTGTCGGCCGCGCTCGTGTCCGGTATCATAGCCTCTCTCTACAGGCTCTGGCTCGGAGGTGCCGGCGCGCCCATCGGTGTCACCGTCATCGTCGCTGCCGTCGCGATCGGGGCCCTGTGCAGCCGTTACGTCAAGCAGAGCGAAGGCGGCTACGATTTCAGGGAGCTTCTTGCTTTTGCGATCTTCGGATCTCTGCAGAGCTTCCTGCTTCTTCTGATCCCGCTTCTTGCGCCGAACATCGATCCCATGCGGGCGCTGTTTCCCCACGTCGCAGCAAATTTCCTCGGTATTCTGATCCTCGGTCATTTTCTGACCGGAGTTGGCCGTCGCCGTTACGCAACGAAACTCTTTAAACGCGAGGCTCTGACCGATCCGCTGACCGAATTGCCGAACCGGCGGGCCTTTGATCAGGCGGTTCAACGCATGACTGCAAAGCGAGGAGAAAAGGGAGGCATCGATTCCGTCGCCCTCCTGTTGATCGATATCGATCACTTCAAACAGGTGAACGACAAGTGGGGGCATGTTTTCGGTGACAGGATATTGCGAAGCGTCGCACACACGATCCTTCGCCATGCCCGCCGCGAGGATCTGGTGGCGCGCTATGGCGGGGAAGAAATCGCCATCATATTGCCCGCGATCAGTCAGTTCGAAGCCTGTAAGCTTGCGGAACGGATTCGCTTGGCTATCGAGGCTGCCAATCAGCGTTTCGAGATCACGGCGAGCATCGGCGTCGCGGTCGCGGATGACGACAATCGAGCGTTCAGAGAGCTTTTTCAGGCTGCGGACCGCGCTCTCTATCAGGCCAAGGAGAGGGGACGGAATCGGATCGAGCTCGAATATCTCAAGCCTGCAATGCACCCTGAAATGCCCGATGAACCGGAGACCTATGCCGAGCGGGCTGCGCTGCAGGGACGCCGGGTCTCCTCAACCGATCAGGATCGGGCTGACAGGAGCGGCCGTCTTCTCGAACTCATGCCGTAAGCCCCGCAGTCATGCGAAATCCGTTCCAGCGCTTTGCGTCGACGGATTTCGCATCACTGCTGCAGGCGGAAATAGGTGATCGCAGCGGAGGCATCGATGCCGCGCGACTCGATCGCTTCCAAAAGAGCGGGAAAGAACTGCCGGGCCAGAACATATTCGGTGATCTCTGCGGCGGCGATCTCTTCGTTCGACGTCAAGGCGACCATCAATTGCGGTCGTGGTTCCTCCGTCTGAAGGCCGAGGCGAACGTTGAAACTGGCCTCGCCGCCGTTGCGGGTCACGATATTTTCGAGATTGTAGACCACGCCGTCATTGCCGACGAGGTAAAGCCAGAGATTGCGGTTGCCGAGGTGGCTCAATCGCCCCTTGAGGGCGTCGTTGGCCGAGATGAGATCGTCGCTCAGGGTAAAACTCGGGCGCGGTGCATCGCCTTCCGATAGCCCCTTGATCAATCCAAGCACTGCGCATTGCGGGTTCTGAATGAGCCGGACGCCGATATCCGGCTCGCTGCCGTAACGGTCCTCATAGGCCGTCATCAGCCGCTCGAACGGGGCGGCCTCCAGTCCGAAGCCCGTGATCTGCGCGTGCTCTTCGGTAATTGAGGTCGGAAGCGCCAAAAAGCAGTCGCCGCCGTCGAAGGTCGCGATCCATGCGACGCGGTCGGAGGTTGCGTCGATCTGTGCCGGATCGGCTGCGGGGCGTCGCGGTGCCTCGGGCGGCTCAGGCGGGTTGTCTGTTTCTCCATTGGCCGGCGCGCTACCTGCTTCGGGCGGCCTGTCGGGCGTTGTCGTGGGTGCGCTTTGGCCATCGCCCACGTCCGCAGGCGTGTCGTCTTCGGCCGGATCGCCTTGCGTTTCACCAGATGAAGCCGGCTGCTCGGCCGGTTCGGAGTTCGACGCCGTTTCCGTTGGACTGTCGTCGGGGGTGTCGAAAACGCCCGTGAACCAGGCGGCGCCGACACCGCCACCCAGAAGAACCAACATTGTCAGGACGGCCGGCAGAAAGGCTGATCCGCTTTTCTTTGGCTGCAGGTCCGTGAAACTCGTCTGTGTAGCTGGCTCGTCGGGTTCGTAGGGCCCGAATGGCGATTCGCCACCCTCATGCCGCTCGATCCCGAATGAATCCGGATCGGGGAACGGGCTTTCGCTCCGGCTGGTGGCGAAGTCGTCGGACGCATCTTCGTCACGTCCCGTATCTTGCGACGCAGCTTCGGTATCGGTGCTGACGTTGGAATCGACTGCAGAAGACGATCTCGGCGCAATCGTCGTGCGTTCATCGAGTTCATCTGCTGTGCGCACGGATCGGGGGCCGTCGAAGGGCATCCCTCGAGGAGCGATCGTCGTTCCATCTGGCAGTGGGTTCGAACCCCAGGTATCCAGCCTTTGCCCAGACGGCTTGTCGCCCGGAGCCTCCTCCGCGCCCTGGGGTCGGCTGTCACCGGCAAGGCTCGCACTTTCGGCGGCGCTCGTCTTCCATCGTCCGTCGTCGCTCTCGCGAGTTGTCTCGTCCGGATCGCCGTGATCACCATCCGTTTCGAGGCCGGGGCCAACATCGGCGGTCGGCACGGCATGCGCCTCGGGGCTCTCGGCCGCATTCTCTGCTGGGTCGGCGATCGGCGCCGCTGGTGTTGCGGAAGGGTCGCCGGGTGAAGCGTCGCCGTCCTCCCTCGGTTCAGCTGCTGGAAGGGAGGCGGTTTCCGCCTCGACCTCGCTCACCGTTCTAAGTGTCGATCGCGGCGGCAGGGACCCTGTCGTCAGGGACTGTATGACGCTCGAACGGGCCGCTTGCGGACCAGCGCCTTGTGCACTTTCGGCTGGCGCGAGGTCGTAGAGCCGGTAGACCACCTCCGCCATATCCTTTAGCCGGTTCTCCGGCTCCGGGATCAGCATGGCCTCGATTACGCCGCGCATCGGCTCGGCGATCTCGGACAGATCGGGCACGACACGGCGTCGTTCGATGCTTTCCACCAGTGACCCGCTCATGTCGATCGCTCGGCCGAGCAGTGCATTCGCGGCAACGAGGCCAAGGCTGTAGATATCGGACTGGGCTGTGATCTTGCCTGCGAACAGTCCGAGCTGTTCCGGCGACACGAAATTGTACTTGCCCGCGAACTTGTCGCCCAGCAGCGTCTTGTCTCCAAGCTGGGTCGACTTCGCGATACCGAAGTCGATCAGCTTGGCCTCGTCGACACGCCGGTTCGGCAAGATGACGTTGTCCGGTGACAGGTCGCGGTGGATGACGCCGGCCGAATGGGCGACATAGAGGCCCGAGGCCAGGCGGATGACGAGCCGCCGCACATCTTCACCGTCGAGTGGGCCTTCGACCGCGAGGTCTGCGAGCGAAATGCCGTCGACGAATTCCATTGCGAGATAGGGACGGTGCAGCACCGGATCGATCGCGAAGGCATGATAGCGCACGATGGCATCGTGCGAGAGGCGGCTGAGGACGCGGGCTTCCTTGGTAAAGAGTCCGAGAATGGTCTCGTCGCGCGCGAGATCGGGAAGAACGGCCTTGATGGCGACCGGCTCTTCCGTATGGATGTTGTGGCCGCGATAGACTTCGCCCATGCCGCCGCTGGCGATCTTGCGATCGATTTCGTAGATGCCGTTGAGCTGGGTGCCGGCGGCGAGGCTATCGGAGGCCGGCGGCATGATGATCCGGGTGCGGTCGTTGTCAGACATCCCGATCCTCGCCGACCCGCTGGCCCGATCCGACGCGGCGTGCCCGATCCTGCCATGGGGCATTCTGCGGCAAGGTCGCGCATCCGCGTCCTTCGGCAATCCTTCGTGCGATCTTTACGGGCCAATTCATTTCGGGCTTCACATATCGAAGATGGCTGTCGTCGACTTCCGGCACTGGACGACGATGATACTCACATTGTCCGTTGCACCGCGCGACAGGGTTTCGTCCAGCAAGGTCTTTACCGCCTTTTCGGCCGACTTTCCCGCCACAAAGCCGGTAATCTCGTCGTCGCCGATATGCGCCGTCAGACCGTCGCTGCACAGGAGGAAAAGATCGCCATCTTCGATGGCGCCGTTCTCCATGCTGAGCATGAGGTCGGTGGAGACGCCGATCGCCCGGGTGATGACGTTCTTGCGGGGCCAGATCTCTGCCTCCTCCGGCGTGATGAGCCCCTTGTCGAGGAGCTCCTGAACCTCGGAGTGATCGCGCGAGATCGGATAGAGCACGCCGTCGCGCACCAGATAGAGCCGGCTGTCGCCCATCCACAGACAGGCGAAATGGGTTTCGTAGATCAGCAGGGAGACAATGGTCGAACCAATCGTCGATCCCCGCTGGCGGGAAATCGAAATGACCTCGTCATTGGCCTTGATGATCCGGTCCTCGAAGCGGGCGAGCAGATCACTGCCCGAATTGGCCCGTCCGAGGGTCGCCAGCTGCTTGACGATGGCCGCGCTCGCGATCTCGCCGCCCTCATGCCCGCCCATTCCATCGGCGACGGCCCATATCCCGTGATCCGGCCTGAGATAGATCTGATCTTCATTGAGCTCCCGCACCAGGCCCTCATGGGTCGTGCCGAAGCTTTCAAATTCGAAGGAGCTCAATTCATTCCCCTCCCGTGGAAGATCGATGTCCGCATTCGCCGTTTATTCTGCTCATCCTCGACTGTCTCCCGCCCAACAATTGAGGTCACGCGCTCTATTCTCAGCGCGATTTTGAAATCGAATCGGCTTCGACAAATCGGCCATCCAGCATGCTTACGTAGAGATAGGGGTCAGGCATACCTTCGACTGCGAATAGGAAGGGCCCCGACCCGTTCACTTCGCTCGTTGTCCACCAATAGGAGCGGGTCGCGGCGGCATTCGCATAATCGTCATGGGCAAAGGCTTCGAAACTGCTCGCCTCGTCCGCACTCGCCTCCGTCTGCCAGATAAGACCGCGGCGAATGGCAGACGAACCCTCGGGAAGGGCCACGCGCGTCGGGACGTCCGGAAGGGCGTGAAGCAGGCTCTCGGGATCGATTTGGGCATTGCTCTCCTCGAGTGCGCCAAGCAGACGGTCGTCGAGGGTCTCGTAGAGGGAATGCATGGCATCGATCGTCGGCGGCGCGATCGCCTCGCCAGGCTCGGCGCAAAAGACGATCGTCAATGGGAACAGGCGCCCGACCCGATCCACCGATGGCATGAGTGCGCCCGCGCAGGATCGACCATAGATCTCACGGCCGATCACGAAGCGCCAGATCGGCGAGATCAGGTAGCTGTCGTCGAAGGCTCCGCCGAGCCTGTTGCGGCTCGCAGCCATCGCGCCCTGAACCCAGGTTTCGTAGGGTTCGAGAACGGTACGGGGAATATGCAGGGCGACGAAGTCGCGTTTTGCCGGCAGCTTACCGAACAGACCCCAGCCCATTGTTACAGGCCCGTCGGGCATTTGAACTGGGTGAGCGCCGGGAGATAGAACGGATTGGTCAGCGTATCGACCCTGATGTTGTAGGCGACGAACCGCCCGCCGATGGTGAACTGGGTGCGGATCACATCGCCCTTGGGTGTCGGGGACCCCGCGTCGATCAGACGAAACAGCGCCCAAGGCCCGTTTTTCTGAACGACATGCTGGCGTCCCGGTATCTGCGGAAGCAGATGAACCATCGCTTCGGAACCGCTCGTATTGCTCGGCCACTGGAACGACTGGGGATAGTTTCCGCTCTGCTTGGACGAGAGGATGTCGTTGTCGATGGTCAGCATGGCCATCTCGGCATCCGGTGAGAGCGCATATTGCGAAACAGTCAGATTAATATTCGGCTTGGCCCCGCCGCGAGCGAAGAAGGCGTCGCGAATCTGCGCGGCCCGCTGGAACTCGATCAACGTTGCCTGGGACAGGTTTTTGCCGATCCCGTCCTGTCGCCAGGTCCAGTTATCTCCGCTCATGTCCGCAAGCGGCGCCAGATTTTGAAGGAAGAAGCGGTCTATCGTGCCGTTCGGGGCGAAGAGACGCTCGAAATCGGTGATAGGCACATCGCGCGAGCTCGACCGATCGAAGGGGAAGCGGTTTTCGACCGTCTGCTCGCAAGCGCGCGTCACCGTGCTCGTCATCAGCTGGTTAAGCTGGGAGACGGTGGTATTGGCGGCATCGTCTTCCAGGTCCTCGATCGCGGACTGGACCATTCGCGACAGGGTCGGCGTCAACCGCGATGTCGCGACGCGAAGATTTGCGATGGGGACCTGGAGATTGGTGTTGGCCTGGCCGGAGGCGAGCGGGTCGCTTGCCGACAGGACGACGTTCTTGTGGATCTGATAGAAGTTCTGCCGCAGGGTATCGATCGCCCGGTTGCCGCGCTCGCCTTCGACCAGAACCTGCCAGTCGCGGAAATGCTCGGCGACGCGCTCGCCGGGAAGCCGCTGGGACCGCGATCCGCTGCCGCCACCACCGCTGCCGTCGAAGAGGCCGCCGATCCGGCTTTGGGATTTCTCCACCGCCAGATCGAGACCGATCCGGCTGAAGGCACCGAGCCGGGCGGCGACGATGCTTTCCGCCTGTGACAGCGCCTGCCGGGCCGCCTGCGCGTTGTCCTTGTTTCCGCTCCCGCCGCCGCTGTCGGCAATCTGGGGTTCGGCTTCCGTGTCGGCGGTGAGCTGGGTCTCTTCCGCCACGAGTTCGGTCAGCATGACGATCGGCGAATTCTGGGCGGCAATCGCGCTCAGAACGTTGTAGCGCGGCTTGTCGGCCGCGACCGACTTCAGCTTGAGCTTGCCGAGGTTTTCCTCCCAGGACGAGATGAACTCGTCGCTGTAGCGATCGAGCAGTTCGGGTCCGAGGTTTCGCATCTGCTGTTCGATCGACTCGTCGGCGAATTCGCCGAGAACCCACTGGTCGTTCTCCAACTTTTCGGCCACGGCGGCGAGTTGGTCGAGGAAGTAGTCGTGAAAGCCCCGGTAGGTGAACAGCATCGGGAGACGGACCGAGCTCAGCTCGCTGCCATCGGTTGTCTCGAAGACGAGGTCCGAACTGACGCCGGTCCGTTCCGCAAAGACGAGGTCGCGGATCGAGGAGGCCTTGGCCTCCAGCTTTATCAGCGCGTAGGCCTGGTCCGCGATGTTCATACGCGCCAGGGCTTCCTGCGCGTTCGCGACGAGTGGACCGTTCAGTTCGACGATCGGAGGCGCGTCCTGACCGAGCTGAAGCATGGCGCGCAGATGCTGTTCGAGCTTGGCGCGGGCACCGCGATTGTGGACGCCGGGATAGAAGTTTTGCTCCCAGTCGCGCAGCAGATAGTTGACGACGAGATCTTCGTTGTAGCGGCCAGCCTTGCCGCCCAGCATCAGGTAGACCTTCAGGACCTCGTAGATGCTGATGGTCTCGTTTTCGGCGACGAGCTGCTCCAGCTGGCGCTCCAACCGCAGGATGATGCGGGTGCGCAGCATGCGCTCCAGACCCTGATGATAGGTCGTTTCCGAGGCCGCGTTGAGCCGCTCGCGCTGGCTGAGGCCGAACCGCTCGCCGAGAGGCGTCGAGGCATCGCGGTTCTCGTAGCCGACCGGAAGCGAACGCAGGAGATCGAGGAGCGGCACGATCTCGATCGCATCGGGATCGGAAACGCTCGTCGCCTGAAGCTCGTCCTTGGCCTCCAGTTGATAGCTCTGCAACGCGACCTGGGTATCGTGGATGAGAGCGCGGTTCTTGATGAAGCTCCAGGTCCAAAGCCCAAGAAGCACACAGGAGATCGTTCCGATGACGGCGAGAGAGCCATAGCGAATGGCCATGTCCCGGCGCACCGCCTTGCGATCATAACCCACCCAGCCGGACTCGGCGAAGATGACCTTGGTCAGGAGATCGTGCAGGAAGAAGCTCTTGCCCTTGCCGGACATATGGGAGATCGCCGCGCCTGAGCCCATGTCGCGGGACATGGAGCCGAGAACCTGATCGATCGGCGTGCCTTCCTGTGTGCCGGACGACAGGTAGAAGCCGCGCAGATTGGCGCTCGACTTGTACCGCGTTGTCTCGAAGATCTTGTGCAGGATGCCGTCGATCTTGTCGCGCAGGAGAGCGACCTGATCGGGAAAGCCGTAGATCGCGATGCGCGAAAGCCCGTCATGCTCCTCGTGCAGACGATCGGTCACCTCGTCGCTCAGCCGCTTGACGAGAAGGTCGAATTCCGCCGGCACCTCGCCGATCATGTTCTTCGAGCGATCGCGGGTCTGGAAGGTGGCGCCCCAGACTGCGCGCCGACGGCTTTCGGAAAAGCTGCCGAAGAATTCGCGGAAGCCCGCCACGAGGTCCGCTTTGGTGAAGAGGACGTAGACGGGGAAATCGACCTTCAGCCGGTCGTGAATTTCCTGCAGGCGCTGGCGGATCGCGGTCGCATGAAGGTCTATGCCTTCTTCGCCGGAGGCGACCAGATCCTCGAGGCTGACTGCGACGATCACGCCGTTGACCGGCTGCTTCGGCCGATGCTGCTTCAGGAGATCGAGGAATGAGTGCCAGCTTTTGGCGTCACTCTCGGCATCGGAATCCTGGGTGGTATAGCGGCCCGCCGTGTCGATCAGCACGGCTTCGTCGGTGAACCACCAGTCGCAATAGCGCGTGCCTCCGACGCCGGCGAGGCTCGCCGGACCCTGGGCGTCCGCGAGCGGAAACTTCAGGCCGGAATTGACGAGCGCCGTCGTCTTGCCGACACCGGGCGGGCCGATGATGACATACCAGGGAAGATCGTAGAGGAAATTGGATTTCCCATTGGAGCGCTTGAGGACTTCCAGCGCTTCCCTCATCCGTTCGGCAAGGACGGGACTATCGCCGACGACTTCGGGCTCGGCTTCGGTCATCGCCGCTTCGAGCGCTTTTTGCGCCTTGCGACGGCGCCAGTAGCGGATGCCGTAGAAAAGGGCGATGCCGAGGACTACGACTGAGATGATCGAGATCCGCGTGAGGGTTCCGGCCAGCGGATAGGTCTCGCCCCATCCCGCGAACGGTCCCCCGAACCAGATCGCGAGACAAAGCGCGATCAGCCCGAGCACGATGAGGGTTTGGCGTATCCAGAATCTCACGTCTATTGGCCTTCGCCCGGAATGAGGTCTTCGAGCGTTTCTTCTTTCGGAATCAGGATTTCGACGCGCCGGTTGAGGGACCGTCCCTCTGCGGTTGCGTTGTCGGCGACCGGTTGGTCGGCCCCCTTGCCGTCGACTTCGATGCGGGTCGGATCGGATATCTGCAAACTGACAATGTTCTCGACCGACTCGGCCCGCGCGACCGAGAGTTCATAGTTCGATTTGAACCGGCTCGTCGGGTTGAGCTTCACGTTGTCGGTGTGACCGTTGATGTAGATTGGCCCGGGCTCCGGGTTGAGTGCGCCCGCGATCTTGTCGGCGACGGCCTTGAAATCCGGCGTCACGGTCGCGCTTCCCGATGGGAAGAGGAGGACATTGCTGACCCTGACCATGATGTTGTTGCCGACCGGCTCGACGTCGACACCGCCTGCCGCGATTTCTTCGGCGAGAGCCGATCGCATGCGTTCGAGTTGGCCCGTCGGCGGCGGATCGGCGGGCTCCGGCACAGGCAGGACGGAATTGCGCTCGAGCGCGATCTGGCTTGTCGGGTGGAGAGCGACAAGCGTATCCGCGAGCGCTTCGCCGTCATTCGTCAGGAGAAGCCGCAGGACGAAGAAGGTGGCGACCAGGAACAGCGCGGCGAGGCTCGCGATCACCCAGGTCGGAACCGCCGAACGGAACGAGCGCATGGCAACGCCCAGGCCCCGCCAATGAGGAGAGATGTCGTCATCCGGCCGGGCCTGCACGCGGCGGAGCGCCTCATAGGCTTCGTGGCGGATGCGATGCAGATCTGCCTGACCGCGACCGCCGCCGCGATACTGACCCTCGAAGCCGAGGCACAGGCATGCGTGCATCAGTTCGAGGAGATTGTAGCGCGCGCCGGGATTGGCCAGCACCTTCTTCAATTCGTCGAAGAAACCCACGCCCGAGGTTCTCACCCCGAAAAATTGCGCCAGCATGCTGAACTGCATCCAGACATGGCGATCGGTGCCGGGCAGGTTCTGGACGATGTCGTCCGCCGTGCCGCAAAGGGCATACTTCGCGACCTGAACATCGTGACGATCCTCGCCGGCCTCCAGCGCTTTCGCCTCGAAAGAGCGGATCTCTTCCGCGACATGCTCCATCAACGGAAGGGCCTGCATCTCGACGACACTCTGGCGAAGCCGTCCCAGCAAGATGAGGAGGGGGGCCGCGTAGGCCATCAGCGGGTTGTCGGAATTGATCTGGCCGCTGGCGCGCGCATTCAACGCGACTTCGAGCGGGATCGTATGACGCTTAGCCTGGGGCTCGGGCTTCTTCTTCTGCGGGAAGAACGCATCCTGGTTCGGGCTCTGGCGCATCCAGTCGGCATCTTCGCCGCCCGGATAGCGCGGGGGCGTAGGGCTCGAAGGCGCAATACGCTGGCCTGGCGGCGAGCGCTGCGGCATATCGGCGATGACCGTGCGTTCTGCATCCGGCATGGGGGTGGGTGCCGGGCGCTTCTGACCGGGCGGGGGTGTCGATCGTCGGCCGCCGGGATTGGGCCGGATGATCGTCTTGTTGCCTAATGAGAATGGATCGTCATTCATCGTCGATCCTCCATCAGGGCCCAGAGGTCGAGTTCGAGCTCAGGCCATTCGCCAGCGAAGTGCAGTCCTATGCTACTTGCAACGCTGAATTCCGGCCAGAGCGGCGAGGTCTTGTCGAGATAGAAATAGACGTGGTCTGAAATCGCCCGGATCTGTCGTGGTGGCGTCGGCATGTGTACGAGTTCGATGCCGGGCAGATGGGTCTGCACGATCTCGTTCATCTTGGTGTTCGGGCCAACCTTGCAGAGGGCGGGGAACTGCTGCTGGACCTGGGTGAGCGGCTTGGCGGCCGAGACCTCGATAACGAAGGTGGCGTTGCGGAAGAGCGAGCGGTCTGTGACGGCGGCAAGATAGGCGTTCGGCGCGCGCTCAATCAGATCGAGACGGATCGCGCGACCGAGATCGAGGCTGAGAAGCCTCTGGATGTCGGCGAGCAGGGGCTCGAATGTCGCCTGGAGGTCGTCCTGGTTATAGGGCTCGTATTCCGGCGCCATCCGCTTGGGTGAAAACGTCCACAGCTCGCCTGATATGCGCAGAAATTCCTCGTAGAGCCGTTCGGGGTGGACATAGCGCGAGCTTCTGAAATGCTTCAAGACGTTCGCTTCACGGTTCAGCATCTGGAGCATGAAATAGTCGAAGGTCTGGAGACCTCCGCCCGCGCTCGGATCGGCGGCATAGCGGGCAAGCGTTTCCAGCTTGGTATCGATCCAGCCGATGACACGCTCCAACCAGCCCGCGCTCTGCGGATGGGCCTGGATCGTGATGACCGGCGGGGCGAAGGAGTCGTCGAAGAGGATTGTCTTGTCGCGCACTTCGAGAATGCGCGCGACCTTCAGGCAATGGAAGCCCGATTTCGGTGTCTCGCGGATGTCGAAGGTGATGCGGGGATGGGCGACCTCGATCTCCTGTTCCACATACATGTTGGAGCTTGCATCGACGATCGTTTCGAGGTCCTTGTAGTAGCGGCTGCCGCTGGAGGCATCCTCCATGTCCAGCTCGCGACCATTCACATTAGCCGCCGGCAGAACGATCCAGACGAACTGCTTCTCGGCCCCTTCCGGCACGTCGATGGGCGTTGGAAGCCGGCTCACGCCGGGCATGTCGAAGACGCTGCCGTCGGGCATGATGCCGCTCGCGCGGCGCAGGCCGAACTTGTTCTGCTGGGCGAGGTCACGATCGATCTCGAGGCTCGAAAACCCCCAGGGATAGGGCGAGACGAGCCGGGTCCGGTTTTCGATCAGCTTTTCGAAATAGCGGTCGTTCTGCTGAAGGTGGTGCTGACGCAGAAAGAGGCCCTCAGACCAAGCGACTTTACTATACCACGTCAAGAAGTGCCCTCTTCAAACCAATTGGCCACCACGGCTCAATCCGCCAGTGGAAATTTAAACCCTTCAACGCAAGATCGCACCCGCTTTTCACGCCCTTGGTGACTGTGACCGAAGCAGGTCCGTGCGATGGTCTCCAAAGGTGATCGTAGATGTGGGCGGTCTGCGATCGCAAGAGGATTTTCTGCGGCCCTCAAAAGCCGGGAAAATCCGACGATGCGAGGCCGGACCGCATCGGTCCGTAGGACAACTGCCGCGCCGGTTGTTCGGGGGCGAGAGGCAGCGAGACCGGCGGCCGGGTTCGTCATTTCGTTCCCCTCACGTCATTCCCGCTTTTTCCTCTACGCCATACAAGACCGGAAATGTCGTGCGTTAAAGCTGACCGTAAGCTTTGCTGAACCCCTTGAGCGATAATTCGAAGGTAATAGCCTGTTCTGCCGCGCTCGTCACGCTCACGCGAAGGGTCTCACCGTCGCGAAGCTTCGTCAGCAATTCATCGTCAATTGGGGAAAGCGCATAGCTTCCGTTCTCGTCGGCCGTGCGGATCGGCACAGTCTTCGTGTTCCCGCCGTCCACCGAGATATTGACCCCTTTGAGGAGCAGGAGACCGTGTGGCAGCCCGAATTCGATGAGCGGCCCGCTCTCCTCGTTGCCCTTCGCAACCGTCGCGCTCACCACCTTCTGGCCGGTCTGGCGGGCGAAGAGCGCCTGCTGGAGGATACAGCGGCGTGGCGTCTCGGCGGAAGGGTCGGAACAGACGACCTGCCAAGGATCATCCTGGTTTCTTTCGGTGGAAGACTGAACCCGGCCGCCCGTACCCTCCGGCGTGACGTCCCCCGGCGTCTCTTTTGCTGTCGCCGCCTGCGCGACCTCGGTCTCGGCCTGGGCCTGCCGGGGCGTATCGAGAAGCGGATAGACGTAATATCCGCCCACACCGACTGCCGCGCACATGACGGCGACTGTCACAAGCTTCTTGACGATGGTTCGCATGAACCCGGAACCTCCTGATGGAAACGGGCAGGATTGAAGATCCTGCCCGTCTGCGCGTTGACGATGTGGCCAGATTCGACCTGGCGAAGCAAGGTCGATCAGAAGTTGAGACGGATCTGCCCTGTGAGGCTGTAGGTCTCGACCCTGTCGGAGAACTTCACGTCGCCGCGAATGTTGGCGTTCAGCTGTTTGACCGCGCCGAAATTACCGTCGAACAGTTTGATCGTGTCGATGCCTGCACTGACCTCGCCGAACGTCCCGATATTATCGGAGAACAGCTCCTGGCTCGCGCCGGAGGATGTCACCGTCGAGCGGACGCTGCCGGTAAAGTCGTTGTATGCCGTCGCGGTCACGAAGGGTCGATAGGCGACGCTGTTTTCCTCGTCGATGATCGTGCGGGCGAGGGTGCCGCCTGCGAAACCGATGAAGGTTTCGAAGTCGTCGATCTGGAGCGAGGATATCACACCGCTATTCTGGAAGATCAGCGGGCTGGAGAAGGTTTTCGCATAGGAGAAACCGGCCACCGGAACGATCGAGTAATCGTAGGGCAGGGGATAGGCATAGCTGATGCTGCCGGAGAAGGCCGCCCGCTCACTGTCGAGTTCGGCGTCCTGAAGGCCGAGGCTCTGGTTCGCTGCCGTCGTCGCGACGTTGTTGAAGGTGAAATCGGTCGTTCCGTAGCGGAACTGGAGATCCGCCGCGAGCACGCCTTCACCGATCGGCTTGGAGCCTGCGATATAGCCGCCGAGATAGTATTGATCGAATTCGGACGTCGTGATCGAGGTCGTGGCACCGTTGGTCAGAACGTTCTGGCTTGTATCGCCGTGGTTGTAGCCTCCGGTGAAGCCCATGGCAAAATCGACGCCGAGTTCTTCCATCGGAATGCAGTTGACGTCCGCGCCGCCCTGAACGCCCCAATAGTCGAGATCGATCGAAGCATCCACCGATCTGCCGAGCTGGTTCGTGGTTGAACCATCGGCCGAACCGGTGCCGCCCGTGCCGCGCATCCAGACGCCCGGCTCGCATGCGCCCGGCTCCACGTCATAGACGAGCGAGCTGACGAACGGCGTCGACGGCCGGTTGACCACAGTCGAAATCAGCGACTGGACGAGCACGACATTGCCCGCGACACCACCGATATTCGGGTTGATCGAGCTGACGATGGCAAAGTCGTCACCGACCTTGAGCAGATCGTACTCGATCAGGCTGCCGGCCTGTGGCAGGCCGGTGGCCGTGAACGTGGCGCTGTTGGTGCCGGACACGTCGACGACGGTGATCGGGTTGTCCTGCAGTTGGAAGACCGTGTTCTGCTGATCGAAGTTGACCGTCCCGGTGCCGGACAGGTCTCCGTTGACCACGATGCGATCGGACAGTTGTTCGCCATTGGCGTTGTTGCGGCCAAGGTCGATGTCGACGTTGTACTGGCCGTTCTGGCTGACCAGATTGCCATTGATCGTATAGGTGTCGCCGACAATGTTGTTGCGGCCAAGATCGATCGTTCCGGCATTGGTATAGGTGCCGGCCGTCACCGAACCGCCATTGAGAATGGCAAGGCCGGTGTTGTTGAAGGCGGTGAGGCCCGAAAACGCGAAGCCGTTGCCGTTGTAGAGCCCGGTATTGGTAAAAGCGCCATTGCCCGACAGATTGCCCGTGAGGCCGAGCGTGCCACTGTTGGTGACGGGCCCGTTCAGCAAGCCTCGAACCGAGGCGGTCCCCGAGTTGGTGAAGCCGTTTGTCGTCGTTACGGCCCCCGTGCTTGAGAACTCGCCCGAATTGTTGAAGGCGCTCGCCGACAGAAGACCGCCATCGCCGATGGTGATGCCGGCGGCACCGCCTGCGCCATCACCACCCAGGGACGAGTTGGTGAGCGTCCCGATATTGATCAGGTCGCTGGTGTTGATGTTCAGCCGCGCATTGTTGCGGTTCACGATGTCGTTGTTGCTGCCCGCACCGGAGGCGGGGCTGCCAGCGACATCGACGATCGATCCGTCGGCTCCGTTGAAATTGATGACGCCGTCATTGGTGATCGGGCCGGTGCCGTTGTTATTGATATCGGAATCGAAGGTGGCCGAGCCTGCGAAGTTGAAAACACCGGTTGCGAGGTTGTTGATCGCGCCATTGTCGATCACCGCGCCGCCGTTTGCGACGGTAACGGTGCCGGAATTGTTGATGGTGTTCCCCGTTCCGAAGAGCGTCGCTCCGGCACCTTGGAGATTGACGTTTCCGCCATTGTTGATGGTGCCGGCAGCGAGCGTCCGGCCTGCCGCGATGTTGATCGTCGAGGCGTTGTTGAGGGCAGTCATGCCGGTGAAGTTGCCGCCGTTGACGTTCAGAACCGCCGAATTGGCGTTGTTGAAGGTGCTGTCGGCCGTCAGATTGCCAGTGACGTTGAACGAGCCGGCATTGTTGTCGATCTGGCCGGTGAAGGCACCTTGTCCATTGAGCGTGCCGGTGTTTGTGGTTCCGCCATTGGTGGAGCCAGCCGTCTGTGTGTAGGTGCCTGAGTTGTTCAGCCCGCCATTCACCGTCCCGCTATTGCCGAACGACCCCGTGTTGCGGACACCGCTGCCGATCGTCCCCGAGCTGGCGAAGGTGCCCGCGTTGAAGACCACGCCGGTGATCGTTCCGGCGTTACCCGCCGTTGCTCCTGCGTTGTTCGTGACACCGCCCGCGACCGTGCCGCTGTTGGTGAATGACGCGCTGTTGAAGACGTTGGATATGATGCTGCCGCCGTTTGCGATCGTGAGGTTGCCGGCGTTCACCGTCGTCGGTCCGGAATAGGTGTTGGTGCCGGCGAGGGTAAATCCTCCCGCGCCCTGTTTGAGGAGGCCACCGCCACCGGAAATGATGCCGGCATATGTCGTGTTGGTGCCGTCGCCGGTGGACAGGGTCTGGCCGGAAGCGATGACGACACTGCCTCCGGTTCCCGCCAGCGAGGCGATGGTGTCGTTGCCGTTGATCGTCAGCGTACCGGCCGAGACGGTGACGGCCTCGTCGTCGGCGATGCCGTTGCCGTCGGTCGTGAGCGTTCCGCCCGCGACCGTGACCGAGTTGCCCGAGGTGTTGATCGAGCCGGTGCCGGTTTCGTTGAGCGCGCCGGAGTTCACCGAAAGGCTTGCGGCGTTGGTGATCGAGCCGGTCAGGCTCGTGGTGCCGCCGGAGACGGTGATCGCACCCGCGCCGTCGAGGGTTCCCGCGATGGTGCCGTTCTGGAGCGACTGCGCACCCGAGGACGTCACGGAGGTGCCGCCGGCGACGATCGCGCCGCCGGACTGTGTGAAAGAGGCCGAGTTGACGTCGACCGTGCCGCCGGTGGTGCCGCCGGTCTGGTTGAAGGCGCCGGTGACGCCGAGGGCCGCGTTGCCGTTCACCGTGCCGCCGGACTGGCCGAGCGAGGCGATTGTGTCGTTGCCGTTGATCGTCAGCGTACCGGCCGAGACGGTGACGGCTTCGTCGTCGGCGATGCCGTTGCCGTCGGTCGTGAGCGTTCCGCCCGCGACCGTGACCGAGTTGCCCGAGGTGTTGATCGAGCCGGTGCCGGTTTCGTTGAGCGTGCCGGAGTTCACCGAAAGGCTTGCGGCGTTGGTGATCGAGCCGGTCAGGCTCGTGGTGCCGCCGGAGACGGTGACCGCACCCGCGCCGTCGAGGGTTCCCGCGATGGTGCCGTTCTGGAGCGACTGCGCACCCGAGGACGTCACGGAGGTGCCGCCGGCGACG
>NZ_JBDJAC010000009.1:0-162466 GCF_039652615.1 Fulvimarina fulva
GGACACGCATATCGTGCCGATCCTCGTCGGCGATCCGGACCTGTGCAAGCGGGCCTCGGACCATCTCCTTGCAAAGCACGGCATCTACATCCAGCCGATCAACTATCCGACCGTGCCGCGCGGCACCGAGCGTCTGCGGGTTACCCCGACGCCGCTGCACGACGATGCGCGGATCGACCATCTCAAGGATGCCCTCATCGAAACCTGGAACGCGATCGGAATTCCGTTCGCATCCCGGCAAGCCGCCTTGCAGGCAGCTGAATAGGACTCCGACGAAATCCGTTCGATCGTGTCGCGATAACGGATTTGAGACCGTGTCTGCGCCGCTTGGAGCTACGATACCGTCTCCGGCTCGATCAGCCGGATATGGTATCATCCCGGCTGACCTTTGATAGTATCGCTTTCGAAGGTCTCTCGCCCTAGCTGGCAGCGCTTGTCCCGAGTGCGGCGCGAAAAACGGCATGCAGCCGAGCTACCTCACGCCACCCTCCGTGCGTGGGAGGAACGATCTTGCCTGCCTATCCTGCTGGAACCAAACGATATTGGCAGCTGTTAATGGCCAAAGATCAACAGGTTCCAACAGGAGACACCCAATGATCCGGGTCCGCCATCTAATGCTTGCCAGTGTCATCCCTCTCACGCTCGGCCTCGCGGCCTGCAGCGACTCCGATGAGGCGAGCGACAACTCCGCGACAGAGACGACCAACACCGACGCTTCGGCAACGAGCCCGGATACCGGGACTTCAACCGACAGCTCGATGAGCAGCAGCGATTCGATGACGAGCGGATCGGCTGACACAACGTCCGGCAGCGCGTCGGATACGAATATGGCGACGGATGTCGGAAGCGGCGATGGTTCGACCGGCGGTCAGGGCTCGTCGAACACGCCCGAGGAAAACGCCACCCAATCTGGCGATACCCAGCAGACCAACCAGTAATCGATCGCTTATCGACGGACTTTCAGCAGCGGCGGCGCGGGCTTTCCCGTTCCGCCACTTTTCTATTGCGCGGGAGGCAGAACAGGGCGCGACATTTTCGCGATACTGCGACGCTCCAAGACGTAGACGACCAGCCCGGACCCGACAACCACGGCCATCCCGAGCCATTTGAGCCCGTCCGGCCAGTCGCCGAAAAACACGTATCCAGCGATGATCGCGAAAACGAGCTCCGTGTAGCCGAACGGGGCGAGGACAGCTGCGGGCGCACGCGCATAGGCTTCGACAACCAGAAGATGGGCGATCGTGCCGACGGCGCCGACGCCCAGAAGCAGAAAGATCGCCATAGATTCCTGAGGCCAGGAAAAGACGAGGATTTCGACATCGAACGGCGTCGCGACCAGCATGATCGCCGCCACGGTTATCGAGCCCCCTATTCCTGCATAGAACATCATCGCAAGCGGCTCGGCGTCACGCGAGGCGAAGCGGCTGAGGATGATATAGAGCGACACGAGAAACGCCGTTGCCAACGGAAGAAGCGAGAGAAACCCGAAAATTGCATAGGTCGGCCGTATGATGATCAGCGCGCCGCAGAAGCCGACGACAATGGCCAGAATTCGCCGCCAGCCGATCGTCTCGCGCAGGATTGGCACCGCCAGCAACACCTGCAGCATCGGTGCGACCATGAAGACGGCAACCGCGTCGGCAAGCGGCATGAAGCCAAGTGCCGCGAAAAACAGGATACCACCCGTTCCAAGCAATGCGCCGCGAAACAGGTTGAGCAAAGGCTGCGAGACCCGGATCATGGCAGCGCCGCCGCGCATCACCATGAACGGTATCATCCACAAGGACTGCTGCACGAGCCGGACGAGCGCGACCTCCGCAGCCGAGACCCCATAGCTGTTGATCAACACCTTGCCACCAGCATCGAGAAGGGGGAAGACAGCCGTCGAGACCAACAGGATCGCGACACCGCGCATCACCCGGACCGGTTCATCCGCGACTTTTGCACTCAGGGTCATGGCGCTCACTCGGAAAAGACTGCGTTCCTCTTGCCATTCAGGGCGGCGGAAAGCCATGCAGGCCATCATTTCATTTCGTGATATGGCCTTCGCATAACGTGATGAATGGCCAGACGAATGGACCCTGCCTCCATGCCCGATACCGATCTCAAGGTTCTGATCGATGCCGATGCCTGTCCGGTGAAGGACGAGGCGATCGACATTGCCTGCCGCTATGGAGCGCAGCCGATCCTGGTGTCGAATGGCGGCATGCGTCCATCGCGATTTCCGGATGCGAGGATCGTGACTGTCGCGTCCGGCCCCGATGCCGCAGATGACTGGATCGTGGAGAGCGCCGACCCTTCGAGCCTCGTCATCACGACCGATATCCCGCTTGCAGCCCGCGCGCTGGAAAAGGGTTCCCACGCCCTGCGTCCCACCGGCCACGCCTTCACCCCGGAATCGATCGGCGAGG
Source organism: Fulvimarina fulva (assembly GCF_039652615.1). Lineage (NCBI taxonomy): Bacteria > Pseudomonadati > Pseudomonadota > Alphaproteobacteria > Hyphomicrobiales > Aurantimonadaceae > Fulvimarina > Fulvimarina fulva. The sequence goes on from NZ_JBDJAC010000009.1 coordinate 2,412, forward strand.
CTCTTGCGATGCGCAGTTTCGCCGAGCACCTACGCGAAACAGGCGTGTCCAAGGGTTACAATGCTGCATTCACCGGCGCCGATCGCTCCCGCTTCATGAGCGCAATGGATCTGGTGATGCGGCGCTTGGCGCGCGGTTGAGGCATCGGACCGAAATTACGCGGCGGTTTTCGGAAACGCCGATGCGAAGTCATTAAATCTGAGTATCAGAACCCGTTCCGCTACTGGATCTGTCGCGTTATCGGAACGGTACGCTTCGAGAAGATAACTTGTGGTATGTGTCCGCAAACCCTGCCTTCGCATGCCCGCGACCCTGTTCCGCAGCGGAACAACACAAATACAACAGCTGCCGACTGATCGCTTCTCGCCAATTGCCCCCTTGAGCAGCGCAGCTTAATATCAAGGCACAGTGTCCCGATTGACGTCTGAAGTGGCATTTCCTCCCTAGACTTGAACCGCGCTGGTGTTCCGGTCGCGGTTTCTTTTTGTCATGCAGCCGGGAATGGCCTCCAGACGCGCCTCAGGCCCGATCGTCGCCCCCCCTCTCGCCCAAAGACTCATCCGCCTCGCTGCGCCGAGACTCTGCATTTGGCGCTTTTTGCGGAAGTTCGATCTCGAACCGAGTGCCGGTCGCCCCGGTCTGAGCGAGGCGCAGGTCGCCGCCATGGGCTTCGACGATTTCCATGGCGATGGCGAGCCCCAGCCCGGTGCCGCCCGATCGCGCCGAGCCTCGAAAGGCCTGGAACAGATTATCCTTGGCCTTTTGCGGCACCCCTGGCCCGGTATCCTCGACAAAGATCACGTTTTTTCCGCTTTTGAGCCGCTCAGCGCCAACCGTAAGCCGGCGAACCACCCCAACGCCGGCCATGTCGTCGGAGCCGAGCGCCTGAACCGCGTTTCGACACAGATTGGTCAACAGACGATGGATCTGTTCGGGATCGGCCATCACTTCGAAATGGTCCGGAACGGCGTTGACGAAGTCGATCTCCGAATGATCGGTGCCAAGGCCCAGCAAATCGCAAACGTCGATGACGGTCGCCTTGAGATCGACCTGACGCCATTCAGGCGTGCGTTCCACGGCGCGGCCATAGGCCAAGACGGACTGGGTGTAGTGCAGCGCCCGGTCGAGGCTCTTCATCAGCATCGGCGCCATCCGCTGAACCTTCGGATCGGGCAAAGTGACGAGGCGGTCGGAAATCATCTGGGACGATGCGAGGATATTGCGCATGTCGTGATTGATCTTCGAGACCGCGAGACCGAGATTGGCCAGCCGCCGCTGTTCTTTCAGCGTTTCCGCAAGCTTTGTCTGCATGGCCGCGAGCTCGCGCGATGCGACGCCGATTTCGTCGGCTCTGTCCTCGGGCACGATGATGCGCTTGGGATCGGAGGGGCGTTCGCCGAATTCGACCATGGCACTCGTCATCCGGCGAATCGGCAAAACCATCATCCGGTTGATGGCCGCCCAGAGCAACAGCGCGGTGATGGCCGCGAGGATGGTGGAGAACATAAGAACCCGGCCCGCATAGACGAACATCGCACGGCGCAGATCGCCGTCGGCCAGGACCACTTCCGTGCGGAAGGAACCATTCGCAGGTGATCCGAGAACGCGCAGAGTGCGGCCACCGCCGAAAGCGAACTCCCCGAAGGCTGCCTGCACGCTTTGAAAGAAGGTTTCATCGTCGAGCAGAACCGTCCGGTCGACCGGCGGGATGGTCGGGTCGCGTGCGATCAACCGGTTGCTCACCCCGTCGGAAATCGCAACGAGACGCAGGCCGAGAACATCGAGCAGGGCTGCCTGCTGAATTGACGGAATCGCCCCGGCACCGCTCGCTCCGGGCTGCCCCGGCCCGGCGGTTGCAATTGCCGCGACCGCCGCGCTTTCGAGCTTTTCCTCCAGATAGCTGGATCTGAAGCCGGACAGCAGCGGCACGAAGATGACGAACTCCGCCAGCATCACCGCAATGGCAGCGAGAACGAGCACCTTGGTGGACAGCGAGCGCGCAACGGCGCGGCCGCCCGCGGGCTGCACTCGCTCGAGCTTGACGCTCTCGCTGGTCTGCGGATCGCTCAAATTGCCGAAGGCCTTCCCCTAGCGAGCCGGAAATCACGTTCGATACGATGCCGACCCAACTTCAGTCTTTCCCCAAAGACTGCGACCGTATTTAGCCGAAGCGGCGCAAAAAAGCGACGGCATTCCGCACGACCGGCTTCTTTGTATAGCTCGAATAATAGGATGTCGCGGCTCGTTTGGCGATTTCCGAAAGGGTTGGATAGGGGGAAACGAAACCCTGGAGATCGGACAGTTTCATACCCTTCGAGACGGCAAGGGCGAGGAGATTCGTCATTTCTCCAGCTTTCGCGCCGGCAACGCCCGCACCCAGGATCTTGCCGCGCTTTCCGACGACGATCTTGATCAGGCCCTCGGTCTCGCGTTCGGCCTGTGCGCGATCATTGTCGGCATAGGGCCAGGTTACCGTCGTCACGTCCTGGCCCGCGTCCCGGGCCTCCTGTTCCGTCGGGCCGACCTGACCGAGCTCCGGTTCGGTATAGGTGACATGGGGCATCTCTTCGTGCTTCGTCTTGATCGGCAGGCGAAACAGGAGGGGCCGAAGCACAAGCCCGCCGTGATAACCGGCGACATGGGTGAATTGCGGCCCGCCCGCGACGTCCCCGATCGCATAGACGCGCTTGTTCGTCGTCCTGAGATCCTTGCCGACCTTGACGCCGGATCGCTCATATTCGATGCCGGCTGATTCGAGATCGAGCGCGTCCACATTCGGCTGGCGCCCGACAGCCACGAGAAGATGGCTGCCCGAAACCGTGAAGGTTTCGCCGTCACGCTCCGCTGTCACCTCGATCTTGCCTTCGGTGCCAGCCACCTTCACGACCTTCGCGCCAGCCTCGATCCGGATGCCCTCTTTCGCGAGACGGTCGAGCACGACCGTGACAAGCTCCGGATCATCCTTGCCCATCGGCTTGGCGCCCTCGACCACCGTCACCGTCGCGCCGAGACGCCGATGGGCCTGCGCCATTTCCATACCGATAGGCCCGCCGCCGATCACGATGAGATGCTCGGGACATTCCGTCAGATCGAACAGCGTCTCGTTGGTCAGATGCGGCGTTTCCTTCAGCCCGTCGATCGGTGGCACGAAGGGCCGGGAACCGGTCGCGACGACAAAACGGCGCGCCTTGATTTTCCGCCCATTGACCTCGACCGTCTCGGCGTCGAGAAATCGGGCATCGCCCTTGATCACGGTCACACCCAGCCCCTCGAACCGTTCGACCGAGTCGTTCGGCGCGATGGCGGCGATGACGCCGTGAACATGTCGGTTGACGGCCGAAAAATCGATCTCGGGTTCGCTTGATGCGATGCCGAATCGATCGGCCTTGCGAAAGGTCTGCGCCGTCTTTCCGGCGGCAATCAGCGCCTTGGACGGAACGCATCCGTAATTCAGGCAGTCGCCACCCATCTTGTCGCGCTCGATCAGCGTAACGGAAACCCCGAAGGAGGCAGCAGCCGCCGCCACCGTCAGCCCGCCTGAGCCGGCCCCGATCACGCAGATATCCGGCTTTTCCTGATCCGAAGCCATGTAAAACGCCTTTCTTAAGCCTGCTTCTCGACCGGACCTCGGCCCTTGAGAAACGTCTTCTTGAGAATGAGACCGAGAACCGCCAGCCCGCAAAGTCCGAACAAGGCAATTGTCATTTCCGGTGTTACGAGATCGCCCACCGTTATCGGCCCCTCATGGGTGACATTGGCGACCGCCTGATCGATACCGCTTCCCAGGAACGTATAGACGAACGATCCCGGCACGATGCCGAAAAAGGTCGCAAGGACATAGGTCCTCAGGGAAATGTCCACGAAGGCCGGTGCGATGTTGACCGCGAAGAATGGGAGAACCGGCGTTAGGCGCAGAACAAAGAGGTAGGAGAAGGCATCGTTCTGGAAGCCCTCGGCGAACCGTTTTATGGCTCCGCCCGCTTTCTTGCGCAGGATATCGCCGAAGGCATGGCGCGCGGCGAGGAAAATGCCGGCAGCGCCGATCGTCGCCCCGATCACCGTCAAGACGCCGCCCACAAGCCAGCCGAACAGGAATCCGGCGGCGATCGTGATGATCGAGGCCGCCGGAAACGCGACCGCGACGAGCATGGCGTAGATGATGATATAGCCGAACCCCGCGAGGATGAGATTGTCCGCTACGAAGCTTTTCAGCGCTTCGCGGCTTTCCAGAAAAAACTGCAAGGAGACATAGCGCTGGAGACCGAGCGCATAGGCGAGCCCAAGCACCACGACGATCAGGGCGATCGGCCAAAGCCGTTGGAACCAGGACTTTTTCGCGCCATCGCGCTGCTCTTCGTTCACCGACATCGTCCTCAGTTCCTTTTCCATCGCATCACTTGCTGCTCCCGCCATTTGAAGCCAAGAGCCGAAAACGCCCTCATGATCTACGTTCGATCGAGGGCATTCGGTTCGTTGACTTTCAAGGCGGATCGCTCTTATAAGCGCTCCACGAGCGGGCGGCACCACGTGCGCGGCTTCATTGCGCGCCAAGATCGGCCGATCCGCACCAGTTCAAGAGACTATTCGACACGAAGGGCCCGCATGTTTCGCGACGGCGGGAAAAATCGATGAAGCGCACTTACCAGCCCTCCAAACTCGTCCGCAAACGCCGTCACGGCTTTCGCTCGCGCATGTCGACCGTCGGCGGTCGCAAGGTCATCGCCGCGCGCCGCTCCAAGGGCCGCAAGCGCCTTTCGGCCTGAGGCCAGGTGCCTGCCGACCACCACTTGGACGGAGCGTAACCGCTTTTTCGAAAGCGGTTACCTCGCAGGTGAGAGAGTGACGGTTTGACAGAGGTCGGACGGCTCACGAAACGCTCCGAATTCCTTGCCGCGCGCCGGGGCCGTCGTCTGAACGGCCCTTATTTCTTTGTCGAGACGCGTGTTCGCGACGACGAAGAACAGGCCCGCTTCGGCTTGACGGTAACGAAGAAGGTTGGCAATGCCGTCGTCAGAAACCGGATCAAGCGGCGATTGCGCGAAGCCATTCGCGTCGCGGCAGGATCGGAGATGAAGAACGGCGTGGATTACGTGATCGTCGCCCGTCGAGACGTGCTCGACGTTGCGTTCGAAACCCTGAAAGACGAGTTGTCCCGGCGGTTCAGCCGTATCGATCCAGCCAAATCCGGGCCGTCCAGAAAACAGCGTACAGGCGCGCCGGCGTCAGAGGTCTAGCCCGATGGAAATGAACCGCAACTTTCTGATTGCGATGGCTCTTTCGATCCTTGTCCTGGTCGGATGGCAGTTTCTGGTCATCAGCCCACGCGTGGACGAGCAACAGCGTCAAGCCGAAATCGCGCAGAACGACGGCTCGCTTCAGACGCCGCAGGTGTCAGCGGGAGCAAATCAGCAAAGCCTGACCGCTCCGGCCGGGCGAGAAAGCACGGTCCCGAGCCCGGACCTGCCGCGCGATCAGACGCGCGAACAGGTTATTGCCAGCGAAAACCGCATTTCCATCGATACGCCGGAACTGACAGGTTCCATCAACCTCGTCGGCGCCCGGCTCGACGATCTTCGCCTCAAGCACTATCACGAGACGGTCAACGACTCCTCGCCCACGATCATTCTCCTTTCACCCGAACAGCTGCCGAACGGCTACTTCGCCGAATACGGCCTGATCCAGACGGGCACAGGCCAGATCGTCGGCGCGAATACCCAGTGGCAGGCGGAGGACGGCGCAACGCTCACGCCGGATCAGCCGATCACGCTGACGACGACCACCGAGAACGGTCTCAAGGTGACCCGCACGATCTCGGTCGACGACAACTTCATGTTCACCTATGATGACATGGTCGAGAACACCAGCGGGGAAGCGGTCGAGATCAAGCCTTATGGCCGGATCGCCCGCTATTCCAAGCCCGAGGTCGCATCGGCCTATGTCCTGTTCGAAGGCCTGCTCGGCGTCTTCGGCCAGGAGGGTCTCGACGAGGTTTCCTATTCCACCATCGAGGACGATGGTCAGGTGAAGCAGCCGGTCTCCTCTGGTGGCGGATGGCTGGGCATCACCGACAAATACTGGGCGACGGCGCTCGTCCCGGAGAATGGCCGCGATTTCAATTCCCAGTTCCTGTATGTGAAAAACGGTCGCCCTCATTATCAGACAGAATTCGTCTCCGATCCGATCTCCGTTGCGCCCGGCGCATCGGCCAGCACGGTCAATCGCACCTTTGCCGGCGCGAAAGAGGTCGACAAGATCAACGCCTATGAAGAGACGCTCGATATTCGCCAGTTCGGTCAGCTGATCGACTGGGGCTGGTTCTACTTCATCACCCGGCCGATGTTCACCGCTCTCGACTTCATCTATCGCCTCGTCGGCAATTTCGGCGTCGCGATCCTTGTGGTCACGGTGGTCCTGAAGCTCATCTTCTTCCCGCTCGCCAACAAGTCCTACAAGTCCATGGCGCGGATGAAGAACATCCAGCCCAAGGTCATGGAGCTGCGCGAGCGCTTCAAGGACGACCGGCAGAAGCAACAGCAGGAGATGATGAATCTCTACCGGCAGGAGAAGATCAATCCCGCCGCCGGTTGCTGGCCGATTCTCATTCAGATCCCCGTCTTCTTCGCCCTCTACAAGGTGCTCTATGTGACGATCGAAATGCGTCACGCGCCCTTTTTCGGCTGGATTCAGGATCTGGCGGCGCCGGACCCGACGAGTCTGTTCAACCTCTTCGGCCTCTTGCCCTATGACGTGCCGCACGTCCTGATGATCGGTGTCTGGCCGCTTCTGATGGGCCTCACGATGTTCATCCAGATGCGTCTCAACCCGACGCCGCCGGACCCGACCCAGGCGATGATCTTCACCTGGATGCCGGTGGTGTTCACCTTCATGCTCGCCTCTTTCCCGGCAGGCCTCGTCATCTACTGGACATGGAACAACACCCTGTCGATCATCCAGCAGAGTGTGATCATGAAACGCAATGGCACGAAGATCGAACTGTTCGACAACTTGCGAAACATGTTCAAACGAAAAGAGAAGACATCGTCGTCCTGACGGTGTTCTGACCGGAGCCATGTCATGAACCCGCAGCGCGTGACCCTCATCACCCTCGGCGTTCGCGACATGGCGAAGAGCCGCGCCTTCTACGCGGCACTTGGCTGGCAGCCGGTTCCTCACGAAGGGCCCGGCGTCACCTTCTACCGCATGGACGGCATGGCGCTCAGCCTCTTCGGCCTCGCCGATCTCGCCAAGGATCAGGGCCGCCCCGGTGCGGACCTCGGGGCCGGTGCCGTGACGCTGGCGCAGAATTTTTCCGATGATGCATCTGTAGACCAGGCCTATGAGGCAGCGCTTGCTGCTGGCGCTACCGGTCTCAAGCCGCCGCAAAAGGTATTCTGGGGCGGCTATTCCGGCTATTCCGGCTATTCCGGCTATTACGCGGACCCGGACGGCCATGTATGGGAGCTGGCCCACAATCCATTCTGGCATCTCGACGAGAGCGGACGACTGACCATCCCAGCTGTTTCCTGAAGGCCAAAATAGCAGCCTATCGCGCTTGCGTGTTCGATGTGTGAGCAGCAACGCCTTGGCCTGACGGGCGGCATCAGCTAACAAACGGCTTTGAAAGAGGAGCCTTGGAAATCCGATGAACACCTGAACCGCCTGGACGCAACAGCCTGCCGCTCCTTCGGATACCGGCCCGGCGCGTCCACGATTATCGTTCAGCTGCCACATCGAATTTTGTGAGAGTCGCTCCCATGCACGGACCCGATCCGACCGATCCCAATCCCATGCCCGGCCAAAACCGCGTCGGATTCCTGAAGCCGCTGGTCGACCATCCGCAGATCGAGATCGGCGAGTACACCTATTACGACGACCCGCGCGGGCCTCAGCATTTCGTTCAGACCTGCGTCGGCCATCTGTACGATTTTCTCGGCGATCGCCTGATCATCGGCCGGTTCTGCGCCATCGGCTGCGGCGTCAGCTTTGTCATGAATGGCGCGAACCACGCGATGACCGGGTTTTCGACCTATCCCTTCAATGTCTTCGGCAAGGGCTGGGAGCAGGGCTTCGACCTCACAAGCATCACCGCCGGTCTTCGCGGCGATACCGTCATCGGCAACGATGTCTGGATCGGCGAAAAGGCCGTGATCATGCCGGGCGCCACCATCGGCGACGGCGCGATCGTTGCGGGCCGTTCGGTGGTGACGAAGGACGTTCCGCCCTTTGCGATCGTCGGCGGCAATCCAGCCAAAATCATCCGGCAGCGCTTCGATGATGAGACGATCGCCGCGCTCTGTGATATCGCGTGGTGGCACTGGCCGGCGGACAAGATATCCCGCAACCTCAACGCCATTCGTGGCGCCGATCTTGCCGCCCTGACGAAAGCCTCGGAGACTTCATGAGCGACCAAGCAATCCCGCAAGCCGATTCCGGTCGTAACCGGGGACCGAAACTCTTCGGTCAGCCCTGGGTCTTCGTACGCGGCGTGCCGGCGATGAAGTTCCTGCCGCCGGAAGGACCGCCGGAGGTTGCCTTTGCGGGCCGTTCGAATGTCGGCAAGTCCTCGCTCATCAACGCGCTCCTCGGCCAGAAAGGGCTCGCGCGCACCTCGAACACGCCCGGCCGCACGCAAGAACTCAACTTCTTCGTGCCGGACGGCTTCGGGGGCGAGACCAGCCAATTGCCGCCAATCGCCATCGTCGACATGCCGGGCTATGGCTATGCCCAGGCTCCGAAGGAAAAGGTCGACGAATGGACGGAACTCGTCTTCGACTATCTGCGTGGGCGTTCCACGCTGAAGCGCGTTTTCGTGCTGATCGACTCCCGCCACGGCATCAAGGCGAACGATGCCGAAGTGCTGACCCTTCTGGACAAGACCGCGACCTCCTATCAGATCGTTCTGACGAAGATCGACAAGATCAAGCCGACCGGCGTGCCGAAGCTGATCGCGGCAACGGAGGAAGCGGTCCGCAAGCGGCCAGCGGCCTTTCCGGGCATTCTGGCGACATCGTCCGAGAAGCGGTCTGGCCTCGACGATCTGCAGGCGGCAATCGGGATGCTCGCCGAATAGCGATCGAGCGCCCCCACCGATTGCCAGCCCAATCCATCAGGGCTAACACCATCTGATGTCGCTCAAGCTTGCATTCATGGGAACGCCTGATTTCGCGGTCCCGACGCTCAAGGCCATCCACCAGGCCGGTCACGAGGTGGCTGCTGTCTACAGTCAGCCGCCGCGCAAGGCGGGGCGGCGGGGCCTCAGTGTCACGCCCTCGCCCGTTCACCGCGCAGCCGAAGCGCTTGGCCTTACGGTCCACACGCCTTTGAATTTTCGCGAAGAGGCCGAGCGCTGGGCCTTCGCTGCCTATGAGTTCGATGTCGCGGTCGTCGTCGCCTACGGACTGCTCTTGCCGGAGGCTGTGCTTTCCGCACCCAAGCATGGCTGCCTCAACGGTCACGGCTCGCTTCTGCCGCGCTGGCGTGGAGCGGCGCCCATTCAGCGGGCCATCCAGGCGGGCGATGAAACCACGGGCATGATGATCATGCAGATGGAGACCGGGCTCGACACCGGGCCCGTGGGGCGCACCATGGAAACGGCGATTGGCGAGACGGAGACCGCCGGCGAGCTTCACGACCGGATGTCCGCCATGTGCGCCGACCTGATGGTCGATGCCCTCTCCAAGCTTCAGGCCGGCGTCCTCCATTTCGAGGATCAGGACGCGATCGCCGCGCGCACCGGACGCGATGCATGCTATGCGCGCAAGATCGACAAGGCCGAGGCGCGGATCGACTTCAGTCTGCGCGGCACGGACGTTGCCCGGCAAATCAACGCCTTTTCGCCCTTTCCCGGTGCCTGGACCATGCTGCAGATCGGCGAGAAGAGCGAGCGCATCAAGGTGCTGCGCGCCCGCGCCGAAAATGGCGAAGGCGAACCGGGCGTGGCGCTCGATGACGGGCTTCTGATCGCCTGTCAGTCCGGGGCCGTTCGACTTCTGGAAGTGCAGCGGGCCGGCGGCAAGCCCATGGCGGCGGGCGATCTCTTGCGCGGTGTCGCGGTTCCGGCGGGCACACGTCTCGGCGAAGAGTAATGCCGCGCTACAAGCTGACGATCGAATATGATGGAAGCCCCTATGCCGGTTGGCAGCGGCAGGCGGATGAGCCCTCCGTTCAGGCCGTGATCGAAGAGGCCGCCCACCGGCTTTGCGGCACGAACCCTGTGTTGTTTGGCGCGGGGCGAACCGATTCCGGCGTCCATGCAACGGGCCAGGTGGCCCATATCGACCTGCCGAAGGCCTATGGCGGAGATACGGTGCGCGATGCCCTTAACGCCCATATGCGCGACGAGCCGGTGGTGATCCTGTCAGCCGAAGAGGTGGGCGACGAGTTCGATGCCCGCTTCTCCGCCCGCAAGCGCTGGTATCGCTACCGCATCTTCAATCGCCGCGCGCCGGCTGCGATCCTGCGCGGACAGGTGTGGTGGGTGTCGAAAACGCTCAATGCGGACGCCATGCACGAGGCCGCGCAGATGCTCGCCGGCACCCATGATTTCACGACCTTCCGCTCAACCCATTGTCAGGCGAAGAACCCGATCCGCACACTGGAAAAGCTGGAGGTGACGAGAGCCGGAGACGAGGAGATCCACATCGTCGCGATGGCCCAGTCCTTTCTGCACAACCAGATCCGATCCTTCGCGGGCACGCTGAAACTGGTTGGCGAAGGTCGATGGAGCGCCGAGGATGTGCGGCAGGCTTTGGAGGCAAAGGACCGCAAGGCCTGCGGCCCGGTCGCCCCGCCCGATGGGCTTTATCTCACGGCGGTCGAATATACGAATGAACCCAAGCGCATCCTGCCGCCCTACCCTGGCAAGGTTTGAAAGCCTTTGAAATCCGTTATCGGGAAACGGTCAAACGGATTTCGTATGAGCCCTTGCGGGGATGAACAGCGCTGCGGCGGCGAGGACGATCGAGCCGAAGATCAACCACGAAACCAGATCGCCGAACGCCTGCAAGGTAAGGGCCGAAAACACCAGCCAGATCGCGGGAATCAGCATCAGCGCGGCCATCTGCAACCGGTTCACGATGCCGATCGAAAGAATGCCGAGAAGTGTGATCGCCGTTGGATCTGGCACCGTGCCGAACCACTCTGCGCCCGTCAGCGCGCCCGTTCTAAGATAGCCTATCGCCGGATAGACGATGAGGCCGATGGCCGAGAGCGCGAAGCCGATCCCGATTCGCGGGAAAGCCATGCCGTTCGTATCCGGCGGTTTCGATGCGACGAAGGCGAGAGCGAACGCCTCGATCAGGAAACCGTAATAGCCGGCCTCGGCGATCGGGCTGATCGCCGCATAGCGGGTCTGGAGGAAGGTTGTGGCGACGAAGGCGAGAGCCACCGCTGTCACGACCCAGGCGATGCTTCCGCCACCTTGCACGCCGAAGCGCGCGCGCCGCATGAAAACGGCGACCAGCAGCGCGCCAGCGGTCGCTAGAACGATGGGAAGCGGCCACCAGGCTTCGTTCTGCGCCTCGAACAGGCGGCGATAGGTCCGCTCGGAAAAGAGCAGAAAGTCCTGCAGCCGATAGGTCGTCCAGGTGTCCATGGATCAGACGCCGGCGATCGCCGAGGCGATCTTCTCGCGCATTGCCCCGTCCGGCATCGGCCCCGCGGCCGCACCCACGTTCTCCGTCGCATGACTTGGAATCGTCGTTGCCGGGATCGGCAGCGTCGCTGAGGGATGGGAGAGAATGAACTTCAGGATCAGCTGCGCCCAGCTCGTCGCGCCAAGGTCCGCAGCGAACCCCGGAAGCGGCTCGCCTTCAAGCCGGCGCGTCAGCTGGCCCTGCCGGAAAGGCCGGTTGATGATTGCGACCATGCCACGCTCGCGGGCAAGCGGCAGAAGCCGCTCCTCGGCCTCCCGATCCAACGGATTGTAGGTGAATTGAACGAAATCCAGCGGATGGTCTTCCATGATGCGGGCGAACTCGTCATGGCGCCGTCCGTGCGAGGTGGTGATTCCCACATGGCTCAGATCGCCTGCCTGTTTCATCTCGAACAGCATCGGCAAGTGTTCTTCCCAGGACACCAGATTGTGGACCTGCACGAGAGAAAAGTTCGGCACCCCCCAGAGCGACCGGCTCTCGGCCACCTGCTCTTGTCCCTCCGCACCAAGCGGCGTCCAGACCTTGTCGGCGGAGAACACATCAGGGCGTCCGAGCTTCTCCAGCCCGTAGCCGATCGTGTTCTGGGACGAGCCGTACATGGGAGAGGAATCGATCATCGCTCCACCGGCGGCGAAGAACGCATCCATCACGGCCGCGCATTCGTCGAGGAGCACCGGATCGTTACCCACATTGAAGGTGATCCAGCTGCCGAGACCCACCGCTGGCAGCGCCATATTCGATCCCGGTATCGTGCGGGTCATCGTGTCCGCCGATTGCTGCGCGCGGGCCGGCAGCGCGGATAGAAGCGAGGCCGCCGCAGCCGACTGAAGAAAAAATCGACGGTTCAGATTGCGCATGATTCCATCGCTCCGTGCCGTTTCTGTCATGTCTTCCAGTGCATGAGGAATATGGCGCTCTCACACACGAAAGAAGTCCGCCGCCATCGAAAGGGACATCATGCCTCAACGGACAGGCCGAAAATCGGAACAAAAAGCAGCGCGATCCGGGAACAGGATGGCGGCCAGCGTTGCATGACCGCAACGTGGTTCATCTTGAGTTCACGGCCCGCTGGATAGCCGTATTTGCGACACGCGCCGACGATAGACGCGCGTGCAAGGCCGTCCGAGAAACACGGCCATGAGATAAGAAGCCTGCTGGAGCGCTCATAACATGATCAAGAAGATCGCCGCTGTTCTCTGCCTGTCCGTTTCCCTCGCGGGCTGCACAACCGATCCCTATACGGGTGAGATGAAGATCTCGAACACGTTGGGCGGCGCCGGCCTCGGCACCGGGCTCGGCGCCGCGGGCGGCTATCTCGTCGCACGCGCCACCGGATCGGACGAAGCCACCGCCGCCGCCATCGGCGCCGGAATCGGCGGTCTCGCGGGCGCTGGCATCGGCGCGTATATGGACAATCAGGAAGCCCAGCTGCGCCAGCAACTTCAGGGCACCGGCGTTTCCGTCACCCGCATTGGCGACCGCATCATTCTCAACATGCCGTCCAACGTCACGTTCCCGACCAACCAGTCGCAGATCCTGCCCGCCTTCTATCCGACGCTCGATTCCGTGGCGGTCGTCCTCGAGAAGTTCAACGACACGATCATCAACGTCTATGGTCATACCGACAGCCAGGGCAGCGACGGCTACAATCTCACGCTTTCGCAGCAGCGCGCCGCTTCGGTGAGCCAGTTCCTCGCCAGCCGCGGCGTCAACCCGAACCGCCTCAACACGCAGGGCTACGGCGAGAGCCAGCCGATCGCCGACAACTCCACCGAAGCGGGACGTGCTCGCAACCGCCGCGTCGAAGTTCAGATCTCGCCGCTCTCGACCGGCCGCTAGAGCATGATGCCGAAAAGTTGCATGACTTTTCGGATCACATCATGCGGCAAAACAAAAGCTTAGAGCGAAGTGCCGAGCCAGACTTGTCGCATTTCGCTCTAAATCGAGGGGCGCGTGCCGATCGAACCCGGCACGCGCCCGATTCTGTCCAATCAGCGGGCAATGCCCCTTGTTTTCAAAGCGCTACAGTTCGTCTCCCCGCCGCAAACTCCATCTCGGTCGCGGCGCATCAGACTATGTTGCATTTATGTGACCAAAACCGTGACATTGTCGCAACGATTATAATAAGGTGGCATTACCGGGGGTTAGCGCAAATTCCAGTCCGGCTTCATGATGGTTTGGCGAACTGCATCTGCCCATTCCAACGACCGGATACCTTTCATGAGCAAAAACGCCCTCTCCTCGATGCGCGCCGGCGCCGCCGTGCTCGCGCTCGGAACAGGCCTCGTTCTCGCTGAGAACGGTTTCGCCCAGTCCATCGAAGACAGCCCGTTCGACATCAATCTCACGGTCGATGCGGTCACCGATTACGTCTCCCTTCGCGGCTTTTCCCAGACGGACCGCGAGCCGGCAATTCAGGGCGTTCTCGATGCTTCGCTCTACGACTTTCACGCTGGCTTCTTCACCTCCAACGTTTATTTCGGCACGCCCGAGCCCCATACGGAGTTCGATCCTTACATCGCCTACCGCCCGACCTTCGGTAACTGGTCATTCGACGTCACGGCCTATTACTATTTCTATCTCGACAATGACGACCTGAACTATCCAGAGGTCTTCACGACCGCGTCCTACAATTTCGAGGACATCGCCACGGTCGGCGCGACTTTCGCCGTTGCGCCAAATTATTTCGGTGACGATCGGGAGACCGGCTACTTCTACAAGGCCAATCTTTCGGTTCCTCTGCCGAAGGATTTCACCTTCTCGGGCTCCGTCGGCTATCAGGACTTCGATCGTGGCTTCTTCGATCGGCATCTCGTCTGGGATGCGGGCCTGACCTACACCTTCGAGGATACCTTCTCCTTCGATGTCCGCTATCACGACACCGATCTCAATCCCGACATCCAGTGTACCGGCACTTTCAAATGCGGTGCGACGGTCGTCGGAACACTCAGCTTCACGACCGGCCTGAAGGCCCTGAGCAAGCTGGCGGGCGGCAACTAAATCTCGGCGCGGTTTCGCCGAATATCTTGTGTCCAAACGAAATGCGCCGGAACGGAGGTCATCCGTCCCGGCGCATCGTTCTTTGGATTTCGCTGCTTAAAAGATCAGTAGTTCCGGCCGACATAAGCGCCTGTCGCGCCACCTGCCACGGCACCGACGACCGCGCCGCCGCCACCGCCAATCGCATCGCCGATCACTGCGCCGGAAGCACCCCCGATACCGGCACCAGCGAGCGTGCGTTGCGTCCGGCTACAGCCGACGGATGTGACCAGCGCCATTGCGATTGCGGCGGTGAAAATCATGCGGATCGTCATGGGTGAACTCTCTTCCTCAAGTATGTCATCCAATCTTAGTTTAATACACGAAAATCCTGAAAATACAGCGCGGTCGCAAACCCTGATTTTGTGTCCCGGCTATTCACACTCGCGCAACGACTTGGGACAGCAACCACAACTTACGAGGCCGTCCACGGCACGCTCGAAAGCACAACTGATACCGCCGGATTAATAAATACCCTTCGAGCCAATTCTCGCCCGTCCGAGACTCACACGCCGGCTCGGGCTGCCAGCAAACATCACAAAGCGATGCTTTCAAAAGTCCGCTGGTTATCCCTCATCTTTCAGCGGAAAATTGTGCGCAAGCCGATCCTCGGTGATCGTCACCGCCTTACGAGTGCGCGACGCGGCCCGGATCCTGTTTCATCGAGAAGCCGACGACCCGGTCGAGCGTCTCCGTAAACCGATCGACGGGATAGGGTTTTGCGAAGAAATCCGCATTGATTGGAAGAGTAGCCTTCGTGATTCTGGGGTGGCCGGAGACGATGATGATTCCCATATCCGGAAACTGACGATGAACCCGTTCGGCCAGTTCAATCCCGTTCATGCTCCCCGGCATTTCCACATCGGTGAAAAGAACGCGCACGCTAGGATGCTCGCTCAGCAGCTCGACCGCCTCATCGGCATTCGCCGCCTCATAGGCACGGTAGCCCGCATCTTCCACGATATCGACCGCGTCCATGCGCAGCAGCGGATCGTCTTCGACGACGAGAACTTCAACCATGGATTTCTGAGCGCGGGCGTGATGGGTCATGGTGATATATCGCGTAGCGCGCACAAAGGTTCCAACGCCATCACAAGCCTGTGTTCGCAGCGTATCGGAATTTCCGATTCCCTCCTATGACAAGCGATAAGAATGGATTGGAATCAGGAATGATCAAGGACAGGAGCGATCGTCATCCGAATCATTTCGTTAGCCAGCTACCGGAAGGCCCTGACCATCCAAAGGCTTAATTTTCTGCCTTCGATCATCCCACGCACTCGTAACGGAGTGCCTTGCCTTGCCGCATTCCGGGCGCTATAATTTGGGTTCCCTCCTCTTCACGCTCTGCCAAGAACCAAGGACCGAGTGTGACCCTCATATCATCCGGCCCGTCGAACGACGATCAGAGCCTCGACCGATGTCATCGTGACAAACCGTCAAGTGCCCCGCTTTCGTTCTTCCTCGACATGCAAGTCCGCGCCCGTGCTGCGGATGCCTGTGTCCCGGCCCGACACCCCACCCCGTTCGAAGTCTGACAACACTCATGAAACTCCAAGATCTCAAGAACAAGAGCGCCCCCGAACTGATCGCTTTCGCGGAAGAGAACGAGGTCGAAAACGCCTCCGTCCTTCGCAAGCAAGAGCTGATGTTCGCGATCCTCAAACAACTCGCCTCGCAGGATGAGGAAATCATCGGCGAAGGCGTCGTCGAGATTCTCCAGGATGGCTTCGCTTTCCTGCGCTCGCCGGATGCCAACTATCTTCCGGGCCCGGATGACATCTACGTCTCCCCTTCGCAGATTCGGAAATTCCAGCTGAAGACCGGCGATACCGTCGAGGGCCCGATCCGCTCGCCAAAGGAAGGCGAACGCTATTTCGCACTTCTCAAGGTCAACACGATCAATTTCGACGACCCGGAGAAGATCCGGCACAAGAGCCATTTCGACAATCTGACACCGCTCTATCCGGACCAGCGCTTCAAGATGGAACTTGGTGATCCGACATCGAAGAAGGATCTGTCGGGCCGCGTGATCGATCTCGTCGCTCCGCTCGGCAAAGGCCAGCGCGGTCTCATCGTCGCCCCGCCGCGAACGGGTAAGACGGTTCTGCTCCAGAACATCGCCCACTCGATTACCGCGAACCACCCCGAGTGCTATCTCATCGTTCTCCTCATCGACGAACGTCCCGAGGAGGTGACCGACATGCAGCGCTCGGTGCGCGGCGAGGTGGTCTCCTCCACCTTCGACGAACCGGCGCAGCGCCATGTGGCCGTTGCCGAAATGGTCATCGAGAAGGCCAAGCGCCTCGTCGAGCACGGCCGCGACGTCGTCATCCTGCTCGATTCGATCACCCGTCTCGGCAGGGCCTACAACACCACCGTCCCCTCCTCCGGCAAGGTGCTGACCGGCGGTGTCGATGCCAACGCCCTGCAGCGGCCAAAGCGCTTCTTCGGCGCGGCCCGCAATATCGAGGAAGGCGGCTCCCTGACGATCATCGCGACGGCCCTCATCGATACGGGCAGCCGCATGGACGAGGTGATCTTCGAGGAGTTCAAGGGAACGGGTAACTCGGAAATCGTGCTCGACCGCAAGGTGGCCGACAAGCGCACCTATCCCGCCATGGACATCCTCAAGTCCGGCACGCGTAAGGAAGACCTTCTCATCCAGAAGTCCGATCTCCAGAAGATCTTCGTCCTGCGCCGCATCCTGTCCCAGATGGGCACGACCGATGCGATCGAGTTCCTGAACGACAAGCTGAAACAGACGAAGACCAATGCGGACTTCTTCGATCAGATGAACACCTGACGCGAAATCCGTGAGAGCAGCGCAGGGGCGGGATCCAGAACCCTTTCTTGTGCTGCGAATTCTCCGGGCTGCACTGATTTTCTTGAGAACTGGTCCGCGTTCTCCACTCCCATACTTCGGGCAAGGCTCGCTGAATGCGGGCCCAGCGTCATCTTGTCGGCGAACGTCTTGTCCGAGCCTGATTTCTTGAAACTGCGGAAATACCGGAAAGACGGAGACGCTGCGTGAGCGACAAAGGCTCTTCGGTACCAGGGATCGAACGGCTTTTTGCCGGCGAGAGCTATGGTGCGACAGCCTTCTGCGCGCTCATGGCGCTGGTGCCGTTTCTCATCGTGGAGGGCGCAAAGGCTTTCATCGTCGAAGAGGTCGCGAACAGCCTCGGGACTGACAGGACCTGCATCTCCTTCTCGGGCTATCTCGGAACGGCGGCTTACGCCTTCGGCGCGCTTCTCGGCGGCGATCTCGTGCGCCGCTTTTATCAAAGGCGGCTGTTCCTCACCGTCCACTCGGTTTCCGTTCTCGGCTGGGTTTTCATGTCGGCCTCGCCGTCGCTCGTTCCCTTTGCGGCCGCGCAGGTCGTGACCGGGTTCTGCGGCGGGGCCCTGCTCGTCATCGCGCTGCCGCCGCTTCTTCAAAAATTCCCGGCAAGCAAGATCCCTTACAGCGCTTTCTTCGTGAATTTCGGCCTGTTCGGCGCCGTCGCCGCCGGCCCGCTCGTCGGCGGCCTGGTAACGGCGGCAGGACCCGAGGCTTGGCGCTGGTTCGTGGCGCTGTTTGCCGCCACCGGCACAGTGGTTCTGGTGGCGGCCATGCGGCATCTTCCTGGCGGTCCGCCAAAGGACCCTGAGCGCGATCTCGACCGTACTGCGATCGTCCTTACCTTTTTCGGCACGGTCCTGCCCTTCGTCGCGATTGGCCTGATGCCGGTCTATGGGCTCCTGTCTGTTCCCGTTCTGGCGCTCCTGGTGATCGGGCTTGGCTCTCTCGCAGCCCTCATTCTTGCCCAGTACCGAAGCAGCGAGCCACTTGCGCCGATCCGCAAGGCGCTCAACAGTTTCATGGTGATGGGCCTTGTCATCGCCACCATCGGCGGCGGCGTGTTCATCACCTCGGTTTCGATCCTGTCCACGATACGCCAGCCTCTAACGGCCTCGTCTCTGGAGCTCGGCCTGTCTTTCTGGCCACAGCTTCTCGGCTTGACGATCGCGGCCGCCCTCTTCGGCTTTGTCATACGCACGAAGGCGCTGTTTCCCCTGATCCTCTGCGGCCTCGCCGCCATCCTGATCGGGCCGGCATTACTGCTGACAGGCGCCATGATGGGTGATCTCTGGTTCTCAACCGCCCTGTTCGTCATCGGGTTCGGTGCGGGGGCAACCGTCTCGCCCGGCCTTCTCGTCTCGGCGATCTCGATGCCTGTAAGCCTTCTTGCCGGCGTCATCGCGATTATCGAACTCGCGAGAGCCATCGGCAATTTCATGGCGGCGCCGGTCCTGATCGACGCCTCGCGCATTGTCTACGCGTCAGCGAACCTGCAGGAGCCAGGGGCCATCCTGGCACTGACGATCCTCCTTGCGATTACCGGCGCTGGTGTCCTTTTCTCGCTGGTTCTGTTTTTCACCGCAGGTTCGGGCCTGCCGAAAGCCGCCTTCGAACCCTGGATCGCAGAAGGCAAGCCGGCCTTCGACAGTCCACCACTCTTTGCCAGGCTGCGCCGATAGGCTACGTCCATTCGCAATCCGCCCGAAGCAGAACAGAAGATCACGCCATGGACGAGACAAGCAGAGAGCCCCATCCCGCCGTCAAGCGGGTCGTCGCGGATGCCGCGGAGAAGGGCGTGAAGGTGAAGATCGTCCACACGGAAAAGACTGCCCGCTCGGCCGAAGAGGCGGCCAAGGCACTCTCGGTCTCAGTTGGCGAGATCGTCAAATCGCTGGTTTTCGAGGGCAAGGAAAGCGGCAAGCCCTATCTCCTCCTCGTTTCCGGCGACAACCGGGTCGACGAGGCAGTGGTCGGCGGCATTCTCGGCGAGGCGCTTCAACGCCCGGACGCCGCCTTCGTGCGCGAGGCGACCGGCTTTGCCATCGGCGGTGTTTCGCCCTTCGGTTCGACCGGCAAGATCACGACCTATATGGACGAGGACCTCTTCCGCTTCGCGTCTGTCTGGGCCGCAGCTGGAACACCCAACGACGTCTTCGAGGCGGTCCCGCTCCAGCTGAGAAGCGCGACCGGTGCAAGACTTGGCCCGGTGAAGTAACCGGCGACGCTCCTTTTCACCGAAGGCAGCCGGCGACGGGAGGTTAAGTTCCGTCGCCGGCTGTCATTTCGCGGAGAAACGCAGGCATATACCGCCGGACAAATGAATTGACCCATGGCCAGTTCTCGTCCGGCGCACGGCTCAAGCGCCGCTCGGGCTGCCGACGGACCTTAAAAAGCGGTGCTTTCAAAGGTCCATCGGTATTACATACCCTGGGCGATCTTCATGCGCTCCGATTCTTCCATCATGCGCGTGTTGGCGTCGGAGCCGGGCACGAGACCGGCGGAGGCGGCGCTCGCAAAGATCGAGAGCGTAGCGAGGACAGCGGCAGCAAGAGCGGTTTTCATGGGGTTTCCCTTTCAAAAGACAAAGTCGATCTGCGCGCGGAAAAGACGTTTCCACGTTATCTCAAGTCATTTTTGCGACTTATTCTCCGGACAAGAGCACTAGAGCGACGGACACGAAATGAGAATCGAAGGTTTGCAAGTTTTCTGAGGCGTGATTCACTGAGACAGGAGGTGGATCATGGGCCGCAGCTATTCGATGGATCTTCGTGACCGTGTGGTCGGGCGCATTTCGGATGGCCATTCCCGTCGTTCGACGGCGCGGCATTTCGGTGTGAGTGAGAGCTTCGCGATCAAGCTGATGCAACGTCATGATCGCGAGGGCTCGGCTGCCCCGCCGCGGCAGGGTCGGCCACGGGGCAGCGGCAAATTGGATCCTTTCGAGACCTTTCTGATCGATGAAGTCGAGCGCCAACCGGACATCACGATGCCGGAACTGGCAGCCAAACTTCTGGAGATTCATGGGATGACAGCGGCTCCGGCGGTGCTTTCGCGCTTTCTGTGCAGACGCGGCTTCACATATAAAAAAATCACTGATGGCAGCGGAGTGCGCACGCGCGGACATTCGTGAGGCGCGGCGCGTCTGGGTCGACAAGCGCCAGCCAAGGATGCGGCTGCAGCCTCATCGGCTGGTCTTCATCGACGAAACTTCAGTCAATACGAAGATGACCCCGTTGCGGGGTCGAAGCCGAAAGGGCCAGAGGCTGCGAGCCAAGGCACCCTTTGGCCACTGGGGCACGCAGACCTTCATCGCCGGGCTGCGTTGCGATCGTCTGACAGCGCCTTGGGTGCTCGATCGGGCCATGAACCGATCCGCCTTCGATACCTATATCGAGACCCAGCTCGCCCCCACGCTCAGCAAAGGCGACGTCGTCGTGCTCGACAATCTCGCGGTTCACAAAAGCGCAAGGGCAGCAGCGATCCTGAAGGAAAAGGGCGCCTGGTTCCTCTTTCTCCCACCCTACAGTCCCGACCTCAACCCAATCGAAATGGTCTTCGCCAAGCTCAAAGCGCATTTGCGAAAGGCAGAAGCTCGAACATTCGATGCCCTATGGCGAGCAATCGGCGATATCTGCGGTCTCTATGACCCAGACGAATGCTGGAACTACCTCACAGAAGCAGGGTATGCGTACGGTTAAGTGTCCGGCGCTCTAGTTCTTGCCAGATGTCTTGAAATTCGCCGGGGCGTGAAGAATTGTTTCGCGAGCGACGATCACGAGATCGCGAAATTCTCGTGAATGCGGCGCAGAGGCCTTCTAACGACCCCGATAGTTCGGCTTGGGCTTTCTTGCCGCACATCGCTGGCGAAGCGGGACGCCGTCCATATCTTCGAAGGTATGGGACGCAAACGCCGGATCGAGGGTCCGCCGCCAGCTCGGCACGATGAGACGAGAAACTGCTGGCTCTGCGGCCGGCCGCTTGGGCGCCGCGTCGAGTGGCATCACCCGAAGCCGAAAAGCCGAGGCGGGCGCGAGACCGTGCCGGTTCATCCGATCTGCCACCGGACGATCCATGCGACCTTCGCCAATCATGAGCTTGCCCGCATGATCGACGACGGAGTCTCGCTCACTGGGCAGCCGGAAATCGCGACATTTCTCAAGTTCATCGCGAACAAGCCACCTGACTTCCACGCGCCGACCCGGCGACGGAAGTAATCGGACGATAAAACGGCTTTGTACCCCCGGACAAATGAATTGCCCCTCGGATCAATGCGCGTCCGACGAATGGCTCATGCGCCGCTCGGGCTGCCAGCGGTCGCATGATACCAATGGTTCCAGGAAACCGCTGATATTACGCGCTTCCCTGCGCTTTCGCCTTCAGCTTCGCCGCCATCGTCTCGACGTCGTCGCCGACAACCCGTGGCACGATCCGGTAGCGTGCATTGACGAAGCAGAACAGCGAGAAGCCCAACAGCCCGACGCAGATCGCGCCGACGAGAACACGTCCGTAGATCTGCCCAGTGAGCCAGGAGAAGGCCTTGTCGGTTCCGCCCGCTTGCTCGGCGTTGAACGTCCAGCCGGCGTTGATGAAGAGAATGCCGACGATGCAAATGACCACACCCTGGGCGATCAGGCCGGCCTTGAGTACCGAGTTGAAGTTCAACGTGACAGGATTGGCTTGCAAATGCCTGCGATATTTTCCGGCCCACCCCTTGTACATGTAGTATATCCCGGCGCAGAAGACGCCCGCTCCGATCGCCATCACGATCCATCGTCCACCAGGAAGGCCGAGCACCCAGCGCACGGCCTGGCCAGTCGTCGAGCCGCCGCCGGACCCGGATGAGCCGAGAAACAGGAGCGAGAAGGCGAAAAAGCCGATACCGAGATGAAGAAGGCCGGTGATAATCATGCCGGCTCGTGCACCAAGGCCCTTGGCGTCGTCCCCCCGGCATTCGAGATCATAGAAGGCCGCGATGACCCGCCAGGCAGCATAGGCAAGCATGCCGAGAAAGATTACGAAAAGCACCACCGATCCCCAGGTGGAATTCTCCAACTGGGCAAGCGAGGATTTGGTGCCTTGGGCCTGCCCGCCATGCCAGATGGCAAAGAGCGAGAAGCCGGCAACGGCGAGATAGGTGATCCCACGTCCCGTGTAGCCCGCCCGCATGACCGGGACGGTCCAGGATAGATCTGTCTGCGCCATAAAATTCTCCTGTCCTGGCGAGCGAAACGCCCAGAACCTTGATCGTCCCTTTGGGAAGAACCTGCCAAGGTGACGCGCTTTGTCGAGGGGCGGAGAAAAGATTTCTTGGCGCGGCAAGCAGTTAGCGGTTGCTCCATGGATTTGAGCGGCACTGAAGAATGAGACCCCATACCGAAATCGGGGCTCATGCTCCGGTCTTTCGTCATCCCCTCGGATGATCCGAACACCGATTCCCATTTTGGGTCCTATGCTTCAGCCAAAACGATGAGCGGCTCCGGTGCGACACCGATCTTTGCTTGCACCCAAACCCGCAAGCTGGTTCTGTCGCAGGGAACGAGCAATCCAAGCCGAACCGCGAAGCCGCGAGCTACCCATCATGCATTCCGATACGATCGCCGCCCTCTCCTCCGGCGCAATGCCTTCCGGCGTTGCGGTGGTTCGCGTCAGCGGTGCGAAGGCGAGCACGGTCATGACGACGCTTGCCGGCGCGCTGCCGGGCGGACGCCGCGCCAGCCTTCGCACCTTCCGGTCCCCGGATGGCATCCCGATCGACACGGGCATTGCGCTCTTCTTCGAGGGCCCCGCCACCGCAACCGGCGAGGACATTGCCGAATTTCACCTCCATGGCGGGCGCGCCGTCGTCTCGGCCTTTCTGCAGGCCGCAACAGCGATCGAAGACGTCCGTCTCGCAGAGGCCGGGGAGTTCACGCGCCGTGCCTTCGAGAACGGTCGCATGGACCTGACGGAGGCAGAGGGGCTCGCCGACCTTCTTGCCGCCGAGACCGAAGGGCAGCGCCGCGCGGCCTTCAGCCAGGCGGGCGGAGCGCTGAGCGCGCTCTATGGCGGCTGGATGAAACGGCTCACCCGGGCGCGGGCCATGGTGGAGGCCGGTTTCGACTTCGCCGACGAAGGCGATGTCGGCGAGAACGCCGATGCAGGTGTCCGCGATGCCGTAAGCGCCATTCGGGAAGATATCCAGGACCACCTGAAAAAGGCGGGGCGCGGCGAAATCCTGCGCTCCGGCTTCAAGGTCGCGATCGTCGGCGCTCCGAATGCCGGCAAGTCGAGCCTTCTCAACGCACTGGCCGAACGGGACGCGGCGATCGTCACCGACGTTCCGGGCACGACACGGGACGTCATATCCGTCACCCTCGATCTCGCAGGCATTCCGATCGTCCTGTCGGATACCGCCGGTATTCGCGAGACCAAGGACGCGGTGGAGGCGATCGGCGTCAGCCGGGCCCGCGCGGCGATGAACGAGGCCGATCTCGTGCTGGCCCTCGAAGACCCGCGCGATGCGCCCGGCCCGCTCTCGCGCCTGAAAGGGCTTCTGTCCTACGTCAAGCCTTCGCTTGGGCCTGTCGGGCAGGCGCTGGACGAAGAGGAGGACGGCGAAGAGCCGCGCGTCGAACGCGATATCCTGACCGTCCGCACCAAGGTGGACCTCGCGTCCGGCAAGGACGGGGAAGGCCACCACAGGCATCTGGAAGAAGGCGGCTACGATTTCGCCATCTCGGCAAAGACAGGCGCGGGCCTGTCCGCGCTCGTCGAGGAGATTGCGGTGCGCGCGCGCGCCGCGGCCGGCGATCCCGCATCGGCCGTTCCCCTACGCGTGCGGCAGCGCGAGCTACTTCAAGATACCGTCCGCATCCTCGATGAATTCCTCGACGACCCGAACACACCCGACGAGGTTGCCGCCGAGACCCTGCGCCGGGCCTCCACACGGCTCGGTGCCCTTACGGGCGCGGTAGGCGTGGAAGATCTCCTGGACGTGATCTTCTCCGAATTCTGCATCGGAAAGTAACCACCTTCTCCACGCTTTCCCCGCTCGCCGGGTTATTCGGCGGCGAGTGGCGAGCGCGGTGCCCTCGCCTCGCCTCCTCGGGACGACGCGACCCTCAGATGCGCCACGTCTCCATTGGCTTCCGCTGCATGGGCAAACACCATGCGCTGGCGTGGCAGGCAGGCCGGATGCTCGGCCTGAAGCCATTCGATCAGCTTTTCCCGCATCTCACAGCGAAGATCCCAGGTCTTCGGCGAGGTATTGGCCGAAACCAGAATGCGCACTTCGAGTGTCTCGCCGCTCGCATCCGAGACCTGGACATTGACCACCCGCCGGTCCCAGAGCGGCGAAGCCGCAGCGAGCTCCGCCGCCTTCTCGCGGATCGCGCTAATCGGCGCGGTGAAATCGAGCCGCAGCATGACGGACCCGATGATGGCTCCGTTTTCCCGCGTCCAGTTCTGGAAGGGGTTCTCGATGAAATAGCGAATAGGAAGAACCAGCCGTCGCCAGTCCCACAGGCGAACGACGGCGTAGGTCATGGTAATCTCCTCGACCCAGCCCCACTCCCCTTCGACGACGACCGCGTCCTCGATACGGACCGGCTGCGTGATCGCGATCTGAATGCCCGCCAGGAGGTTCGACAACACTGGCTGGGCCGCGAGCCCGACCACGATACCGGCGGCACCGCCGGCTGCGAGCAGCGACACGCCATATTGCCGCACGCTGTCGAAGGTCATCAGCACCGCCGCCGCCGTGATGACCGTGAGGAGGACGGTCGCAGCCCTCAAAAGGATCCGGATCTGCGTGACGTGCTTGCGGGCAAGGAGATTGTCGTCGTCCTCGATCCGAAAGCGGCGCAGGTGAAGGTCAGCGGCGATCTGCAAGGCCCGCACGAGCGTCCAGCCCACGAGGCAGATGAAACCGACGCCGAGAAACCGCGACATGATCTCCGCATCATAAGCCCGGAACGGCGCCGCCTTGACGGCCGCGGATATGAACAAGATCAGGAAAGCAAGCCGCGTCGGCCCCTTGGTGCGCAACAACATCGCACGCCAGTAATCGCGCCGCCCGAGCGCCTTGCGCACGAGGCGCATGGCGAGCTTGTGCAGGCCGACCGCGATGAAAGCGGCTATGACGATGAGAATGAGGCCATTGATTTCGTCGGGAAGCCAGTTCAGCCAAGCGACGATCTGGTGGAAAAACCGATCCATGGATGTCTCCTTGTCCGCTCCTGCGGCGGGTCGTCTCCGACATCCTTCCCTGCCGTCGTTGTGTTCCAATCATCCTCCCGTCACACCGGAAGGCTAACTCATGTTGCGGCGCAAACAAGACGCTTTCGGGATCATATGATGGCAATGTGACGTGATCCGCGCCATTGACGATGCCGGGTTTGCGCGCCGCGCGTCATTCGAAAAGCCTGTCGACGTTCATGCACAGCGCTCCTCATGGTGCCGCAAGCGGAAATATGGCAGGTCCATTCTGCTCCGCCGGACGGAGCCCGAAAATCGGTGGTCGGCGTCGGGAGACAGGTCATGACACAGGTGAAAGACGCCCCTCCCTATGGCGCTCCGTTGAAACAGCCGGCGGTCTGGGGCTGGATGTCGTTCGATTTCGCGGCCCAGCCCTTCTTCACGGTGGTCATCACCTTTGTCTTCGGGCCCTACTTCGTCTCGCAGCTCGCAGCGAACCCGGCGACCGGACAAACCGCATGGAGCCTTGCCGCGACGATCGCCGGCATCACCGTCGCCCTGCTCTCGCCGCTTCTCGGCTCGATCGCAGATCGGGCGGGACCGCGAAAGCCCTGGATCGCCGTCTTCGCCAGTCTCAAGATCGCGGCACTGATCGGAGTCTGGTTCGTCGCATCGCCCGGCTCCGGGCTGTTTCTCGCGGCCGCTTTCATCGTCATCGCTCAGGTTTCGGCGGAGTTCTCGATCGTCTTCAACGACGCGATGCTGCCGCGCCTCGTGAACAAGGAGAAGATCGGCCGGGTCTCGAACACCGCCTGGGGCCTCGGCTATGCTGGCGGCATCGTCTTTCTGATCTTCGCGCTCGGGTTTCTCGCGGGCTCGCCCGAAACGGGCGTCACTCTCTTCGGCCTCGAACCGCTCTTCGGCCTTGATCCGGCGGAGGGCGAAGGCGCGCGGGCGACAGGGCCGCTGGCGGCGCTCTGGTACCTTATCTTCCTGATACCCCTCTTCCTCCTGACGCCGGATCGCGAGCGCAAGGAGCCGCTGTCGCGGGCCGTTCGCGAGGGTATGAGCGACCTGATGGCAACCGCGCGGGAAATCCGGGCACGGATCGAGCTTCTCAAGTTCATGATCGCGCGGATGCTCTACCAGGACGGCGTCAACGCGCTTCTCGTGCTGGGCGGCGCGTTCGCCGCCGGCATGTTCGGCTGGTCGATCATCGAGATCGGCGTCTTCGGCGTCATTCTCAACCTGACGGCGATCCCCGGCTGCATCTTCGCCGGCACGCTCGCGACACGGCTTGGCTCGAAGCGGCTCGTCGTCCTCTCGGTTACAGCGCTCGCCATCGCCACGATTGGCCTGGTCTCGACAAGTCCGACCACGACGGCCTTCGGCCTCGTCACCTTCCCGGCAACGGAGGCGACAGGCCTTTTCGCGAGCGGCGCCGAAAAGGCCTATATCCTCTGGGGGCTGCTCGTCGGCCTTGCCTTCGGCCCGGTGCAGGCCTCGTCGCGGGCGTGGCTTGCCGAAAGCGTGACGGTGGACGAAGCGGGTCGTTATTTCGGCTTTTACGCGCTGATCGGCCGGGCGACGAGTTTCCTCGCTCCCGCTTCGGTCGCGGGTCTGACGGCGATCGCGGCGGGCCTCACCGATCCGGTCACGGCCTCGCGCATCGGCATGAGCGCCATCGTGTTCTTCTTCCTCGCGGGCCTTGCGATTCTCGCATTTACACGCGGACCGGAACGGCGCGCGATTTAAAGAGCCGGATCAGGCGTCCTTCATCAGCCGCTGCTTCTGCCGGTTCCACTCGCGCTCCTTGATCGTCTGGCGCTTGTCGGGGGCGTTCTTGCCCTTGGCGAGAGCCAGTTCGAGCTTGGCCGTGCCGCGATCGTTGAAATAGATCTTGAGCGGAACGAGGGTCATGCCGTCGCGCTGAACGGCACCGGCCAGCCGGTTCAGCTGGGCGCGGTGGACCAGCAGCTTACGCCGGCGCTTCGGGTTATGGTTGAAGCGGTTGGCCTGAAGATATTCCGGCAGATTGGAATTGATCAGCCAGAGCTCGCCCTCTTCCTCCGTCGCATAGGCTTCCGCGATCGAGGCCTTGCCGCCGCGCAGCGATTTCACCTCGGTGCCGGTCAGCTGGAGACCCGCCTCCAGCGTGTCGATGATCGCATAGTTGAAGCGCGCCTTGCGGTTTTCCGCGGCGACGTTGCTGCCGGAGGATTTCTTCTTTTTCGCCATGCTCGCTCTGAAAGTTCGAAAGGGCCGGATCGGCCCTTTCCGTGCTCGGTGTCAGCTCCTCAAGATTGGGCGCGACCCAGTCTTTTTCAATCAAGCAGTCCCGCATGGCGCAGTGCGGCATCCAGAATCTCGGCCGTCTCGTCCGCCACCGGCACCATGGGCGAGCGCATCACGTTCCGGCACTTGCCGATCTTGGAGAGCGCATATTTCACGCCCGCCGGGCTCGGCTCGATGAATAGCGCTTTGTGCAGTGGGGCGAGCTTGTCCTGATAGTCCAGCGCCTTTACGAAATCCTTCGCGGCACAGGCCGCCTGGAATTCGGCGCACAGCCTGGGCGCGACATTCGCCGTCACCGAAATACAGCCGACGCCGCCATGGGCATTGAAGCCAAGGGCGGTCACGTCCTCGCCGGAAAGCTGAATAAAGTCCGGGCCGCAATGCTGGCGCTGCTCGGAAACGCGGTCCATCTTCGCCGTCGCATCCTTCACACCGACGATGTTAGAAAAATCGTTCGAAAGCCGCGCCATCGTTTCCGGCGTCATGTCGATGATCGACCGGCCTGGAATGTTGTAGACGATGATCGGGATCGAGACCGCCTTTGCAACCGCCGAAAAATGCGCATAGAGCCCGCGCTGGTTCGGCTTGTTGTAATAGGGCGTCACGACGAGGACGCCGTCCGCGCCTGCCTTTTCGGCGAAGGTCGCAAGTTCAATCGCCTCGGCGGTGTTGTTCGATCCCGCGCCCGCGACCACGGGCACCCGGCCCTTGGTGGTGCGGATACAGAGTTCGACGACCTCCTTGTGCTCGGCATGGCTGAGCGTCGGCGTCTCGCCGGTCGTGCCCACCGGCACGAGGCCGGACGAGCCTTCAGCAATCTGCCATTCGACGAAGTCGGCAAATCCGCCCGCGTCGAACGCGCCCTCTTCGGTGAACGGCGTGATCGTCGCCGGCATCGAACCCTTGAACATGGTGGCCTCTCAACTTCTCCCCGCGCGGTCGGGTTTCCTGCAGAAACGCCCGACCCCGTGCGGCTTTCCCCAGCCGCTTTCTGTGTCGCACGCGGATACACCGACATGGCTGAAAATGCCAATCATCATCGGCGATCGGTAAAATCAATCGAAGACAAGGCTCATGAATCTTCTCGCAAGTCGGTTCAAATCTCCCCCGGCGCGCCCTTCACCAGCCGGTGCCGGCTGTAGAAGGCGAAATAGGCGATGAAGAGGGCGTAGACGATCCCGGCACCGAGGACCGCGCGCGGATCGACCAAAAGACCGGCGATCGTCGCGATCAGCGCCAGAACCAGCGCGATACCCGAAGTCACCACGCCGCCCGGCGTACGGTAAGGACGTTCCAATTCCGGTTCGGCGAGCCGCAGCTTGATGTGCGAAGCCATCATCATGACGTAGGAGATCGTCGCGCCGAAGACCGCTACCAGAATGAGCAGATCGCCCTGCCCCGTCAGTGAGAGAACGAATCCGATGATGCCAGGGATGACGAGGGCAAGATAGGGCGACTGGCGCTTGTTCGTCAGCGAAAGAACCTTTGGCAGATAGCCCGCGCGGGACATGGCGAAGACAAGGCGCGAATAGCCGTAGATGATCGAGAAGAAGCTCGCGATCAGCCCGGCGAGGCCGACGAAGTTCACGAAACGCGAGACGAGGGTCGGTTCGCCATAGGCGCTCGGCGCTTCCAGTGCCGCAACCAGCGGATTGCCGCTGTCCTGCAGGATCGACGAGCCGGCACCGCCTGCGCCGAAGACAAGGATGAGACCCGCCGTCAGGAGAAGAATGGAAATACCGCCAATCAGCCCCCGCGGCAGGTCACGTTCGGGATCAGCGGTCTCCTCGGCCGCAAGCGGCACACCTTCGATGGCAAGGAAAAACCAGATTCCATAAGGGATAGCAGCCCATATTCCGACATAGCCGAAAGGCAGGAAGTCGCTCGCGCCAACGGCATCGGTGGCCGCGATGTCGAAGAGATTGTTCGCGTCGAAATAGGGTATCATCGCGACGACGAAGACAATGAGGGCCAGAACCGCAAGCGCTGTAATGACAAAGATCAGCCGCAGCGCCTCGCCAGCGCCATAGATGTGGATGCCAAGGAAGACGGCGTAGAAGGCGAGATAGACCGGCCAGCCATCAATGCCGAACAGCGAGCCGCAATAAGAGCCGATAAACACGGCGATGGCAGCCGGCGCGATGGCATACTCGATCAGGATCGCGATGCCGCACAAAAACCCTCCCCACGGACCGAATGCGCGGCGGGCGAAGCCGTAACCCCCGCCGGCTGTCGGTGCGATCGTCGCAAGCTCCGCGAGCGAGAAGCACATGCAGACATACATCGTCGCCATGAGCAGCGTCGCGATGAGGAGGCCGCCCCAGCCGCCATACTGCAGGCCGAAGTTCCAGCCGGCGAAATCGCCGGAGACGACATAGGCAACGCCCAGACCGACCAAGAGCAACCAGCCTGCAGCACCGCGCTTCAGCTGGCGTTCGGAGAAATAGTCCTTGCCGGACCCGGACGTGTCGGTCTCGTTCGCCATGCTGGTCGCTCCTTGCATTTGGGCCGGCTCATCCGGCCATGCCGGGCGGCGATGGCGTCTGTTTCTGTTAGTCTTCGATCTGCTTCGCCCCGTCCCTCTTCGTCACGCCGGAATAGCCGCGTTCCTCGGCCTTCAGAATGAGATCGGCAATCTTGCGGGCGGCGTCCTGCGGGTTCAGGCCGCCATTGCGGATATTCGAAACGCAGAAGCGTTCGGCGTCCTCGGTGTCCTCGCGCGGCTTGTGGGTGAAATAGGCGCCAAGTGAGTCGGCCGCCGAAAGCCCCGGACGCTCGCCGATGAGAACGAGGACCTTCTCGCAGTTGAGCGCCATCGCGATCTTGTCGCCGAGGGCGACCCGGGCCCCTGTCGCGAGGATGAGTCGCATTTCAAGATCGCAGACTGTCTGAAGCGCCTCCACCGTCGCCACCGCGTTGAGATTGACGGCGGTCGCCGAAAGACCGTCGGCGACGACGATGGCAAGATCGCCGCCGGTTTCGGTCTCGAGTTCGTGACGATCGTCGACATCGAGTTCCCGACCGAGATCGGGACGTGCGAGATAGGTCGTCCGGTCGCCGGCCTGGCTCGTGACGACATGCGGCTCGAATCCAAGCTTTTCGAAAGACGCTTTCAGGTTCTCGATATCGAGTTCGGAATGGACCGCGTCCCGCGCCATTGCATGATCCAATGCGAATTTGAGTTGCGGGGCCGTCGGCAGGCCGGAGCCCGCACGCCCGAGCGCGATCCGCGCATCCGTCCGGTCCTTCAGCTTCGCGAGCTTGTCGGGCGAGGCGACGATCGCCGGTGGGCGCGCATCCTCGGGGTTGTCTGCATCGCTCATGAAGCCTCCAGCAATTTTTCGACGCCTTCGATCGCCCCATCGAGGGCGTCGGGGGCCGGCGTCAACTTGCCGGTCTCGTCCATCATGCCCTGGCCCACCATCCAATCGAGGAATTCGGGCGCTGGTTTCAGCCCCATGGTCTCGCGTGCATAGGCAAGATCGTGATGCGAAAGGCTCTGATAGTTGAGCATGATGTCGTCGGCACCCGGCACGGTGATGACGAAATTGACCCCGGCGGCGGCGAGCAGCGTCAACAGGACGTCCATGTCGTTCTGGTCGGCCTCGGCGTGATTCGTGTAGCAGACGTCGACGCCCATCGGCAGGCCGAGGAGCTTGCCGCAGAAATGGTCCTCCAGCCCCGCTCGGATGATCTGGCGCCCGTCGAAGAGATATTCCGGACCGATGAAGCCGACCACCGTGTTGACGAGCAGGCAGTCGAAGGCACGGGCGATGGCGTAGGTCCGCACCTCCATGGTCTGCTGGTCGACACCGTGATGGCCGTTCGCCGAGAGCGCGGAGCCCTGCCCCGTCTCGAAATAGTAGCAGTCTGCGCCGATCGTGCCGCGCTTTAAACTCTTTGCGGCGTCCTCGGCCTCGCGCAAAACCTCCAGCGAGACGCCGAAGGAAGAGTTCGTCTTCGCCGATCCACCGATCGACTGGAAGACGAGATCGACCGGTGCACCGGCCTCGATCGCCTCGATCGCCGTCGTCACATGGCCGAGGCAGCAGGTCTGGGTGGGGATCTCGTAGCGCGAGCGCACATCGTCGAGAATGCGGCACACACGGGTGTAGTCCTCCACGCTGTCCGTCGCCGGATTGACGCCAAGCACCGCGTCGCCCGATCCCATGAGGAGACCATCGACGAGGCTCGCAGCGATGCCGAAGCTGTCGTCCGTCGGATCGTTCGGCTGGTTGCGGGCGGAAAGCCGGCCCGGCAGCCCGACCGTCGAGCGGAAGCGCTTCACCACCTTGCGACGGGCTGCGATGGCGATGAGGTCCTGATTGCGCATCAGCTTGGACACCGCCGAGACCATTTCCGGCGTCAGCGCAAAGGTGAGCCGCTCCAGCTCTTCGGGCCCGGCGGCCAGCAGATGCTCGCGCAATTCCCCGACGGTGAGAGAGGACACGCGGCGAAAAGCCACCTCGTCGTGCTGGCTGGCGATCAGATCGGACACCCAGTCGTTGACCTCGGGCATCAGTTCGAGCCCGGCGAAGACCTTGAGCGGCATGTCGGCAAGGCAGTGCTGGGCCGCCACACGCTCCAGAGCGCTGGTGGCAGCGATCTCCGCGAGATGATCCCCGGAGCGCTCGGGCGAGGCCTTGGCGAGCAAGGTTCTGAGATCGGCAAAACTCCAGGTCTGCCCTGCCACGGACGTCTTCAGCGCCATTTGGTCGCTCCGTTCGCTTAGCACCAAGCATTTCTCGCCGGAGTGGAAACGCATCGGACTGAAAACACAAGCGCGAAATCAAGCGGCTCTGCCTTTTCGGCAAGCAGGCGCCGCGCTCGCGAACAGTTGAACGACATCGGGCCGCAGGTCTCCAAAGGGCCGTAACCGAGTCTTAAGTCCGTTCGTGAGACATTTCGCAACCATAACAGGGCCGTGCTGCGTCGGACGCCCGCTTTGGGGCGCCCGGATGCGACAGGACGGTCCGAGACGCGAAACCCATCAGGATCGCCCGACCCGCATGACCTTTACCATCCGGTCCCCACGCCTCCTTCTCGCCCTGTCGCTTCTTGCTGCGAGCACGGCCTCGGCCTCTTCGCAGACGGTTCCGATTCCGCTCGACCGGCCCGGCAAGACCGATCGCATCGTCACCGGCTCCACCCAGGCGGCAGCAAGCGCGCTTCGCACATCGAACGAGGCGGTCGACCCGTGGCGCTTCGGGCGCGAGGTGACGGCTCCGGCAAATCCGCTGATGAACCGCACGGCCTCACCTTCGCTGCCCGCCACGACAGGTGCCTTCGCGGCGTCCCTGGCAGCCAGTGGCGCACGCCAGAGCCAGCTCGCACCGATACGCGGCGAGCTGAAGGAAGGGTTGCAAGCCCTCTCCGACCGTGACGAGACCAAGGCGCGGCGTATCCGGGAGGGTCTTCGGCGCGGCTCGCTCGACCACAAGATCCTGACCTGGGCGATCGCGCTTTCGGGCGGCAACAACGTCCCCTCCTACGAAATCGCGGCAGCCTCAAGCGAGCTGGCCGGCTGGCCCGGCATGACGACGCTTCGCAAGAACAGCGAGAAGGCGTTGTGGCGCGAGAAGCAGCCGGCAGCTCAGGTGCTCCGCGCCTTCGCCGGCAGCAAGCCGGAAACCCCGGAGGGCACGATGGCGCTCGCCCGCGCCTATCAGCAGAGCAACCAGGCGGGACAGGCACGGGCCGTCCTTCAGAACCTCTGGCACAACGAGGTTCTGGACAAGAGCACCGAGCGCGAGGTCCTTTCCAATTTCGGATCGCTGCTGACGCGGGACGACCATCGCCACCGCATGGCGATGCTGCTTTATCGCGACCGCATCTCGGATGCCGATCGTGTGCGCAATCTCGCCGAGGCGACGAGCCTCTTCCGCGCGTGGTCCGCGGCCCTTCGCGGCGAGCGCAATGCGGGGGCGCTGCTCGCCCAGGTACCGGCGGACCAGCGTGCGACGAGCTACCAGCTCGCCCTTGTCGAGCACTATCGCAAGCATGACCGGCTGAACGATGCGGCACAGATCCTTCTCAACGCACCGCAGGACCCGCGCGTCCTGATCAACCCCGACGCATGGTGGAACGAGCGCCGTATCGTTGCGCGCGATCTTCTCGACGTCGGCAATCCGAAGCTCGCCTACCAGATCGCCGCCGGACATTCGGCTCAGGACGATGTGGAACGCGCGGAGGCAGAATTTCACGCCGGCTGGATCGCACTGCGCTTCCTGAACGATCCGCGCACCGCCCATCGGCATTTCGAGAATATCCTCAGGGTCTCCTCGAAGCCGATCTCGCTCGGCCGCGGCTATTACTGGCTGGGCCGCGCGGCCGAGGCTGGAGGCGGAGGCAACGCCTCGACCTATTATTCCCAGGCAGCCCGCCACTCGACCACCTATTACGGCCAGCTCGCGCTCGCCAAGCTCGGCCGCAATCCGGGCCAGATCGCCTACCCGAACCCGAGCAATGCCGAGCGCCAGCGCTTTCAATCCCGCGAGGCCGTGCAGGCGATCAACCGGCTCGAACAGATCGGATCGGACTGGCGCGCCGATATCCTCTATCGCGATCTGGCGCGCGAAATCGACAGCCCCGGCGAACTCGCCCTCCTCGCCGTCATGGCCGAGCGGCGCGGCAACCACAATCTGTCGCTCACCGTCGGCAAGCTCGCCAGCTATCGCGGCGTCGACGCTCCGGCGCTCGCCTATCCGATCGGCGTCATTCCGGCGAATGCGAACATATCGGCGGCGGGCAAGGCGCTTGCCTATTCGATCGCGCGGCAGGAAAGCGCGTTCAACCCAAGGGCCCGTTCGGGGGCGGGTGCACTCGGCCTTTTGCAGCTGATGCCCCGCACGGCACGCAGCGTCGCCGGACGTCTGGGTATACCCTATTCCGAAGGCCGGCTGCTGTCCGATCCGGGCTATAACGCAACCCTCGGCGCGCGCTTCCTCGGCGAGCAGATCTCCGATTTCGGCGGCTCCTACGTCCTCACCTTTGCGGCCTACAATGCCGGCCCGCGCCGCGCGAAGGAGTGGATCGACCGGTTCGGCGACCCGCGCGGCAAACCGCTCGACGAAGTGGTGGACTGGGTGGAACGCATCCCGTTCGGCGAAACCCGCTCCTACGTCCAGCGGATCATGGAGAACTACCAGATCTACAAGGTCCGCCTCGGCGCGCCGTTCTCGATCGAGAAGGATCTGCGGTTCGGCCGGAACGGGTAAATTTGTCGAAGAGGCCTGACACCTCATCCCAGCGTCGTCAAACCCCGCGTTTCGTCATCCTCGGGCTCCGTCCCGAGGATCCATAGTGCGATGAAACTTCAACGATTGCACTTAACGATGCGAACGCGACATCTGAAAAATATTGCGCTTAATACTCGGCACGGTGGCCGAGTATGCCGAGGGTTCGCGGCGTATCTAACGCCCGAAAGTCTCCACGAATCGTGGCGCGCACTCCGCCACGGCCGCCAGGGAATAGCCGCCCTCCTGGACGATGACCGTCGGCAGGTTCATGGCGCCAAGGCGTTCGCCGATCCGCTCATAGGCTTCTCCCGTTACCGAAAGCCGGGACAGCGGATCGTCCTTGTGGGCGTCCCAGCCGGCGGAGACGACGAGCGCTTCGGCACCGAAACTGGTCGCTGCTTCGATCAGCAGCTCGACGCCTGAGATGATCCCATCGTCATCGGCCTTGAAGGCGAGCGGGATGTTGCGGTTGCAGCCCTCCCCCTCGCCGCGCCCGGTCTCGTCCGCATAGCCGAAGAAGAACGGATAATATTCCGTCGTATCGGTATGGACCGAGCCGACGAAGACGTCGCCGCGATCGTAGAAGATCGCCTGCGTGCCATCGCCGTGATGGGTGTCGAAATCGATGATCGCCACTTTCCCATGCTTCGAGCGTAGCCGCTGGGCAGCGATCGCCGCGTTGTTGAAGAAGCAGAAGCCGTTCGCGCGGTCGGGATAGGCGTGGTGGCCCGGCGGGCGGCAAAGGGCATAGGCGGCGGGTTCACCCGCAAGCACCCTGTCCGCCGCCGTCGCGGCGGTCATCGCCGAGGCATAGGCCGCCTTGAAGCTGTGCTCGCCCATGGCGCAGGAGAGATCGCCGATATACCACCCAGTCTGGCCGAGAATGCCGGTCGTTCGCGGCGCCGGCCGGGCGCCGAGGGCCGAAGCGCCCGCATAATAGGGATGACTATTCGGCAGAACCTCGGGTCCGGCATTCTTCAGGGCCTGGAAGCGGCTCCAGGCACCGCTGAGATAATCGACATAGTGCCCGGCATGGACCGCCGTGATCGCTTCGCGCCCGACATCCTCCGGCTCCCGGTGCGACAGACCGCACTCCGTCAATCGCTTGAGAAGCGTTTCGGCCCTGTTCGGATTTTCCAGCGGCGTCACCAGACGGCCGTGCACGCCGTATTGCTGCGGCCGGTGAACGAGCTGCTTTTGCGAAAAGACGATATCCATGGCGAGATCCTTACACGGGTCTCGTCATGAACTGTGCGCTTCGGCGGCAAATTCCAGAGCAATCTGCGTTGCGCCTGTCAGGCGTTTTCGGGCGATTCTTCCGAGGTGTAGCCGCCCTGATGCCACGCGGTTCCGGAGACGGAATAGATCAGCGTCGCGGACCAGGTCAGTGCCATGAAGCCGCCGAGCGACTGCAACATGTTGATGATACGGATCGGCCCCGTCACGGTGATGCCCGTATAGCCAAGCGTCACGAAATTCGTGCCGGAGAAATAGATCAGGTCGGCCCAGCTTCCGGTATAGCTGCCGGTGAAAGAGCCGAGAGCCTCGAAGGACAGGAGGCCCGCGAAGATCACCGCGAAGGCGAGGATCTCCGCGAGATGCAGGGCGAACAGGCCGGCGAAGGTCACGAGCACGGCCAGATGCCCCTTCGCTTCGGCATGAGGCGTGATGCGGATGATCGTCAAAACACCGAAATGGTGGGCAAATCCGAGGGTGAGGATCAGGACGATACCGATAAGAAGCGCTATCAGGGTCATGGCTCGCCACATTGCGATGCGAGGCTGGACGGCAAGCTCAAACTACCTTGCCGTCTAAGGATTTACCGCAATGAGAGAGCGCCGGAGATCCAGCTGACGGCCTCAGTCCCTCGGCATGATCGGCCCGGTCTTTTCAATCGTCGTCTGCAAGGCGGGAACGGCCTTCAGGCGTTCCCAATAGGCCATCACACGCGGATATGACTGGAGCACGCCGGCATATTCGGACATCGCGAGCAGATAGGAAATCTGGATATCGGCGAGCATCAGCCTGTCGCCCATCAGGAACGGGCGATCCTCCAGCGTATCGCCAAGATAGGCCATGATGGACGCGAACTCGTCCTTCATCTTCTGTTCGATCTCGGAGCCGTTGCGCTTGGCCCAGAATGCCGCGATCACCGAGCGCGCCATCGAGCCTTCCACGAAGTCCAGCCATTCGTCGTGATGGGCGTGAGCGTTCGTGCCCGGCTCCGGCGAGTGCCGATTATTTCCATAACGCTCGTCGATATAACGCAGTATTGCGGCAGACTCGGCGAGAACGAGATCGCCGTCCTCGATCACCGGTGACTTGCCGAGCGGATGCTTGGCCTTCAGCTCGGGCGGCGCGCGATAGGCCTCGGTGCGCTCGTAGTTTTTCAGCTCAAAGCTCTCACCAAGCTCTTCCAGAAGCCAGACGATGCGCGACCCGCGTGAATACTGAAGACAATGAACGGTGATCATGGGCGGAGCCCTCCAATCGAGCTGATATCAGCGGGTTTCTGTGCGATCGGCCCGGGCAAGGCTCGCGCCAAAAGCAATGCTGGCGAAAATCGCGGAGGCGATCGCGTTCCAGCCGGCGAAGGAGAGCCCCAGGAACCGGCCCGCCGCCGTATCGCACGAGGGCGCGCGGACACGGTCGATCTCGGCGAGAAGGCTGCCGCCGCTCATCAGGTCGCCGCTGCCGCCTGCACATTCAGCAGGTCCGGGCCAGTAGCCCCATTCCACGCCCGCATGAAAGACGCCGAGATAGAGCGACCAGAGCATCAGGAGACCGATGACGACGAGCAGCCCGCGCACAAGGATTGGCTTGGCACGGCCACTGGCGGCGATCATCGTCAGAAGCGCGACCGGAATGGCGATGTAATAAGGCGTTCGCTCCTGCAAACAGAGCGCGCAAGGAATGTAGCCGCCGACATATTGGAACAGCAGCGCCGTCCCGACGGTGATCGACGTTCCAAGAAGCAGCAGGGTTGCGGCAGCGCTCTGGCGAAAGCCGGTCGCACGATTGAGAAATGACATCGCTTAAGGCGTCCTCGCATTCTGACGGCGCCAGGATCCTGCGGTAGCGCGGGACAGGCGCGAGACCGTTATCAAAGACTTCGCTCCCATGCGAGATGGATTGGCGTTAACGGAGCATTAAGAATTTTGCGCAATATTGAACGAACAAGGGGCAAGGGCGCGCCCAAGCGGTTGGGGAACGGCAACGGCGCGTCACAGGAGCGACAAGCTCCCGTCTTGGGGACATGCTTGAACGGACGTGCTGCGAGGGGCGGCGCGTCCGTTCTGCGTTTAAGGGAAGCGTCTGAAGCCGAATGGGAATCGGCGCTCGGCTTTCGCCCGACGCAGGAAAGGATCAACCCTGATTCACGGCGATCTGCGGGTCTTCATCTGTGGGTAACAGTTTCATCCTCCATGGACAGACGGTCTGAAGCCTGTTCAATTGTGGCGAACAGCAGCCGCCTCATGCGGCTGCGATGCCTTGGATTTGAGGACTGCGCCCGATGGAGAGTTACACGCCCGAAGCATTTTTGAACGGCTTCACGTCGACTGTCGATTTCCTGAACACCATTCTCTGGGGCTATGTTCTCGTCTACGGCCTGCTCGCAATCGGCGTGTTCTTCACCCTGCGTCTCGCCTTCATCCAGTTCCGGCATTTCCCGGAATTCTTCCGGGTCATCAAAGGCTCGCGATCGGGCGACAAGTCGGGCATCTCGCCGCTTCAGGCCCTCACCGTGTCGCTCGCCTCGCGCGTTGGCACGGGTAATCTCGCAGGCGTCGCCGTTGCCTTGACGCTGGGCGGTCCGGGCGCGATCTTCTGGATGTGGATGGTCGCTCTCGTTGGCATGGCAACGGCCTATTCCGAATCCACCCTCGCCCAGCTCTACAAGATCCGAAACGAGGACGGACAGTATCGCGGCGGCCCAGCCTTCTACATGGCGCGCGGTCTCGGCCTTCCCTGGATGGGCGCCCTCTTCTCGATCGCATTGATCCTGTCCTTCGGCCTCATCTTCAACGCCGTGCAGGCGAACTCGATCGCCGGCGCGACGGAAGAGGTGTTCGGCTTCGGGCGCCTCTGGATCGGCATCGCGCTGGCCGCGCTCGCGGGCGTCATCGTCTTCGGCGGTATCCGCTCGATCGCCCGGGTGGCGGAGGTGATCGTTCCCTTCATGGCGATCGCCTATCTGCTTGTCGCCCTCTATGTCTGCATAATGCATTATGCCGAGGTTCCCGGCGCCCTCTGGACCATCGTCGCCAGCGCCTTCGGCTTCCAGGAAGCAGCCGGCGGCGTGACAGGCGGCGTCATGGCGGCCCTCCTCAACGGCGTGAAGCGCGGCCTCTTCTCCAACGAGGCCGGCATGGGCTCGGCGCCGAACATCGCGGCGGTCGCAACGCCTCAGCCGCACCATCCGGCGAGCCAGGGGCTCGTCCAGGGTCTCGGCGTCTTCATCGACACCCTCATGATCTGCACCGCGACGGCGCTGATGATCCTCCTGTCGGGCGTCTATACGCCGGGCCAAGAGGTCGACGGCATCACCCTCACCCAGAACGCGCTCGCCGCCCATCTCGGGGACTGGGGCGCGACCTTCATCGCGATCGCCATCTTCTTCTTCGCCTTCACTTCGATCATCGGCAATCTCTCCTATGCCGAGAACGCGATGACCTTCCTTGGGGCTGGCGGCAAGATCGGCATGTCCTTCGTGCGGATCGGCGCGCTTGCCATGGTGATCTGGGGCTCGGTCGAATCGGTCGGGACGGTCTTCAACGCCGCAGACGCCTCCATGGGGCTGATGGCGACGCTTAACCTCATCGCCATCGTGCTTCTGTCCGGCACCGTCGTGAAGCTGACGAAAGACTATTTCGCCCAGAAGAAGACCGGCCTCGAGCCGACCTTCGACAACGACATGTATCCCGAACTGCGCGGCAAGGTCGACGCGACCATCTGGACGATGGAAGGCGATGTCGGCCCGAAGCCCGGCATTCGGTAAGACTTGGAAGAATCGGTTCCATGCATCGAAAAAAGGCCGGTCATCCCGGCCTTTTTCTCGTTCTGGAACGGCGCCCTCGCAGTTCTACCGCGTCTCGCCGTCCGAAAAGGCCTTCGCGATCTTGCCCGGCCGGGTCAGCCAGATCTCGTCACGGTGATCCACGATGTGCCGGAGTGCACGCTTCAGGGCCCTGAGGCGGAAGGGCTGGCCTGAAATATACGGGTGGAGCGCGATGCTCATCACCGCCGGCGCCGTCTCGGAGGCCTCCAGCATCTCGTCGAACTGCGCGACGATCATATCGGCGAATTCGTCAGCGCCCGTATATCTGGCGGTGATCGCCGGAATATCGTTGATCTCGTGGCTGTAGGGCACAGACAGAATGCGTCCGCCGTCGCGCGTCGTCATCCATGTCGGCTGATCGTCGTGGCACCAGTCGAGACAATAGGCATAGCCTTCCTTTTGCAGGAGATCGATCGAGACCTCGCTCTGGGAAATCCAGGGCGCCAGCCAACCGGCTGGAAGCACGCCCTCGCGCGCTCTGAAGATCTCGCTTGCCTCGGAAATCAGCGCCCGTTCCTCGACTTCGCCCATCACACCCTGACGCTCGGCATTGGTGCGCCCATGGGCGACGATCTCGTCGCCGCGCTCGCGAAAGGCCTCGATCAGGCCCGGACAATCCTCGTAGACGCAGGAATTGGGCAGAAGCGCGAGCGGCATATCGAGGGCGTCGAAGAATGCCTTCATACGCCAGACACCCACACGATTTCCCCAGTCGCGCCAGGCATGATTGAGGACGTCGGGATGCTGCTGCCTGGGCGCGAGTGCCGCCCCGTCGCCCTCTCCGAACGAGAAGGTCTCGATGTTGAGCGCCACGTAGACGGCAAGCCGCTTGCCGTTCGGCCAGTCGAAAACCGGGCGGTCTGGCAAGGCCGAATAGGGATAGCGATCGTGGTCGCGGGTCGATGTCATGGGTTCACCGGAACGGATTGGAGGTCTCGTTTCAGGCGAAGTAGGGCACCAGACGAAAAAGTGGGTACGGCGCGTGCGCTTCAGACGCGGCCGAGATAATCCTTCTCGAAATCGGTCGGAAGCAGAAATGCGATGAATGCAAGAAAGGCGGCAATCCCCGCCGGCACATAGAAGGAGATCGTCGGATGTTCGATCTGCAGAAACGAGCCGCCGATCGCGCCGGAGAGCATTCCAATCCAGGGCACCACGTGAAGGAGAAAGGTGAAATCCCCTTTGCCCACGGCCAGACGCCCAAGCCCCTTGCCGAAGCGTGATAGCGCACCCGTCACGTAAGTCAGGCTCACCGGATGGCCCGCAACGCTCTCGACCGCCGAATTGAGCGCGCCCATCGCCAGTACGGCTGGCACCAGGGCGAAGACCATATGCGCGCCGTGGAACAGCATGCCGCTTGCCGCGAGAAGACAACCGACGAAGATGAGAAGCGGCGAGATCCGATAACCCGCAAGATGCACGATACTGGCACCGAGCGCGTTTCCAAGAACGAAGACCCCGAGTATCATTGCAAGGCGCGCCGCATCGACATAACGCGCTTCGGCAAACGCGATCGCGAAGCGCGTCGTGTTTCCGCTCATGAAGGAGATGAAGTCCCCGGCTGAAAGAAAGCCGATCGCGTCGGTCATCCCGGCCAGCAGCGAGACGGCGAAGGCAAAGGCGAAACCGACGAGAGCGCCACGCGCTCCGCGCTTCTCCGACAGCGCCTGCTGAAAATCGCTCTCGGAGACCTTGAACGAGCCCTGGTCCTTTCGCTCCGTCATCGGATCACCCGCCCAGCGCCGTCCTGCAACGGCATCACGCGCCAGGCGAAGATCCGGCGTCCGGGACACATCCAATGCGGTTCGCAGGTGTGGTTTCGGGCGGTCGTCATGGGGTCTCGGCTATTGTCTCGGTGATGCCAGCATAGAGGATAGCCCATAAGCGCAGGTTTCAGAGAGTTGCGGCGGCGCAACGAATGGCAGCGAATCCCATCTGTGCGAAGCCCAGTGAAGACATGCCGCGAACACCTGCGATAGAAAGGCTGAACCTTATCGACCTGACGAAACAGGCCGATGATCAGATTGCGCGGGGTGTGCCCGACAGCTTCGCGACAGGCGGCTGCGAGAGGGAAGCGCCCGTCTTGCGACGCGAACGGATGCGCCAATGTCTGACATGTTTCTTCCCTTGAAGCGCTACTTTCAGTTCTCCGGCCGCTCGCGGCGCCGTGAATACTGGCTCTTCATGCTCTTGCTCATCATCGGCTCGTTCGTTTTCGGTTTTCTCGACATCGCGCTCGGCCTCGGTGGCGATGTGGTGACCTCGACGGGAGACGTCCAAGGTGAGTTCTCCGCAAGCGCGGAGGCCAATGGCGGCGTTCTCACCCTGTTGTGGTCACTCGCGACCCTGATACCCACTCTTTCGGTGGCGGTCCGACGTCTGCACGACACCGATCGACGTGGCTGGTGGCTGCTGATCGGGATCATTCCACTGATCGGCACGATCGTTCTGATCGTCTTCTTCTGTCTCCGTGGCACCAGCGGGCCCAACCGCTTCGGCTCAGATCCGAAAGGCTTGAGCGAGGAAGAGGCGGCGGACGTCTTTTCCTGAGCCGAGCCTTCTTACGCTCCGCGACGGCCCGGCTCTCCGGGTGCCCTTGCCTCGATCGCCAGCGCGTGAACGCCGGCATTCAGTTCGTCGGCAAGCAGCTTGTTGATCGCCCGCTGGCGATTGATCCGGCTTTCGCCCTCGAACTGAGCCGAGACGATCTGAACCCGGAAATGGGTCTCTCCCGAACCATCGAAGGCTTCATGATGCTCGCTGCCGGCATGGTGATGGCCGGCGTG
This sequence comes from Fulvimarina fulva, assembly GCF_039652615.1. Classification (NCBI taxonomy): domain Bacteria; kingdom Pseudomonadati; phylum Pseudomonadota; class Alphaproteobacteria; order Hyphomicrobiales; family Aurantimonadaceae; genus Fulvimarina; species Fulvimarina fulva. The sequence goes on from NZ_JBDJAC010000009.1 coordinate 45,500, forward strand.
AAGATGGCTTTCGTCGATCACGTTGAGGCTTTCCGGTGAGAACCGGTCGCGCAGCTTCGTTTCGATTGCGGCTTTGACGGTCATGGTCTCGCCTTCCTGTTCTGACTTCTGGTCCCTGATACCGATCCCGCCGCATCCTCCGTCCCGCCTCACTCCAAGTCGAGGCGGTATGGATGGCGGATCGTCGTCGGCAGGTCCGTTCCAACCGTCCTCTCTTCAGGGCATTTTCCGATCTGTCAATTCTTGTTCGTCAGCATTTGAAGCCCCATAATCCCCCGCGATGAAACTCGACTCCAAATATTTCGACACGATCAGGGTGAAGCGCCGCAGTGCCGGCGGCGCCAAGCCCAAACCCCAGACGCCTGAGTGCGCCTGGGAAGGTTGCGACAAGCCGGGCCTGCACAAGGCGCCGATGGGTCGCGATCACGAGGGCGAATACCTCAATTTCTGCGTTGACCATGTCCGGCAGTACAACAAGAGCTACAACTACTTCTCCGGGCTCGGCGACGACGATATTCGCAAATATCTCAAGGACTCGCTGACGGGTCATCGTCCGACCTATCCGATGGGGCACAACTCCTCCTCGCCAAACGCCACGCGCACCCGCCGCCGCAAGCGCGGCGAGCCGTTCGACTGGGCGAGCGCCGAGGCGGATGCGGCTCAGGGACGCACGGAGGCACGCCGGCGCGTCCGTCCGCTGGAGCAAAAGGCGCTCGAAACGCTGAACCTTCAGACGAACGCCACCGGCGAGGATGTGCGCGTGCGCTACAAGGAGCTGGTGAAACAGCTCCATCCGGACGCCAATGGCGGCGATCGCGGCCATGAGGATCGGCTGCGGGACGTCATCCAGGCCTACAAGCTGCTGAAGCAGGCCGGCTTCTGCTGACGGCGCCACTTCCAAACCTCGACCGCCCTTTCACGGGACGAGATCAGCGAATTGGTCGCATCTCGTCCCTGAATGAGGTTCCCTCCGGGCGCATCACGCGGTAATTGCGTTCGGGAAACGGAAAGCGGCGTAGACGGTACCCTGTTCGATCATGAACGGAAAACCAGATACCCAGGCCCGCACCAAACGATCAGACAGGATACAGAACCGGCCGCGTCATCAGGATCGTCACGCCGGTTTTCAGGAGGCAAGATGAGTGCAGTGGAAAAGATGAGCGCGCCGAACGAGGCCGCGGCCCCTCTCCCGGACACCACGATCTCCGTCCGCGATACCTTCGGCTTCGAAAGCGACTTGACCGTGCCGGCCTTCTCCAAGGCCGATTCCCACGTTCCGGAAATCGATCCCGACTATATCTTCGACAAGCCGACGACGCTTGCGATCCTTGCAGGCTTTGCTCGCAATCGCCGCGTCATGGTGTCCGGCTATCACGGCACGGGCAAATCGACCCATATCGAACAGGTGGCGGCCCGGCTGAACTGGCCTTGCGTGCGCGTCAATCTCGACAGCCATGTCAGCCGTATAGATCTCGTCGGCAAGGACGCGATCACCGTGCGCGACGGCATGCAGGTCACCGAATTTCGGGATGGTATTCTGCCCTGGGCCTATCAGAACAATGTCGCGCTGGTTTTCGACGAATATGACGCCGGTCGTCCCGACGTGATGTTCGTCATCCAGCGTGTATTGGAGTCGTCGGGCCGCCTGACGCTGCTAGACCAGAGCCGCGTCATCCGTCCGCACCCAGCCTTCCGCCTCTTCGCGACCGCCAATACCGTCGGCCTTGGCGATACGACGGGCCTTTATCATGGCACCCAGCAGATCAATCAGGCGCAGATGGACCGGTGGTCGATCGTCACGACGCTCAACTATCTGCCGCACGACAACGAGGTCGAAATCGTCCTTTCCAAGGTGAAGGACTGGCAGAACGACGAAGGCCGCCAGACCGTCTCGCGCATGGTGCGTGTTGCCGATCTCACTCGCGCCGCCTTCATCAACGGCGATCTCTCAACCGTCATGAGCCCGCGCACGGTCATCACCTGGGCGGAGAACGCCGAGATCTTCGGCGATATCGGCATGGCGTTCCGCCTCACCTTCCTCAACAAGTGCGACGACCTCGAGCGTTCGCTGGTCGCTGAATTCTATCAGCGCGCCTTCGGCAAGGACCTGCCGGACAGCGCCGCGAATCTCGTGCTGGAATAGGCTTCCGGTTGATCGGTTCGAGGTTCAGATAATCTCGAACCGCTCGACATCGACGAGACCGCAATCCGTGATCTTGAGAGCCGGGATCACGGGAAGCGCCAGGAAAGCGAGCTGCAAGAACGGCTCATCCAGCGTTACGCCGAGGCTCTTGGCTGCCGCGCGGAGCGCAACGAGGCTCTCATGTACCGTTTCGAAGGATTCGAGTGACATGAGGCCCGCGACGGGGAGCGCCAGTTCGGCGAGAATTTTTCCCTCATCCGCAACGACAAATCCCCCCTCGATCTCCGAGAGCCGCCTGGCTGCAAGCGCCATATGCTCATAGTCTGCACCGACGACCGCGATATTGTGGTGGTCGTGGCAGACGGTTGAGGCGATCGCCCCCTTCTTCAGACCAAAGCCGCGCACGAAGCCGGTCGCGATATTTCCGTTCACGCCGTGGCGCTCGACGATCGCGATACGAATGAGATCGCGCGCCGTGTCGGGATGCTTGTCGCCATCGACCGGGACGATCTCCTCGCGCAGATGCTCGGTGATGATCTTGCCTTCGAGAATACCGATGACATGGGTTTCCGCCGTGTTGCCGGACACCCGGAAGTCGGCAGCGGAGACGTCGCGCGCCTTGACCGAGTTGCGCCCGATTGGCGGAACGGTTTCACGGAGTTCAAAGGCCGTATCGTCGACGACCCGCCCGCCGCTCAGCACCAGCTTCGCGTTGCATCCCTCAAGACTGTCGAGTGCGACGATATCAGCCCTGAGGCCCGGCGCGATCAGGCCGCGATCCTTGAGACCGAAGGCTTCGGCGGCCGACAGCGACGCCGCGCGATAGGCGGCAAGCGGCGGCGTTCCGAGCGCAATCAGCTGGCGGATCATATAGTCGAGATGGCCGTGCTCGCCGATATCGAGCGGATTTCGATCGTCGGTGCAGAGGCACATATACGGCGCCGTCAGTTCGGTCAGCACCGGCTGCAACGCGTGGAGGTCCTTGCTCACCGAACCTTCGCGGATGAGAACGCGCATGCCCTTGCGCAGTTTTTCCAGCGCTTCCTCGGCAGTCGTCGCCTCGTGTTCGGTACGGATACCCGCGGCGATATAGGCATTGAGGTCGCGCCCGGACAGCTGCGGGCAGTGTCCGTCGATATGGCCGTTTTCAAAGAGGCGAAGCTTCGCCATCGCGCGTGGATCGCGATGGATCACGCCCGGATAGTTCATGAACTCCGCTAGCCCGATCGCCGAGGGATGCCCCATGACATTCGCCAGCTCCGCCGCCTCGATCCGTGCGCCCGATGTTTCCATGTCGGTGGAGGGCACGCAGCTCGACAACTGCACCTTGAGATCCATCACTAGATGGCGGCTGGCTTCCTGAAAATAGCGAATGCCATCGAGACCGATGACGTTCGCGATTTCGTGCGGATCGCAAATCGCGGTCGTGATACCGCGCGGTGTCACCAGGCGGTCGAACTCGAAGGGCGTAACGAGACTGCTCTCGATATGAAGGTGCGTATCGATGAAGCCGGGCACGAGTGTGAGGCCCGTGACATCAATGACCTCATTCGCCTCGTAGTCGCCGATACCGGCGATGCGGGAACCGCAGATCGCGACATCGCCCTCGATAAACGTCCCGGTAACGAGGTCGAAAATCCGCCCGCCGCTGAGTTTCAGGTCGGCAGGCTCGTCGCCGCGTGCCTGGGCGATCCGCCGTTCGAGTTCGTCACCTGCCATTTTGCTACCTTATCAAACGGCCTTCGCGGCCTCGGCCTTGAGCGGTACACCGTTCTCGATGGCAATGGTACGCCGTAAACGCGCGATTTGAAAAAGCACCACCTGACCAGATGTCAGCCGTAGAGCTTTCTCAGCGCCGTCATGTTGTCCTTGCCATAACCTTCCGAGATCGCCCGCTGTATGCTCTCGCGAACATGGCCGATCAGCGGCGAGTTGCTCTCGCCGGAGACGGATTGAGCGTAACGGAAATCCTTCTCGATCAGCTCGATCGGGAATTTCGGATCGTAATCGCCCTTCATCATCGATCCGGTGAGATACCCGAAATTCGGCGCCCAGATCGCCGTTTCCGAGATCGCGTCCACCGCCGTTTTCGTGTCGGTCTCGGACCGGTCGAGCATGGCGGTGATCTCCGCCCAGGCCGCGACATTGATGCCGAGAAGCGCATTGGTGGCGAGCTTCACGCGGGCACCATCGCCCCATTTGCCCACGCGCGGAAAAGCCTTTCCAAGGGGCTTCAGAGACGGCTCGACCTTGCCGATCCCATCGTCCTCGCCTGCGAGAAAGAAGACCAGACCAGCGTTTTCGGCCTGCGGCAGGGTGCCCGAGACAGGTGCCTCGACGAAATCGACGCCGGCATCTTTCATATGCTGGCCAAGCTCGGCGGCCCAGCCTGGCGTGAGCGTCGAGATTTCGACGGCGGCCTTGCCCTGATCCATGCCGGCGAGCGCGCCATTGTCGGGGTTCAGCCAGATCTCGCGTGAGGCTTCGTCGTCAGCCACCATCGCCATGACGATGTCGGCCATTTTCGCGGCGTCCCGCGGGGTGTCAGCACGTTTCGCGCCGGCCGCGACAAGCGGCTCGGTCTTCTCCGCACTGCGGTTCCAGACGATGATGTCGTTGCCCGCATCAAGAAGGTTCTTCGCGATGCGCGAACCCATCGCGCCAAGACCGAGAAAAGCAATCGTCTTCATAGGATGTCCCTTCATTCCTTAAGCCAGGCCGAACCCAACCCGGCTTTGGTGGCTGAACGCGGACATGATGCCGGAGTTTCCAGACGCGTTTTGTGAACGGTCAGGTCACACTCGATGTGGGAGGATGGGAGCAGTGGTCGAAACCGCGTTACGAGGCGGCCGAGACGACGCGGTTACGTCCCCGGGATTTCGCCTCGTACAGGCGCTTGTCGGCAATGTTCATGATCTTGCGCATATCCCTGCCATCGTCCGGGATTGACGCAACCCCGATGCTGGTCGTGAACCTGATCGTATGGCCGTTCGCGTTCAGCTCGGCCGCCTCGACGATACGGCGCAATTTTTCCGCCGCGCGAACAGCGTCGCCGTGAGAGGTATCGTGCAGCAGCACGCAAAATTCCTCTCCGCCATGGCGAAACGCATCGTCGTTCAAGCGGAGATTCTGGGTCAGGATCGCCGAAACCAGCTGCAGCGCGTCGTCGCCTGCCTCGTGCCCATAGGTATCGTTGATCGTCTTGAAAAAATCGAGGTCGAGAAGAAGGATGCCGCACGGGGTGCCAGATCGCAGATTGCGCGCCAATTCCTCTTCGAGCCGGCCATACAGGTAGGATCGATTGCCGAGCCCGGTCAAAGCGTCGGTATTGGCCCTTTGTCTCAGCGCCTCTTCAGCCTGGGCTCTCGAGGCTTCGTAGACATAGGAAAAACCGAAGATGCACAGCGCGACTCCGGCGACATTGAGAAGCGCGCGGCTGTTCCCGGTATCAGGGTCGTGTCCGAAGCGAAAATAGTAAAGGACCAAGGCGATAAGCAGAAACGTCACGGACATGACGCCGCCCAAAGCCCGTCCGAGCAGCATATGCGACAGGATCGGAATGAGGAGGACCCAGGCAAATACCGAGGGCGATGCCTGCGGCGTCGCGATAATGAACATCATCACGGTATTGAAGAGCGTCAGGTAGACCAGCGCCCATACGATGAGCCGCTTGGTCTTTTTCGTGATCGGAATCAGGCCAATCGCCAGGACGGTCATGGCGAGTTCCGCCGCCACCGCAACAAAGTTCTCATTTTGATAGTTGAGGAAAGAAAAAGTGGCACCGAAAACGGCGGTAAAAACTAAAAGGCCGCGCAATACGACACGACGGGAAAAGTCGATCGAGTCGAACAGACTCGCAGTCCTTGACAGTTTTTGGCGCAATGGGGACCCTCAAACCCAATAGACCGCGCTCATAGCGGCAGGCATGTCTGTTTGTCGACATGACGCTGGGTAGCTTTTCTGAGAAATTTGGGATTATGCGTGATTCGTCTTTTTTCGTACAAACCGGTACGCCTTCGTCAGGCGCCCGACGATGCAGGGTGATCCGGGACAAAACTCGGTCGGATTTGACAGCAGAACGGCCAGCGCGAATGCGGCGTCGCGACACGGGGCATAGGAACCATCCTGATACGGCCCTTGCCCATCGGCGCAGGAACCCCTTATCTCGCTGTCATGAGCAAGATCGGCGACAATAAGCGACCCGCGCCCACCAAGGCGGCCAACCGCGAACCCTTCAGGCGTTCGCTCGCGAACACGCTTCGCGCGATCGCGGGCGACAGCGAATTGGAGGTCACGTTCTCGGCCGATCGGCCGGGACTTGCCGGCAATTCGGCCCGCCTGCCGGAGCTGCCGAAACGGGCCACCTCGAACGATGTTGCCGTCACACGCGGGGTCGCCGATGCGATGGCGCTGCGCCGGGCCCGGCATGACCCGAAGCTCCACGCCAGGCTGTCCCCGGAAGGCCAGAGCGCCCGCGCGATCTATGATTCGGTCGAGCAGGCGCGCTGCGAGGCGATCGGCGCGAATGCGATGCCGGGCGTCGGCGACAATCTGGCCTCCATGCTGGAGGACAAATACGCCCGTTCGAACCTCACCGAAGTCACCGATCGCAACGAAGCGCCGATGGAAGATGCCGTCGCGCTGTTGGTGCGCGAGGCGATGACCGGCCGTCCCGTGCCGCCAAGCGCGCAAGCTCTCGTCGACGTCTGGCGCGAGACGATCACGGAAAAGGTCGGCACGCGGTTCGCCAATCTGGCCGGGCACGCTGAAGATCAGGAAGCTTTCGCCCGCGCGATCCGCGATGTCCTCGTCTCCCTTGAAATGGCCGAAGAACTGGCCGAGCCCGAGCAGTCGGATGAAGACGAGGACGACAACGAGGACGAGAAAGGCGACAATCAGGTTCGCGATCAGGAGGAAGGCGGAGCCGAGAAGGAGGACGGCTCCGAGGACAGCCAGACCGAGGAAACCGAGAACGAGGGCGAGAACGACGAGACCTCCGAGGCCGAGGATTCCGAGGTCACGTCTGACGACGACGTTGCCGAAGGCGAGGAAACCTCCGAGACACCCGGCGAGGCCCGGCGACCCGAGCCGAAGGATCTCGATCCCCTCCAGAAGATCGAATACGAGGTCTATAGCCGGTCCTTCGACGAGGAAATCGGCGCGGAAGAGCTTTGCGACGAGGCCGAACTCGACCGGCTGCGCGGCTTTCTCGACAAACAACTGACCAGCCTTCAGGGCGTGGTCGGTCGGCTCGCAAACCGGCTTCAGCGTCGCCTGATGGCGCAGCAGAATCGCTCCTGGGACTTCGATCTCGAAGAGGGCTATCTCGACACGGCGCGTCTCACGCGCATCGTCATCGATCCCATGCAGTCGCTTTCCTACAAGATGGAGCGCGACACCGAATTCCGCGACACCATCGTTTCTCTGCTGATCGACAATTCCGGCTCCATGCGTGGCCGGCCGATCACCGTCGCCGCCACCTGCGCCGACATTCTCGCCCGCACGCTGGAGCGCTGCGGCGTGAAGGTGGAGGTGCTCGGCTTCACGACACGGGCCTGGAAGGGCGGGCAGTCGCGCGAGGCGTGGCTCAAGGCCGGCAAGCCGCCGCGTCCGGGCCGCCTCAACGATCTTCGCCATATCATCTACAAGAGCGCGGATGCGCCGTGGCGCCGCGCCCGGCGCAATCTCGGCCTGATGATGCGCGAAGGGCTGCTAAAGGAAAACATCGACGGCGAAGCGCTCATCTGGGCTCACTCGCGCCTCAACAAGCGCCCCGAGCAGAGGCGCATCCTAATGGTGATCTCCGACGGCGCGCCGGTCGACGATTCCACGCTGTCGGTGAATTCCGGCAATTTCCTCGAACGGCATTTGCGGGCCGTGATCGACGAGATCGAGCAACGCTCGTCCGTGGAGCTTCTCGCAATCGGCATCGGCCACGACGTAACGCGCTACTATCGCCGCGCCGTGACCATCGTCGATGCCGAGGAACTCGCCGGCGCGATGACCGAGCAGCTCGCCGCGCTCTTCGAGGATGAGGGAACCGGCGTCCAGTCGACCTATCGGCGGCGAGCAGGGTAGGTATGCGTTCGGAACCGGCGGAAACTTGCTATCCTTCGGGAACCCGGCAGGTGCGTCCTGATTGAAGGGATGCCGCTGCCGGCCCACACGTCGGTGCATCGGCGCTGATCGTCTGGATTCGAAAGTCGCCGCCATGCCCCTCCTTCGCATCGACATGCTCGAAGGCCGCTCCGATACGGAACTGAAGACACCTCTCGACACCATTCAGGACTGCGTGGTCGAAGCGTTCGGCGTACCGAAGACCGATCGGTACCAGATCGTCCACGAGCACAAGCCGGGCCGAATGATTTTCCTCGACACCGGTCTCGGTCTCGAGCGATCGGATCGCATGATCTCGATCCAGTTCTTGACCAGCCCGCGCACCCATGTCGAGAAGATCAAGGTCTACGAGCTCCTGTCCCAGAAGCTCAATGAAGCCTGCGGTCTCGATCCGGACGATCTCCTCATCTCCGTCTTCACCAACCGGGAAGAGGACTGGAGTTTTGCGGGTGGCAAAGCCCAGTATGTAACGGGCCGACTGCCCTGATCGCTTCAAATTCGCAGCAAGGCGAGCCATGACGGCTATCATTATCATCCCGCGCAGCCGTCGCAGCTTTTCAAGCCGTGCGACGGCGCTCGTCGCCGCATTTTTCGGACTGGCGCTCTTGTCATCGAGCGCTCTGGCGGAGCCGGTGACGATCACCGCCAAATCCATTCCGGCCTTTCGTGCCGACTCGGACAGAACCCACTTCGGCGATCTGAAATTCGTGGGCGGCTTTTCCTTCACAGGATCGAGCCGCCACGTCGCCGGGCTGTCCGGGCTCGTCGTAGGCGATGGCGGCACGTCGTTTCTGGCCGTCACCGACTACGGCTACTGGATCTCGGGCCGGATCGCGCGGGACGAGAGCGGCGTGCCAAGCGGGCTTGTCGATGTGGACGTTTCGCCCATGAGAGGGCCGGATGGCCGACCGCTGACGGGCAAGATCAAGGCCGATGCGGAAGGGCTTGCCCGGCGCGGCGATCAGGCGGTCGTCTCTTTCGAACGTGCCCCACGTATTCTCGACTATCCCGTTGATCCGTCGATCAGCTTGGCAATTCCCAGAGAACGTCCGCAACCGATCCCGAACCGTGAACTACGGGCCAATCAAGGCCTCGAAGCGCTCGCCGCCTCGCCGCCTGGCTCTCCGCTGCAAGGCGCTCTGGTAACCGTTGCCGAGGGTTCGATCGACAGAAAGGGCAATCTCTTCGCAGCCATCGTCGACGGCCCGCATAGGGGCGTTTTCAAGATCGCAAAGGACGAGAAGTGGAATGTCTCCGACGCGGACTTTCTGCCGGATGGCGACCTTCTTCTTTTGGAACGTCGTTACGAAGGCATCTTCGGCGGGCTCGGCGTCCGTCTGAGACGCATCGATGGTCGGGCGATCAAGCCGGGCGCTCTCTTGGACGGCCCTGTCATCTTCGAAGCGAATCTTTCAGAAGAGATCGATAATATGGAAGGCCTCAGCGTCTGGCAGGACGCGCAAGGGGTGACACGGCTCACCCTCAACTCGGATGACAATGGTTCGTTCTTCCAGAGGAACCTGCTTCTCGAATTCATCCTGACCGACAAAAAAGCCGGGCTCTAAAAACCCGGCTTTTTCTGCTGTAGGCGAGATTGGGTCCGGCTTTAAGCCGTCACCTGCCGGGCAGGCAGGATCTGCCCGATGATGATCCGGTACGGCACAAGCGCGACGGCTGCGATCAACAGTTTCAGCCCCATGTCGCCCAGAGCCCAGGAAATCCAGCGCGGAGCCTCGGTCGCCATGACGCCGAAAAGCGGGCCGGATTCGAGGGCGAAACCATCATTAGGGCCGAAAAAGAAGAAGATCGGCGCGAAGGCGATGCCGAAGAAGACCAGCGTATCGACCACCGAACCCGAAAACGAGGACGCTGCCGGGGCGCGCCACCAGCGATCCTGCCGCAGCTTGTTGAAGACGAAGATGTCGAGCAGCTGGGCGATGAGGAATGCCGACCCCGAAGCCAAGGCAATGCGCGAGATCCGCGCAGCGCCCGTCGAATAGGGAATGAGCCCCAGATGGAAGAGAACTGTGGGCACGATGATGGAGCACAGGACTGCGGTCGCAAAGCCGGTATAGACCACGCGCCGCGCTATCTTCGGCCCATAGAGCCGATTGGTCAGGTCCGTCACCAGAAAGGCGAACGGATAGACGAAAGCGCCGTATGTCAGGAGGTCCGCGAGATTGAGCGAGCCGACCTGGATAAACATCGGATACTGAACCGCGACATTTGCGGCGAGCACGATGAGGGTCATCGCCAGAACGGCGAGCCAATGGGTCTTCAGGAACTGCATTTTTTTAACCTGGGTGATGGAACCAGAGGATGGACGCCCAGTGGATCGAGACCACAAGGCGAAATGAAACGCCGCGTCGGATCACTCCGCCACGGCGCATGCATTCATGAAGGAAGCGAGATCGGCTTTAGGCCGCGGCTTCCGACGTCTCGGAGAGCTTCTTCGAGATCTGGCGCTTCAGAAGCTTGGCGCGCTGGGACAGCTCGTTTTCGCTCGACTTCATGAGAAAAGCGTCGAGGCCGCCGCGGTGCTCGACCGAGCGCAGCGCATGGGCCGAAACCCTGAGGCGGTAACGCTGGCCGAGAGCATCGGAAATCAGCGTGACGCTGCACAGGTTCGGCAAAAAGCGGCGGCGCGTCTTGTTGTTCGCGTGGGACACGTTGTTCCCGGACATGACGCCCTTGCCGGTGAGTTCGCAGACGCGAGACATGGGTTCACCTTCTCTATAGGTCTGAACGCCCGTCACACCCGCGCCGTCGAATTCGACGCGAACCATGCTGACGGGCATGATCGGAAAATTGGGTTTGGCTATAGTCGCCAAGGCTTGACGCGTCAAGCCGAGCGAGACGTCTTGCGAGCAAAGGCGCGAAACCATGGCCGGACCACCAGAATACGCGTCTGGATTTTCTTCGGCCAGCGATTAACATACCCGCAAGGCGAACAACCGATAAACACACGATCGCGTCATTATCCTTCGCGCGCCACCGCCACAAATTTTGGTCGCCAGAGATCGGGAGCCGTTCCAATCACCGTGACCAACAGGACATATCCGGCGCGGCAAGCGGAGAGGACCAACCGCCTGACCGTGCAAAGCGTCCGGTTCGCCTTCGTGGCACTGGGTATGGCGACGGTCACCGCTTCGACGATCCCTGCCCTCGCACAGTCCGGCCCTCAAACCGCGTCGGAAGCGCTCGCCCCCTACGATCCTCCGCCGACCGAAACCTCGACCCGATATCTCGATGCCGTCGAAAACCGGGGGCTGCAGGCTCGCATCCAATATCTTCACCCCGACAGCGAATTGGACGCGGACCTTTCGCGCTTTGACAGCGAAGACGACACCTCCGGCAATTCGTCCGAAGCGGCGCGGTACACAGCCATCGCCGTTCTGATCGCCATCCTGCTGTTCCTCGGCTTCTTCGTCTGGACCCGGCGTGGCTCATTTCTCGACCGGGCCGGTCCAAGACCGCAGACTCGCGTGAGCCCGGACCGGCAAGACGCCCCCTCCCACGACGACCCCGACATCGATCGGGACTTCATCGCCCGGCTTCGATCGGAGACCGATCCGAGGGTGGGTCTGCGCAAGGTCCTCCAGCGTTTTCTGGCGCTCGCGGCGAGCGACAACGAAATCGTCCTGAAGCGTAGTCTGACAACACGCGAGCTCCTGGAACGCCTTCCCGGCAGCTGGCACCATCGCAGCGCCCTGCAGACCCTTGCGCAACGGGTCGAGCTGGTCGTCTTCGGCGGTCGTGCGATCAGCCGGGAAGATTACGAGGAATGCCTCGATCTCGCAGCGCCATTCCTGAAAAGGACGGAACGATGAGCGCCGCGAGCGGGCCCAGCGGACACCAGGCCGATTCCTCTGGCGCAAGGTCGGGAGCAGGCGAGTCGAAGCAGCCACTCCTGATCCTCGGCGCCGTCATTCTGGTCATCGTCCTCCTCGCCTATTTCGGCAACAGCCGTCCGATCGAGCGAACGGCAATCGGCTTCGGCGGTCTCGAAATCTGGCTGAAGAGCAACGGCTTCGAAGTCGAGGACGTGCTGCAACAGGGCGAGGATGGCTCGCCGACCGTCTTCCGCATCCTCCCGCTCTACGATCCGCAGCCCGGCAATGAAGGGTATGACCTGACAGACGGCCGCGAGGGCGTGGCGGGCGAACTCGTTCCGCGTGCGATGTCCGAAACGGACCTGATCGACAAGCTCGAGGTCGGCCCTGTCCTCGCCATCATGCCCAAATGGCGCGGCGGCATCGTCGGCCGCGGGCGCGCGCACCCGGATCTGCTGGTTCCGGCCCACCTGATCGACATCTTCGATATCGGCGTGAAGCGGCTGTCCGATCTCGGTCTTGCCGATTACGCCGTAAACGGCACGAACTCAGGCCTGACCGTGAATGCGCCGGTGAGCCTTTACGCCGCTCAGGTCTTCACGCCGGGCCCGGACTTCCGCCGATTGTGCGAACCATTGCTGACGCTCGAAGATGCCGGAACGCTTCTCGCCCAGTGCTGGGGCGGCGAGGACAGCATCTACGACCATCCGATCTATGTTTTGTCCGATCCCGATCTTCTGGACAATCACGGGCTCAGGCTCGGCGAGAATGCGGCGGTGGCGCTCACTCTGATCGGGAATCTTGCGGGCGATCAACCGATCTTCATCGACAGGGACGCGGAAGAGTCCCGGGCTGAGGACGCAAGTGGCACGGACCCCCATGTGCGCTCACTTGCCGATCTCAAACGCTTCTTCGTCTATCCGTTCTCCTTCTTCTGGATCGGCGTCGTCGCTCTGACCGGCCTTGCCCTGTGGCGCGGCAGTCGCGGCTTCGGCCGTCCCGTCGACGACGATCCGGCCGAGGCGAGCGATGCGTCCAAGGTCCGAACGATCGAGGCCTCGCAGCGCATCCTGCTTCTTGCCGGGGAAAACCACGCCCTGGTGAGAACCTATGTGGAGGACCGGCTCGAAGCGCTCGCGGGCGCCCTTCTGGGGCCGCACGCGCCGCGCGATGATCAGGGCGGCGTCAAGCCTGCCCTCGACCGGTTCCTGTCGCGCCGGGCGCCAAATCTTGGCGAACGCCTGAACAGCACCTATCAGGCGCTTCGTCACACCACCGAAAACACCATTTCGACGGACCAGATGCGGCAATTGTCCGCCTTCGAAGCCGTCATCGAGGAGATCTGGAATGAATTTGGACGAGCTGCGAGCCCTTCGCGACCGAATCGCCGGTGAAGTCTGCAAGGCGGTGCAAGGGCAGGATGCGATCGTCGAACTGCTCCTCGTTTCCCTGTTTGCACGGGGCCATTGCCTTCTGGAAGGCCCTCCGGGCACGGCGAAGACCCTCTTGGCCCAGAGCCTGTCGGCGGCCGTCTCGCTCGATTTCAAACGTATCCAGTTCACGCCGGACCTGATGCCGGGCGACGTCATCGGCTCGAATATCTACGATTTCGAGGCCCGGCGCTTCGAACTCGTGCGCGGTCCGATCTTTACCGACATCCTGCTCACCGACGAACTCAACCGCGCACCGCCCAAGACGCAGGCAGCGCTCCTGCAGGTCATGACCGAGCACAAGGCGACCATCGACGGAACGGATCATGGCGTCGGCAAAATCTTCTTCGTGGTCGCGACGCAGAACCCGCTGGAACAGCAGGGAACCTATCCGCTCCCCGAAGCCCAGCTCGACCGCTTCCTCTTCAAGCTGCCGCTGGACTTCCCGAGCGAGGAAGACGAGTTCTCGATCCTTCGCCTTCATGCCGGCCAGCCCCTCGATCACGATGCCCGCAAGGCCGCGATCGAGCCTGTCGCATCGCTCGACGAAATCAGGGCTGGCCAGACGCTGATCGACGGCATCCGTCTCGATGACGAAATCCTGCGTTACGTCCTCTCCCTGTCGCGAGCGACCCGCACCGACGTCGATATCGCCTTTGGCGTCTCGACCCGCGCGGCCGACGCCTTGTGTGGCGCGGTGCGGGCGAAAGCTGCGCTCGATGGCCGGGACTATGCGATCCCTGACGATGTGAAGGAGCTTTTCCTGCCCGTCATGCGCCATCGTATCGTCCTCAGCCCCACCGCCGAGATCGAGGGCCGCAGCCCGGATGCTGTGCTTGAAGCCATTCTCGACCAGGTGGCAGTGCCGCGCTGATGCGACCCTCGCGCCGCCTGCTTCTGATCGCCAGCCTTATCGCGCTCTTCTCGCTCGGCGTGATCGCACTGCCGGCGCTGCCTGCCGACGTGATCCTTGTCACCTGGGCCGTTCTCGTCGCTGTGGTTCTGGTCGATGTCGCGATGACACCGTCTGCGAAGTGCTATCGGCTGGAAGCACCGGACAGCCGGGAGCTTTTCGTCGGCGAGACGGCGGAGCTTGGTTTCGCCCTCGCGCCGCTCACCGCAAAAGCAGAAGGGGAAACGCCGTCGGCCATGCTGCGCATCGCTTGGCCCGCAGGCCTTGCGGGGCCGCAGGATATTGTCCTGTCGCGCAGCGAGGCAGGCCTCTACTCGGGCAAGGTGACCGTCAGGGCCGCGATGCGGGGGCAGCTCGACCTCGTCGAGGTCTCCGCCCTGCGCCTCAGCCGGCTTGGCCTTCTGGAGCTTGTCGCCTTTTACCCCTGCCACACGCGAATGACCGTCGTTCCGAATGTCCGTTCGATCACATCCGGCGCGATCGACGCCGAGATCGCCGCGCAGAGCTTCGGGGAACGCGCGGCGCTCATTCGCGGCCAAGGATCGGAATTTCACCAGCTCCGCGATTTCGTCGCAGGCATGGATACGCGCACGATCGACTACAAGCGCTCCGCCCGCCACGGCGCGCTGGTTGCGCGGGAAATGCGAGCCGAGCGCAACAACAATATCGTGCTGTCGCTCGATAACGGCCATCTGATGCGCGAGGAGATCGACGGGCAGGCGAAGATCGATCACATGATCCACTCCGCGCTTGCGCTCGGCTGGGCCGGTGTTCAGGGCGGCGATCTGGTGGGGCTCTTTGCCTTCGACGCGCGCCCTCGTCTTTTTCTGCCGCCGGGTGGCGGCCGCCGGGCTTTCGCCCAGCTTCGCTCGCGCACCGCCGAGCTTCGCTATCGCAGCGTCGAGACCAACCACACCCTCGCGATGACCCATCTTGGCCAGCGCCTCAACCGGCGCAGCCTCGTCGTTGTCTTTTCCGATTTCGTGGATACCACCACGGCCGAACTTCTCGTCGAAAACGTGCAGGTTCTCGTCAAGCGCCATGTGGTCGTCTTCGTTTCGATCCGCGACCCCCTGCTTGACGCCTATGCCAGACAACTGGCCCGCGGGATCGAGGATGTCGCATCGGCGGTCGCGGCCGCCGGCATCCAGCGCGACCGGCGCATGGTTCTGGAGCGCCTCGGCCGTCTCGGTGTCTTCGTCATCGATACCGACCCGGGCAGGATCACCGCGCAGCTGATCTCCACCTATCTGTCGATCAAGGCAAGGGAACTCATATGACCGCCCGCGCCGACATCATCCGTTCGAGCCGCTTCCGGGAGGAGCGCGAGCACGACTGGCAGCGCCTCGCGGCCATCGTCGAGAAAGGCGAGAAACGCGGCCTGTCTCAGCTCGGCTATGAGGACGCACGCGATCTTGTCCTTCTTTATCGACAGGCGGCGAACTCACTTTCCGTCGCGCGCGAAATCTCGCTCGACAAGGGTGTCATCACCTATCTCGAGAGCCTGTGCGGGCGTGCCTATCTCCTGGTCTACGCACCGGGAGAGAGCCTTCGCGGCCTCGTCACACGGTTCTTCACCCGTTCAGCGCCAAACGCCATTCGCCGATCCTGGCCGATGATCGCGGTGGCCTATGCGCTGATGCTCGGCGGCGCGCTGATCGGCTATCTGCTGACGGCTGAAGACCCGAACTGGTATTACGCGCTCGTTCCGGAAGGTCTCGCGGGCGGACGCGGCCCGCGTGCCAGCGCGGAAACCCTCAAATCCATGCTCTACAGCGATCCAGGTGGCCTCAGCGATCTCGGGGCGTTCGCCACATCCCTGTTCTCGCACAATACGCAGGTCGCCCTCTTTGCCTTCGCGCTCGGCCTTCTTGCCTGCCTGCCGAGCGTTCTCCTTGTTCTCTATAACGGCGCGCTCCTCGGGGCCTTCGTTCAGGTCCATGCGGAAAAGGGGCTCGGGCTCGATGTCTTCGCCTGGCTGTCAATCCACGGCGTGACCGAGATATCCGCCATCTCCATCGCAGCGGCGGGCGGCCTTCTTCTTGGATATGCGGTCCTCTTCCCGGGCGGACGCAGCCGCTCGGCCGCCCTGCGCCAAGCCAGCCGCGATGCGGTGAAACTGGCGATCGTCGCCGCGATCATGCTGATTGCCGCCGGTCTCCTCGAAGGGTTCGGCCGCCAGCTGGTGACCGATCTGTGGGCGCGCGTCGTCATCGGCTGGGCTGTCGGGCTCTGCTGGCTCGTCTGGTTTCTGCGCGCCGGGCGCGGCGTGGACAAAAACGAGCGGTCCGACAAAGAGCGCGAGACGCGCCGATGAGCAAGAACGCCCAGTCTCGCCGCTCGTCCCCGATTCCCTCGATCAAGGCCACCCGCCCAGTTCCGAAGACGAACTCGCCGCGCAAGGTTTCGAGGCCTTCGAAGCAGAATAGGCTTTTCTTCACACCGCCAGAGGGTGTGCGGCTCAGCTTCGACATTGCAAGCATCGGCTCGCGCGCCGGCGCGCAGTTCATCGATCTCGCGATCACCACCGTCGCGACGATCATCATTCTGATCGTTGTCACCTTCGCGTTTCAAGGGAGTGGCAATGCCATCGAGGCGATCGTCGCACTGCTCTTCTTCTTCATCGGCACGCCCTATTACATCGTTTCGGAATTGACGATGAACGGGCGCACCATCGGCAAGAAGATGCTGGGACTGCGAGTGATTTCCCGCGACGGCCTGGGCCTTTCGACCCATCAGATCGTGGTGCGGAACTTGACGAAGGAGGTGGAGGTCTTCCTGCCCGTCGGCTTCCTGCTCGGCGGCGCGGCCGACAGCGTCTGGATCGTCGTTCCGATGCTCGTCTGGATCATCTTCGTTTTCGTGGTGCCCGCGCGAAACCGCTACAATCAGCGCATCGGCGACATCGCCGCCTGCACGGCCGTCATCCTCGATCCGCGCCCACTGCTTCTGCCGGATATCGCCCGCGAGGTGGGTGCGACGGCCCGCGAGCGCTTCGTTTTCACATCCGCCCAGCTCGACGCTTACGGTGCCTACGAACTTCAGGTTCTGGAGCGCCTTTTGCGCGGCGAAGAGGTTGCGAAGCATCGCAAGGAAAGCGATGCAATGGCAAAGGTCGGCGCACGGATCAGGGCCAAGATCGGCTATGACGAGGCCGTCACGCCGGACAAGGAAAGAGAATTTCTTCAAAGTTTTTACGTTGCGCAACGGAACTATCTTGAGCAGAAGAAGCTCATGGGCGATTCCCGCACCGACAAATTCCATAACGCCACCAGGAGCGATAGCGGCAAAGTCGCAAACTCCTGACACTTCCCAAGCGGCAATGAAGCCCGGCCGCGCGGCTTGAGCGGGCCGGAGACGACCGCGAAAAGGAGATTTCAATGACCATCGACTCGCCCGAACCCGCCAAGCCGAGTTTTGGTGTCGGCAACTGTATCGGAGAAACATTTTCGATCTTCAGCAGCCGCTTCGGCATTTTCGCAGGTATCGGCATCGTCTGCGGCCTGATCACGCAGATCCCGAGCCTTGTTGCCCTCGGCACCGTCTCGACCATCGAACAATCCTTCGATCCGGCGACGAGCGCGGCGGTCGGCAACATCATGATCGACTCTCCGTTGATTTACGGTCTCGTCTTCATCCTTCTTCCGATCATTCTGTATGCGCTCATGACCGGCATGCTCACCCTTGCGGCCTATGACGCGAAGACCGGCCGAGCACCCAGCATGGCGCGATACATCGCGGCAGCTATCAAACAGGCGATCTGGCTGGTCATTCTGACGATCTTCGTCACGCTCATGTTCGGCGTCGGTTTTGCCCTGTTTATCGTACCGGGCGTCTGGCTTCTCGGCGTTCTCGGCCCCTATGTCCCCGTTCTCATGATCGAGAAGCTCGGCTTTCGGACGCTCGGCCGCACGGCGCAACTGACGAAAGACTATCGCTGGCCGATCGTCGGCTTTCTCGCCCTCATCTATATCGTCGTCATCGTCGGCAGTTTTCTCGTCGGCTTCGTCGGCCTGATCCTGCCGGTTTTTGCACTCTTCCTGCTTCAGGGTGCCATCTCTGGCCTGACGACAGCGATTTTCTCGATCTCGACGGCCGTTGCCTATGCGCGCCTTCGCGAGATCAAGGAAGGCGTCGGCTTCGACGATCTGGCGGACGTGTTCGCCTAGAGCATGATGCCGAAAAGTTGCATGACTTTTCGGATTACATCATGCGGAAAAACAAAGGCTTAGAGCGGAATGCCGACCCAGACTTATCGCATTTCGATCTAAAGTTAACTGGTCAGCAGTTCGACAAGGTCGCCGCGCTCGTCGCAGAGCACGTCGATCACATCGAGATGGTGCCGGCCGGGGATTTCGAGGCCTCGCGTCCTCAATCCGAAGCCGCACCACACATTGGGAAGCAACGCATTCTGCCGGCGCAGTTCAGGCAATTCGTCCGCTCCTGCGACGCAGATCAGTTCGGCGCCAAGCCGGGGTTCGAGCAACGCCGGGCTCTCCGCCCGTGCCGTCTGAATATCAAGACCCAGCACGTCGTTCATCGCGGTGCGCATGATGGGGCGAAGATCGTGCAGCCCGCTGATCGACACCACCCGGTCGATCCGCTCCGCCGTCGATGCCGCGACCGGCGCATCCTCGCAGATCATCCGCGCCGCCAGATGCCCGCCAGCCGAATGACCGGACAGGCGGATCGGCCCGGCAACGCGCCCCGCCACGTGGTCGAGGCAGGCCCCGATTTCCCGCGTGATCTCGGGGATCGTCGCATCAGGGCAAAGCGTATATTCCGGCAGCGCCAC
The DNA here is from genome assembly GCF_039652615.1 of Fulvimarina fulva. Classification (NCBI taxonomy): domain Bacteria; kingdom Pseudomonadati; phylum Pseudomonadota; class Alphaproteobacteria; order Hyphomicrobiales; family Aurantimonadaceae; genus Fulvimarina; species Fulvimarina fulva. The sequence goes on from NZ_JBDJAC010000009.1 coordinate 64,731, forward strand.
GGCATAATCGCGCGCCAGAGATCCGCTCGCGAAATGGGAAAAGCTCTCCACATCCTGTGACTTCCAGTAGCCACCATGGATGAAGACCACGAGGCCCTTTGCTTCGCCTTCCGGGTGAAACAGGTCGTAGCGCTGGCGAGGCCGCGAGCCGCAGGATATTCCGATATCCGCCCTTTTCGCTTCAACCAGGCGATCGCGGAAGGCCGCAGCATCCGCCTGCCAGCGCGAGACGATGGCCCCGGCATCGGCAACCGCCGCACGGTTGTCGTAGGCGGCGTCGAAATCTACGACGACCTCGCCTCTCGCGATCCAGGTTTCCTCGCTCAGTCGGGCCATGTCGTTTCACTCCTCATACATGCAGGAATCGGTCCTTGATCTCCGGCGTCGCCTTCAGTTCCTCCGTCGTCCCGGTCCAGGCGATCCGGCCCTTCTCGATCACCACATGCCGGTCGGCGAAACGGGCCAGCGCATCGACATTCTTGTCGATGACGAGGATCGCATCGCCGGCATGTTTGATGGCTTCGAGGCATTGCCAGATCTCGGCCCGCACCAGAGGGGCAAGCCCCTCCGTCGCCTCGTCAAGGACGACGAGACGCGGATTGGTCATCAGCGCCCGGCCAATGGCGAGCATCTGCTGCTCTCCTCCCGAAAGCTGGCTACCCAGATTGCGGCGACGGGCCTTCAGGGATGGAAACAGGCTGTAGACGGAGGCGAGTGTCCATTTCGCGGCGCCCTTCACCCCGCGCCTCTCGGTCGCGACGAGATTCTCTTCCACGGTCAGCGTAGGAAAGATCCGGCGCCCCTCCGGCACGAGACCCAGCCCCTTCTGCGCGATGGCATGGGGCGGCTTGCCGGCGACATCCTCCCCGTCGATCAAGATGCGGCCACTGACCGGCTTCAACAGGCCGAAGATCGACTTGACGGTCGTCGTCTTGCCCATGCCGTTGCGGCCAAGAAGCGTGACCACCTCGCCCGCGCCGACAAAGAGGTCGACGCCGAACAGAATGCGGCTATCGCCATAGGAGGCGTTCAGATTCTCCACCGTGAGCATCAGGCGGCCTCTTCTTCACCGAGATAGGCGGCGCGAACGGCAAGATCGTCGCGAACCTCGGCTGGCGTCCCGCTGGCGATGATCTTGCCATAGACAAGAACGCTCACCCGGTCGGCCAGAGCGAAGACGGCTTCCATATCGTGCTCGACGAGAATGATGGTATGCGTGGTCTTCAGCTCCCGCATCAGCGTCACAAGCGAGGCCGATTCTTCATGGCTCGTACCCGCCAGCGGCTCATCGAGCAGAAGAAGCCCTGCGCCTGTCGCCAGCGCAATGGCAATCTCAAGCTGGCGCTTCTCGCCATGGGAAAGGTTCGCCGCGATCCGGTCGGCGCGATCGGTGAGGTTTACCCGCGCCAGCGCCTCCATCGCCTCGGCGTTCAATTCGGCTTCCGAAGCTGCGCGGGCAAAGAACCGAAAGCTCGATCCAGAGCGCGCCTGGACGGCGAGAGCGACATTTTCCAGAACCGAAAAGCCTTCCAGGATGGAGGTGATCTGGAAGGACCGCGCAAGACCGAGCCGCACGCGGTCAGCCATCGAGCGCGTGGTGATATCCGCGCCGTCGAGAAAAATCCGGCCGCTATCGCTTTTCAATTGGCCAGAAAGCTGATGGATCAGCGTCGTCTTGCCGGCCCCGTTCGGACCGATAACGGCGTGAAGCTCGCCCTTCGGCACAGACATCGAGACATCGTCCGTCACGCATAGCGCGCCGAACGACTTGCGGAGGCTTTCAATCCTGAGAAGCGGCTGATCGGTCATGTCTACGCGCCTTTGAACAGGCGTTTCGCCGCGCCCGCGATGCCACCACGGGTAAAGAGCGCGAGACAGACGATCAGCACGCCGAGGATGAGCTTCCAGTGCTGCCAGAGGTTTGCCAGCCATTCCTCGGCAAGTAACAAGGCAATGGCTCCCGCGATCGGCCCGACGAGCGTTCCCATGCCACCGATCACCACCATGACGATGAGTTCGCCCGAGCGCTGCCAGTTCATATAGGCGGGCGAGACGAACTCCGTCTGATTGGCAAGGAAGACGCCAGCCAGCGCGGCGATGGCGCCGGAGACGACATAGGCGGTCAGCTGGTAGGGATAGGGCGAAAAGCCGATGGCCTCAATGCGCGTGGCGTTGTCGCGCGTGCCCCGCAGCACCCGGCCAAAACGCGATGCGACCATGGCGCGGAGCACGAAAAAGACGATCACCAGCAAGGCGAGCACCACGTAGAACAGCGCAAGGTCGCTTTCCAGAAGATCGCTGCCGAAGACCATCGAGCGGTTCCACAGCGTCATGCCGTCATCGCCGCCATAGGCGGACAGCGAGATCATGAAGAAATAGGCCATCTGCCCGAAGGCAAGCGTGATCATGATGAAGTAGACGCCGCTCGTCCGCAGCGAGATGGCACCCGTCACGAAAGCGAAGAGCGATGCTGCGAGGAGAGCGACGGGTATCTGGATCAGAAGATCCTCGACACCGTGGCTCGCCAGGATCGCGACCGAATAGGCTCCGATGCCGAGAAAGGCCGCATGGCCGAAGGAGACCATCGCGCCGAAGCCAAGCACCAGATCGAGCGCGAGGGCGGCCAGCGCGAAGACCATGATCCGCGTCGCCGTCACGATGAGGAACGGGTCGTCAAGGGCGCTCGCCAGCAGCGGCAGAAGCGCCAGCACCAAGAAAATGATCGCTCCCGCGATCGCGGCTCCTTGCCGTGAGATGATACCGAAGCGGCGGCGTGTCGCGACCACCGGCCCGGCCATATCCTCGTCCTTTCGCGGTGCGCTTACAGTCATCGTGCGGAAGCCCGCGCCGGAAAGAGGCCGGACGGCCGCACGAAAAGCACCACGGCCATCAGAATGTAGATCAGCATCGGCGCGAGCGTCCGGCCCGCCTGCCCCGCGGCCGAAGCGTCCATCACCGAGCGCAGCAGGATCGGCCCAAAGGTCCGCCCGAGCGTATCGACGAGCCCGACGAGGATGGCGGCAACGAAAGCCCCACGGACCGAGCCGACGCCGCCGATTACGATGACGACGAAGGTAAGAATGAGAATGGAGTCTCCCATGCCGGGTTCGACGGAGAGGATCGGCGCGACCATGGCACCGGCAAAGCCCGCGAGCATCGCGCCAAGACCGAAGACGAGCATGAAGAGGCGCTTGATATCGACGCCGAGCGCGGACACCATCGGCCCATCGCTGGCCCCGGCTCGCAGCAGCATCCCCGTACGTGTGTGATTGACGAGAAGATAGAGGCCGAGCGCCGTCGCGAGCCCCGCGACAATGATGGCGATGCGAAAGACCGGATATTGCACGAAGCCGATCAGCGGCACCGAACCCGACAGGATCTCCGGGATCGGCACGCTCGTCGGCGCCGCGCCCCAGATCATCTTCACCCCCTCGTTGAGGATCAGGATCAGGCCGAAGGTCGCAAGGACCTGATCGAGATGATCGCGCTCGTAGAGTCTTCGGAAGATGAGGAATTCGAGCATTATGCCGAAGGCCAGCGCCGCCGGGAGCGCGATCGCAAGCCCCAGAAAGAAATCCCCGGTCATCGCGGTGAACATCGCCACGAAATAGGCGCCGACCATGTAGAGGACGCCGTGGGCGAGATTGATCAGGTCCATGATCCCGAAGATCAGCGTCAGCCCGGCGGCAACGAGAAAGAGGAGCACGCCGAACTGGATGCCGTTCAAGGCTTGCAGGAGGAAGAGGTTGAACATCAGTTGTTATACTGTTTCCGGCTGATCAGGCCGGGGACGGTATCCAAGCCCGCGCGGCGTATGTGCGTTCTTTAAATCCGTCATCGCGAAGCGATCAAACGGATTTCGTATTGTCGCGTTCTCGTCGTCATCCTGCAGTCGTAAGGGGCCGGCGGCCTGCGGTTCAGGAGGTTTTCAGGACCCCGCGGAGCGATGGCAACGCGTATTCCTTCGGTATCCTCAGAGATCGACGCTCTTTCGCCGCCTCTCTCGTCATTCCCGGCCTTTGAGGCGAGGATCCAGAAAAGCCGACGGCAAGAGCGCAGTCTTCAGGTCAAATCCTTGATAGCAACACCGCCTGGATCCTCGGGACGGATCCCGAGGATGACGGATGCGGGGATTTCAGCGTCGACAGGCGAGCCCCGGCACCGATGGTCCCATACTACCCTTAGGAAAGAGCCTCACCCCATCTTGCATTGATCGACATAGGCGTCGGAATAGTCCTCGAAGATCGTTTCCTGAATCTCGGTCTGGTACTTTCCGTCATCCCGCTTGGCGACCTTCACGAGGTAGAAGTCCTGAACCGGAAAGTGGTTCGGGCCCATCTTGAAGTCGCCGCGCAGGGAATCGAAGTCTGCCGCTTCGAGGCCGGCGCGGATCGCGTCGGTATCGCTCAAATTGCCATCGGCGGCCTTCACGGCACTGTCGATCATCTGCGCCGCGTCATAGCCCTGCATGGCATAGAGGCCGGGAACGCTGCCGTATTTCTCCTCATAAGCCTTGACGAAGGCCCTGGACTGCTCGTTGTCCATGTTCGGCGCCCAGGTCGCACCGCCGAAGAAGCCGACGGCTGCATCCTGCTGGGCCGGAAGCGTGGTCTCGTCCACCGTAAAGGCGGAAAGGAACGGGATCGTTTCGAGGCCTGCCTGCCGGTACTGCTTGACGAGATTGACGCCCATGCCACCCGGCATGAAGGTAAACACGGCATCGGGCTGCATCGCAGCGATCTGCGCGAGCTCGGCGGAGAAGTCGAGCTGCCCGAGCTGGGTGTAGATCTCGTTCGTCACCTCGCCCTTGTAGGAGCGCTTGAAGCCCGCGAGCGAATCCTTGCCGGCCTGATAGTTCGGCGCCATCAGGAAGACCCGTTCGAAACCCTGATCCTGGGCGTATTTGCCGAGGACTTCGTGCACCTGATCGTTCTGATAGGAAACGACGAAGAGGTTCTTGTTGCAGCCCTCGCCGGCAAACACCGACGGCCCGGCATTGGGACTGATCAGGAAGGCGCCGGCATCGGTCACCGGCTTGGCGATCGCCGCCATGATATTGGAGAAGATCGGACCGACCACGAACTCGGCGCCATCGCGCTCGACGAGCTCACGCGCACGGTTCGCCGCGACATCCGGCTTCAGCTCGTCGTCGACCGTGGTGATCTTCGTCTCGACGCCGCCGAGCTTTCCGCCCATTTCCTCGACAGCCAGCATGAAACCATCACGGCCCTGTTCGCCAAGAACGGCGCCGGGGCCCGAGAGCGTCAGCATGAGGCCGATGTCGAGGGTTTTGTCGGCAGCGTCCTCTGCAAGCGCGCAGGTGCTCAGCGCCGTCGCCGCCATCAGGCCGAGCGCTGCGATCTTGAACGATTTCATTGTCCCTCCCCCGGCGGCTTCCCGCTGGCGCACTGATGGCGCCATGCTTCGGTCCCGCCCTGTCATGATTGCTTTGCAGCCGGAATCGACCGCCTGAGCCGAGTTTATACAGAAAACATTCCGCCGCAACACAACCGGGCCGCCAGCGCTCAGGCCCCGAAATCGAGGCCCATCTCGCGGTAGCGCTCCGGATCGTCACTCCAGTTCTCGCGAACCTTCACGAACAGGAAGAGATGCACCTTGCAATCGGCAGCTTCCGTAATGTCGCGCCGCGCCGCCTGCCCGATCGCCTTGATCGTCTCGCCCTTGTGGCCGAGAACGATCGCCTTCTGGCTGTCGCGCTCGACATAGATCGTCTGCTCGATCCGCACCGAGCCGTCCTTGCGGGTCTCCCAGAGCTCGGTTTCGACGGTCGATGAGTAGGGCAGCTCCTGATGAAGCCGCAGGAACACCTTCTCGCGCGTGATCTCGGCGGCCAGCTGGCGCAGCGGCAGATCGGAGATCTGATCTTCCGGATAGTACCACGGGCCCTCGGGCAGCGCGCCGGCGAGCCATGTCATCAGGTCCTCGCAGCCCGATCCGTCGAGGGCGGAAATCATGAAGACCTGATCGAACGCGACCTTGTCCACGATCTGTTGGGTGAGGCCAAGCAGCTTGTCGCGCTTGATCCGGTCGATCTTGTTGAGAAGAAGAACCTTTCTCTGGCGCACGTCCTTCAGGCGCTCCAGGATCGTCTCGACCTCGGGGCTCACGCCGCGCTCGGCATCGACGATCGCAAGCAGGATGTCGGCGTCCTTCGCACCAGACCATGCGGTCTTCACCATGGCGCGGTCGAGCCGGCGGCGCGGGGTAAACACGCCGGGCGTATCAACGAAGACGATCTGGGTGCGATCCTTGATCGCAATCCCGCGCACCAATGCCCGGGTCGTCTGCACCTTGTGCGTGACGATCGAGACCTTGGTGCCGACCAGCTGATTGACGAGCGTCGACTTGCCGGCGTTCGGCGCGCCGATCAGCGCGACAAAACCCGAGTGCGTTGCCCCTTCTGGAGCGGCCGCTTCACCGCCGGTGTCACCGTTCTCGCTCACGCTTCATCCTTCCAGACTTTCTCGCGGATCAACATGGCCGTGGCCGCCGATTGCTCGGCAAGGCGTTTGGACGCCCCCTCGCCTTCCGAGGATTCGACGCCGGCAATGCTGACCTTTATCCTGAATTTCGGGTTATGGTCTGGACCGGATCGATCGACGACCTCGTATCGCGGCGGCTCCGGCCCGCGCTGATGCGCCCATTCCTGAAGGGCCGTCTTCGGGTCCCGACGGGCGGCGACGCTCTTGTTCAGGCGCTCGCCCCAATGGGTTTCGATGAAGACCCGCGCATCGTCCAATCCCGAATTGAGATAGATCGCGGCGATCAGGGACTCCATCAGGTCGGCACGGATCGACTTGGTACGCGAGGCCGCAAGCTTCTTCAGATCGCCGCCCTGGCGCACGAACTCGTAAAGCCCGATCTCGTCAGCCACCGCCGCGCAGGTTTCAGCATTGACGAGCGAATTCAGCCGCAGGCTGAGCTCGCCCTCGTCGGCGTTGGGAAACATTTCGAAGAGCTTGTCCGCGACCACGAGGCCAAGCACCCGGTCGCCAAGAAACTCCAGCCGTTCATAGGAACGGCCATCGCCCTTGGACGATCGAAAGCTCGAATGGGTCAGGGCGCGCTGCAGGCGATCATGGTCGGAAAAGCGGACACCGATCCGCTTTTCGAGCTCGGTGAGCGGCTTGGGGCGTGCGCTCATGCCCTTATCATCCGAGCCAGTCGAATATGCGCGAGACGCGAATTTCGCTTGGCCATTCCCAAATCTCCAGGGGCGAAGCACCGCCGCCGATCGAGAAGAAAATGACCTGCGCCTTGCCGACGAAGTTCTCGAACGGCACGTAACCGACATCGAAGCGACTATCGAGCGAATTGTCCCGGTTATCGCCCATCATGAAATAATGGCCTTCGGGAACGAGGAACTCGCGCGTATTGTCACCCGGCAGATCGTCGCCGAGATTGAGCGTCATATAGCTCTTGCCGTTGGGAAGCGTCTCGCGGAACTGCGCGATCTCCTCGCCATCCTCGCCGACGAAGGTGCCAGCTGGCACTCTCGGCACCGCCGTACCATTCAGATAAAGAACACCTTCGCGCATCTGCACGCGGTCGCCGGGAAGGCCGACCAGTCGCTTGATGTAGTCGGTGTCCTCTTCGCCCGGCTTGCGGAACACGACGATATCGCCGCGGGTCGGATCGCTGGCCAGGATGCGCCCTTCGAAGAGCGGCAGCGAGAGCGGCACCGAATAGCGCGAATAACCGTAGCTCCACTTGGAGACGAAGAGATAGTCGCCGATCAGGAGTGTCGGCATCATCGAGCCGGACGGAATGGAGAACGGCTGAAAGAGCAGCGTGCGAATGACGAGAGCCAGAAGCAGCGCCTGAAAGACAACCTTGATCGTCTCGCCAAAACCGCCCTTCTCGGCATCTTTCGAAGGTTTCGATGTCTTGCGCGTTGTCTTCATGGCCCCACCCTTGGCGTCACCTGCCGGATTGGCTTCACGGTTTTTCACCGCGCCATGCTCGCCTATCGTCTGACCAAGACCATCGTCGGTCGGCTTTCGGGTCGGATCGACCATCCTTGTTCAAACCTTTCGGAACGACCGAAACATGCCACGGCCACAAACGTTAAGGCGCTTTTAGCCACCATGCCTCTCAGGGGCAATGCGCGAAAACACCGAGAAAGCAAGCGCTGCGGAAAGGTGACAGGTGCTCATCCGGTGAGGGCGGATTTGGCCCGTTCGAGTTTCAGCTGGGCAAGCCGTGCCGTACGCCGGGTCTGAAACCGGCAAACACCGGAATGTATGATCCAGTAAGCCAAGCCCGCAGCGACGAGCCCAATCGGAATTCCGCCGACCAGCATGGGCTTCAACATCGGCTCCCAGATCGCCGACACGTTCATCTCGCGCAGGGCATGACCGATATGATGCGTGGAGCCCACCTCGCCCCGGCCATAAAGGATCTTCGATCCGCACTCGAAGGTCAGCGCCCAGATGAAGGGAAAGGTCAGCGGGTTGCCGACGACGGTACCGAGCGCAGCGGAGGCCATATTGCCCCCGATGACATAGGCGATGGCGAAAGCCAGCAGGAAATGAAAGCCGATGAAGGGCGTGAACGAAGCGAGCACGCCGGCGGCAAATCCCGCTGCGATCGCGTGCGGCGTCGCGTGCAGCCGCAAGACCCGCTTCTTGAAATAGAGAAAGGAGCGCTGAAACGAAACACGCGGCCAGAGCCAGAGCCTGGCTCTTTCCCAGAAGATTTCCGGCTGACGTCTTCGAAACAGCATTGTCTTCGGTTTTCATCTCCCGCCGGTCGAGGCAGGCGGCTTTCGTTCAAGGCAGGATCTAGAGCGAGCGGCTACCGGGTTTGATCGGCGTTATGGCGGCAAGTTCTGGCGGAATTTGGTCGGCCGGATAGGCCGGCACCTCATATTCGGCGAGCGCGATCAGCGGCACGCCGACATCGGCCTTGCCGGCCGAGCGATCGATGATGCAGGAGGCAGCCCGCACATCGGCTCCGATCTCCGTCAGGCAGGCGACGGTCTCGCGGATCGACAGGCCGGTCGTCACGATATCCTCGACGACGACGACACGGGCGCCTTTCGGCAGTTCGAAGCGGCGCAGCTTGAACACGCCGTTCTCCCGCTCCACCCAGACGGCGGGCACCTTCAGATGGCGGGACGTCTCATAGGCCGGGATGATCCCGCCGACAGCGGGGCCGACGACGTAATCGACGGGACCGTCGACACGCTCTGCGATCGCATCGGCCATTGCCTTGCAGAGCCGCTCGGTCAGCCCGGCATGCATGAAGACGCGTGCCTTCTGCAGAAAAACGGGACTGCGCAGACCGGATGTCAGGATGAAATGGCCTTCGAGATAGGCGCCCGCCTCGCGGAAGATAGCCAGAACCTCGTCGGTCGTCATGAAAACACCTTTCTGCAAACACGCGCGGCTGCCAGGGACAGCTGCGCACCTTTTGGCCCGGACAGACGAACAGGACTGCACAACCGCCCGTTCGACCCGTCCGAGGGAACCACGGATCCATTTCCCTTCGGTTTAAAAGCTCACGGCCCGGCTATCAACCAAAACGGCATAACATCGCCAACACGACCCCGGCAGCGTTACCGAAACGCGAAAGCGGCGCTCCGTGAAGCGAAATCGACCGTTCGCCCTGAGCCGTCAGATTCCCGAACGGTACACCCGAAACGCCGTGCTCGTTTTCGGAATCGCGCATTATCCGTTGACCCGTTCGACGGTCGACACGCATTCCTTGCTGCGGATCTGGGACAGCGTCCTGTTCAGATGGTTCACGTCCCAGACTTCGAGGTCGAACACCATCAGGGTGAAATCAGACGCCGCCGACTTCATCTCCAGCTTGTGGATATTCGCGTCGTTCTGGGCGATCGTCGCGGCGATCTCGGCAAGCGAACCCGGTTCGTTGATCGCCGAAACGGAAATGCGCGCAGGGAACCGGTGGTCGAAATTCTCGTCGATGTCCCAGCGTACATCGACCCAGCGCTCCGGATGATCTTCGAAAGCCATCAACGCCGGCGACTGGATGGGATAGATCGTGATCCCCTTGCCCTGCTCCAGAATCCCGACGATGCGGTCACCGGGGACGGCGCCGTCTTCGGAAAAGGTAACCGGCAGGTCGCCCCCGCCGACGCGGATCGGCAGGGCGGACGAACTGATCTTCGGCTGCGGCTTCGGCTTGCCCGGCACGCGAAAGATCATACCCGCCGCGCTACGCAGGTTGAACCAGCCATCCTGGGGATCCCGCTCCGTCCGGCGCGTGACGCGGGTATCCTGATAATCCGGATAGATCGCCCTCAGGACATCGAGAGAAGGCAGCTCACCCCGGCCGACGGCGGCGAACGCGTCCTCGATGTTCTGATGACCGAGCTTTCCGAGAACGGATTTCAGCATCTCGACGGAAAAGGGCTTGCTCGAACGGGTAAAGGTGCGCTCGATGATCTGCCGTCCGAGGCCGGAATACTGCTTGCGGATATTGGCGCGGGACGCCCGACGGATCGCCGACCGCGCCTTGCCGGTGACGGCGATGTTCTCCCAGGCAGCTGGCGGAACTTCGCCATCGCCGCGAATGATCTCCACCTCGTCGCCATTTTGAAGTTCGGTCACCACCGGCATGATCCGGCCGTTGATCTTCGAGCCGACGCAGGAATTGCCGATCTTGGTGTGGACCGCATAAGCGAAATCAATCGAGGTCGCGCCGCGCGGCAGCGCGATCAGCCGTCCCTTTGGCGTGAAGCAGAACACCTGATCCTGGAAGAGCTCCAGCTTGGTGTGCTCGAGAAATTCCTCGGAGTTGTCGCCATTCGCCAGAAGCTCGATGGTATGGCGCAGCCAGGCATAGGCATTCGAATCCTTCGACAGCTCGACCGAGCGGACGACCTCGCCATCTTCCGCCGTCTCGTCCTTGTAGATGGCATGGGCCGCGATGCCGTATTCGGCGATGCGATGCATTTCCTGGGTGCGGATCTGAAGCTCGACGCGCTGCCCAGCCATGCCGATCACGGTCGTGTGCAGCGAGCGATAATCGTTTTGCTTGGGCGTCGAGATGTAATCCTTGAACCGCCCCGGCACCATGCGCCAGGACCGGTGCACGATCCCGAGCGTCCGGTAGCAGTCCTCTTCACTGGCGACGACGACGCGGAAGCCGAAAATGTCCGAAAGCTGTTCGAAGGAGAGCTTCTTGCGCTGCATCTTCGAAAAGACCGAATAGGGTCGTTTCTGCCGGCCGGAGACCTTCGCGTCGATCCCCTTCGCCTTGAGACGCTCGGTGAGTTCCTCCTCGATCTTGCTGATCGTTCCGGCATAGCGCCGCTTCAGTTCGGCAAGGCGCTCCGTCAGCGTCTCGTAGGCTTCGAGATTGACATGGCGAAAGGCGAGATCTTCCAATTCCTCGCGCATGTCCTGCATGCCCATGCGGCCGGCGAGCGGCGCATAGATATCGAGCGTTTCCTGGGCGATGCGGCTTCGCTTTTCTGCGCGCATTGGCCCGAGCGTGCGCATGTTGTGGAGACGGTCCGCGAGCTTGACGAGGAGAACGCGAATATCGTCCGCGATCGCGAGCAGGAGCTTGCGCAGGTTCTCGGCCTGGGCCGCGCGCTTGGAAACCAGATCGAGGCGCTTGAGCTTGGTCAGGCCTTCAACGAGCTGCCCGATACGCGGACCGAAGAGCTGGTCGATCTCCTTTCGGGTCGCGTCCGTATCCTCGATCGTGTCATGAAGAAGCGCCGTCGCGATCGTCGCCTCGTCGAGGCGCAGGTCGGTGAGAATCGCGGCAACTTCAAGCGGATGGGAGAAATAGGGATCGCCGGTGGCGCGCTTCTGGGCGCCGTGCTTCTGCATGGCGTAGACATAGGCGCGGTTCAGCAGAGCCTCGTCCACCTCCGGGCGATAGGCCGCGACCTTCTCCACCAGTTCGTATTGGCGCATCATCGCCGCGTCGCGCTTTCATCCATGCAGTCGAGGGCGCTATCAAGAGCCCCGAAACGAAAAAAGGAGCATGCCCCGTCAGGGCACACTCCTTAACAATAGTCAGCTTTCAAGCACCGCGGTAGGCCCAGGCGGCATAAGAAACCGCTGAAAAGGCGAATTGCGGCGCGCGCTTAGTAGTCGTCGGTCTTTTCCGGGGCAACGAGGCCCTCGATGCCGGCGAGAAGCTCGTCCTCGGACATGCGATCGAAGGTGACCGCATCGTCGGACTTGTCCTGAATCGCAGCTTGCGGGGCCGCAGACTCGGAGCGTTCGGTCGGACGTGTGTCTTCCGGCTCGTCGACCTCCACATGCTTCTGCAGCGTGTGGATCAGGTCTTCCTTCAGATCTTCCGGCGACAGCGTCTCGTCGGCGATCTCGCGCAGCGCGACGACGGGATTCTTATCGTTGTCGCGATCGACGGTGATCGGGTTGCCCTGGCTGATCTGACGGGCGCGATGGCTGGCCAGGAGCACGAGCTCGAAACGGTTGTCGACCTTATCGACGCAATCTTCTACGGTGACGCGGGCCATGCCTGTCTCCTCATGCCGAATAGCGGTATGGTTGGAATCGTCGTCTCATTACCGGATAGGCGGACCCGCCACAAGGCCGTCGCCGGAAAAACAGGCCAGCGGCTTCAATAAAATCGCAAACCACCTTGATATAGACCTATTTGTCACTGTACCGGAGCCCACTCAATACCCTCCCGATTTGGCGGCCAGATGTTTATGGGAAACGACCCATCCGCCCAATAGACTAGCGAAAGTTGAATATATGTTCGATCAACGCGAGAAAATTGCACTTTTTATTGACGGCGCAAATCTCTACGCAGCCTCACGCAATCTCGGTTTCGATATCGATTACAAGAAAATGCTGACCTTCTTCGAGAAGAAAGCTTATCTTCTGCGAGCCTACTACTACACCGCGCTGATCGAAGATCAGGAGTATTCCTCCATCCGCCCGCTGATCGACTGGCTCGACTACAACGGCTACCGTGTCGTGACAAAGCCGGCAAAAGAGTTCACCGATCAGACCGGCCGCCGCAAAGTCAAAGGCAACATGGATATCGAACTTGCCATCGATGCCATGGAACTGTCGGACACGGTGGATCACTTCGTCTTGTTTTCCGGGGACGGTGACTTCCGCTCGCTGGTCGATGCCCTGCAGCGCAAGGGTCGCAAGGTCTCCGTCGTCTCGACACTGTCGACCCAGCCGCCGATGATCTCCGACGATTTGCGCCGCCAGGCCGATCATTTCATCGATCTGACGAGCCTCAAGAACGATATCGGCCGCAGCCAGGCCGAGCGAGATGCCCGCCTTGCCCGCCGCGCGAACACGGACAGCGTCGATGAGGACGAGGACGACGACTACTGATCGTCGGCCTGATCGAAGACGATGAGCGAGATCGGCCCGACCGAACCGCCCCGCGACTGTCCGCTCTGCCCGCGACTGGTGGAGTTCCGCGACGAATGGCGGGCCAAAGAGCCCGATTGGCACAATGCGCCGGTGGCGACATTTTATCCCGAAGGCGGCGCGGACGCCGTTCGCCTTCTGATCGTTGGCCTTGCACCGGGCGTTCGCGGCGCGAACCGGACAGGACGCCCGTTCACAGGCGACTATGCCGGCACGCTGCTTTACGGCACGCTGAACAAACACGGGTTTGCGAACGCCAAGTTCGATGCCGACCCGGATGACGGCCTGAAGCTTTTCGGCACGGCCGTCACCAATTCGGTTCGGTGCGTGCCGCCCCAGAACAAGCCCGTCGGAGCCGAGATCAACACCTGCCGGCAATTCCTGACGGCAACGATCGCATCGCTGAAGAACCTTCGGGCGATCGTCACGCTCGGTCGGATCGCGCACGACTCGACCGTGAGGACCCTCGGTCTCAAGCTGAAGGACCATCCCTTCAGCCATGGCGGGCAGCTGCCTGCCGGTTCTTTCACGCTGTTTCCGACCTATCACTGCTCCCGCTACAACACGAATACGGGTCGGCTGACGGACGAGATGTTCGATCAGGTCTTTGAAAACGTCGCGCGTTTTCTCGAAAAAGCTTGATTCGACCAAAGAAAAAACCGGCCCGCTTTGGACGGACCGGCTTTTCTCAAGTCTCGCGAAGACTTTATTTTACCGCATGGCGGATTAGCGGACGGTCTGGCGCACCTGCTCGTTCGCGATGGTACGGTCATAGTCCGAACCCGGAACGGTCTGCGATGCGTTCACGCTCGGAGCGCTGGTTCCAGCGCTCATTCCGCTGACCGCATTGCGGGTCTGCTGTTCTGCGATTTCGCGATCGTAGTCCGAGCCCGGAACCGTTTGGCTGTAGCCATAGACGCGGGTGGCGTCGATCGCCGTCGAACGCGAGACGTCCGAAACGCTGTTACGGGCAGCTTCCGCATCCTGGGTCTGGAAATAGTCCGAGGCGCCGAAGCCCTGCGCGCTGGCAGGTGCTGCAATTGCGGTTGCGACGAGGGTGGCGGCAATCAAAGTGGTCTTGAACATCGTGTAGTCCCTTTATCGATCAGGCCCCGTTCGGTCTTGTTTTGACCTTGTGCTCGGGGCCTCGTTGGCGGCGCTGTTTGCGTCGTCTTGTGAACCCAAGATGGTTCACACGTGATCGATCTTGAAGGTGGGTTTCGGTGAACAATCCGTCGCTTAACGCCCCAATCACAACCGCATGATCAGTGAAGCCAAATGGTTTTTTGAACAATCCCTGTTTTGGGAAGCCGAGCGAAGCAGCTCTCCCAAACGTGAACGGGTGCTCAAAGTAGGAGCGCCCGTTCAAACTTGACGTCAGATGCTGATGGGCCGGTCAGCGCATCACGGGCATGGAGAACTCCGCCCCGTCCTTGATGCCGGAGGGCCAACGACTGGTGACTGTCTTGGTCCGCGTCCAGAACTTGATCGAGTCCGGACCATGCTGGTTGAGGTCACCGAAGACCGAACGCTTCCAGCCGCCGAAGGAGTGATAGGCCATGGGCGTCGGGATCGGCACGTTGACGCCGATCATGCCCACCGGCACCTTCGAGGCGAAATCCCGGGCCGCATCGCCGTCACGGGTATAGATCGCAACGCCGTTGCCGTATTCGTGGTCCGTCGGCAGGGCGAGCGCCTCGTCGTAATCCTTGGCGCGCACCACCGAAAGAACCGGACCGAAGATCTCTTCCTTGTAGATGTCCATGTCCTTTGTGACATGGTCGAACAGGCAGGCACCGACGAAATAGCCGTCTTCATAGCCCTGCATCTTGAATTCCCGACCATCGACCGCGAGCGTGGCGCCTTCCGAAACACCCTTTTCCACCAGTGCGAGGATCTTCTCTTTCGATGCCTTGGTGACCACCGGGCCGAAATCGGCTTCGCTGTCGGTATAGGGACCGATATTCAGGGCTTCGATGCGCGGGATCAGCTTCTCGACGAGTGCGTTCGCCGTCTCCTCGCCCACTGGCACCGCCACCGAGATCGCCATGCAGCGCTCGCCGGCCGAACCATAGCCCGCCCCGATCAGCGCGTCGGCGGCCTGATCGAGATCGGCGTCCGGCATGACGATCATATGGTTCTTGGCACCACCGAAGGTCTGGGCACGCTTGCCGTATTTCGCGGCCTCCGCATAGACATAGGCGGCGATGGGCGTCGAGCCGACGAAGGAGACGGCACCGATATCCGGATGCTTCAGAATTCCGTCGACCGCACCCTTGTCTCCGTTGACGACCTGGAGAATGCCCTTCGGAAGGCCGGCCTCCATCATCAGCTCCGCAAGCCGCATTGGAACCGATGGATCGCGTTCGGAAGGCTTCAGAATGAAGGCATTGCCGCAGGCGATCGCCGGCGCGAACATCCACATGGGGATCATGGCCGGGAAGTTGAACGGCGTGATCCCGGCGCCAATGCCGACGGGCTGGCGGATCGAATACATGTCGATGCCAGGGCCCGCGCCTTCGGTGTATTCGCTCTTCTGGAGATGCGGAATGCCGATGACGAATTCTGCGACCTCCAGCCCGCGCTGGATATCGCCCTTGGAGTCCTCCACCGTCTTGCCGTGCTCGGAGGAAAGAAGCTCCGCAAGCTCCTGCATATTGTCGTTCAGAAGCTGAACGTATTTCATGAAGACGCGCGCCCGGCGCTGCGGATTGGTGGCGGCCCAGGCCGGTTGTGCCGCCTTTGCCGCATCGACCGCGCGCTGCAGGTCGTCGGCGCCCGCCAGAGCGAGGGTCTTCGTCACCTGACCCGTCGCCGGGTTGTAGACGTCCGCCGTCTGTCCGCTCGTGCCAGCGACGCGTTCGCCGTCGATGAAATGGCCGATCGTTTCCATGAAATCCTCCTCAGGTGATTGGGTCGCCCCAACCTGACGCACAATTTCGCTCAAACCAATCCCTTGAAACGCCAATCCGTTGTGCAAAAAGTGTAGTCCTCGAGGGTGGACAGGACTTACCGATGAACTGGGATGATGTGCGGATCTTTCTCGCCGTGGCTCGTGCGGGCCAAATCCTCGGCGCGGCGCGGCGCCTCGACCTCAATCACGCAACGGTCGGGCGGCGGCTGTCGGCGCTCGAAGCCGATCTCGGCGCGCAACTTCTTCATCGCCGGCCAAACGGCTGCGAGCTGACCCAGCAGGGCCGCAGCTTTCTCACCCAGGCCGAGCGGATGGAGGCGGCGAGCATCTCCGCGCGTTCGCAGATCGCCAATGCCGATGTCAGTCTCTCGGGAACCGTGCGGATCGGCACGCCGGATGGCTTCGGCACCAGCTTTCTCGCCCCGCGCCTCTGGCGTCTCGCCGAACTCCATCCGAACCTGACGATCCAGCTCGTCCCCGTCCCACGCGCCTTTTCGATCTCGCGCCGCGAGGCCGATATCGCCATCACGGTAGAACGGCCCGAACATGGACGTCTCGTCGCCGGAAAGCTCACCGATTACGCCCTCGGCTTCTATGCGGCGCGCACCTATCTCGATCGGCACGGCAGGCCGGAAAGACTGGCCGATCTTCAATCCCACCGCCTTGTCGGCGCCGTGGAAGACCTCCTCTATTCACCTCGCCTTTCCTACTTCGCCGATCTCCTTGCCGAATGGCCGTCCCGCTTCGAGGTGTCGTCCGCCATGGGCCAGCTGGAGGCGGTCGCGGCGGGCGCCGGGATCGGCATCCTCCACGGCTTTTCCGCCCACCGGCGCGGCGAACTTGTCCGCATCCTGCCCGATGAGCGGATCACGCGCAGCTATTGGCTGGTTTTTCACGAGAGCGTGCGCGATGTCGCCCGCATCGCGGCCGTCGCGGACTTCATCCGGGAGGCCGTGGAGGCGGAAAAGGCGCTCTTCGGATCCTCTGGAACGACGGCATGAACCGCCTGGTCGCCCTAGCATCGTCGGCATCTTCGCGGCAGGTGGCGTTTGGTCCGCATGGCTGGGCCTGTCCGATCTCATCGCCTGGCACCACGATATCGCAAACTGCGCGCCGGTGCTTGCGCTCGACAATTCGAGCTTTTGGCTCACCGGGTTCTGCGCGCCCGCCCTCTTTGTCTTTCTCGGAGTCTCCTCCGAGAAAGTTCATGCGGCAGTTCTGGCGTCTGCGGTCATAGTCTTTCTCGCCCTGCCGGCTCTTGGATATTTGATCCTCTCGTCGGACGCGGCCGAGCAAGGTTATGAATGACGGGACGCGCCGACGCTCTTTTCGCTGCAAGCCTACGAAGTCCCACGACTGGGATCATGCGAGCGGACCCTGTCCGACCCGCCCGCATGAAATGAAGGTCAGGCCTGCGTGGCGAACGCCTTGTCCATCGCCTTGCGCTTCAGGTCAGGCGGCATCGCCTCGGCGGCAAGCGTCTGAACCGCTTCCTCTAGCCCCATGGCCGTCTGGTCCTTCGAACCGAGACGGCGGATGTTGACCGCACGCTCCTCGGCCTCGCGTTTGCCGCAGACGATGATGACCGGCACCTTTGCCAAGGAATGCTCGCGGACCTTGTAGTTGATCTTCTCGTTGCGAAGATCGGTCTCCACCTTGAGGCCGGCGGCCCGCAGGATTTCGGTCACCTCACGGGCATAATCGTCGGCGTCCGAGGTAATCGTCGCAACGACAGCCTGCTGGGGTGCGAACCAGAGCGGCATGTGACCGGCATAGTTTTCGAGGAGAATGCCGAGGAAGCGCTCCATGGAGCCGCAGATGGCGCGGTGGATCATCACAGGCCGCTTCTTCTCGGAGTTCTCGTCGATATAGAAGGCGCCGAAGCGCTCCGGCAGGTTGAAGTCCACCTGCGTCGTGCCGCACTGCCATTCGCGGCCGATCGCATCGCGCAGGGTGTATTCGAACTTCGGTCCGTAAAACGCGCCCTCGCCTTCGAGAATTCCCGTCTTGATCTTGCCGCCGGACTTCGCTTCGATCTCCTTCAGGACATCGCCCATGATCTTTTCGGCGTGATCCCAGTTCTCGTCCGAGCCGACGCGCTTTTCAGGTCGGGTCGACAGCTTCACCACGATCTCCTCGAAGCCGAAATCGGCATAGATCGAGAGGATGAGATCGTTGATCCGCATGCATTCGGCGGCCAGCTGCTCTTCGGTACAGAAGACATGCGCGTCGTCCTGCGTGAAACCGCGCACGCGCATCAGCCCATGCAGCGCGCCGGACGGCTCGTAACGATGGACATTGCCGAACTCCGCATACCGGATCGGAAGCTCGCGATAGCTTTTCAGGCCATGCTTGAAGATCTGCACATGGCCCGGACAGTTCATCGGCTTGATGGCGAACACCCGGTGATCGGCGTCCTCGTCGTCCGGATGGGTGAAGGCATGGGCCGACTTCACCGCGAACATGTTCTCCTGATACCAGCCCCAGTGGCCGGAGGTCTCCCACAACGACTTGTCGAGGATCTGCGGCGCGTTCACCTCGTCATAGGTGCCTTCGAGCCGCCGTCGCATATAGGACACCAGCGACTGGAACATGCGCCAGCCCTTGGAGTGCCAAAAGACGACGCCCGGCCCCTCTTCCTGGAAGTGGAAGAGATCCATCTCGCGGCCAAGCTTGCGGTGGTCGCGCTTTTCGGCCTCTTCGAGCATGGTGAGGTAGTTTTTCAGCTGCTCCTTGGAGGCCCAGGCCGTGCCATAGATGCGGCTGAGCATCGGCCGCGTGGAGTCCCCGCGCCAGTATGCGCCGGCCGTCTTCATCAGCTTGAAGGCGTCGCCGATCTGGCCGGTCGACGCCATATGCGGCCCGCGGCAGAGATCGAACCAGTCACCCTGCCTGTAGATCTTCAGGTCCTGATCCTCGGGGATCGCATCGACCAGCTCGACCTTGAAGCCCTCGCCCTTCTTGGCGAAGACGTCGCTGGCCTGGGCGCGCGACCAGACCTCCTTGGTGAAGGGCTTGTTGCGCTGGATGATCTCGCTCATCTTCTTTTCGATGACCGGCAGATCTTCCGGCGTGAACGGCGTTTCGCGGGCAAAATCGTAGTAAAAGCCGTTCTCGATGACCGGGCCGATGGTCACTTGCGTGCCCGGCCAGAGCTCCTGCACGGCCTCGGCCAGCACATGGGCGCAGTCGTGCCGGATAAGTTCGAGGGCGCGCGGATCGTCCCGCGTCAGGATTTCGAGCGCGCCGTTCCGGCCGACGGGATCGGCCAGATCGCGCACCTCGCCGTCGAGCGCATAGGCGACGGCCTTCTTGCCGAGAGATTTCGAGATGCCCGTTGCGATCTCAGCGCCGCTCGTCTCAGGCGCGTATTCCTTGATCGAGCCATCGGGAAAGGTAAGGGAAACGGCTTCCGCCATCGGTCTGCTCCTGGTGGTCCAGTCCCGCCAACGAGCGCGGGTGGGGTGATAAATGAGCGCCCACATGCTCTCGGACGCCGGGCCGATATATGCTGAAGCCGCGACCGGCTCAAGCGAAAGGTAACCGAGCACAGCCGCGCATTTGGAGAAGTTGTTCCGCAAGGAAAGAAATTACTTGACGTAGCGTTTATATAGGGAATATTATTGATTTCGTAGCGCTATGTTTTAAAAGCCAACAGTCACTCCTAGCCGAGGATGTTGTCGCAATGCGAAATTTGGCATGCATTTTGATCTTCAGCATGAGCATGATTGCCTCAAGCGCTTATTCGCATCCAAAATGCAAGATAAAACTACCGTTCAACGGATGGATGGAAGGTTGTCCGCATATACATAGATCTTCGAATTCCGGTAGCTCAACAATGCCATCGCTTACACCGAGTGAAATCTATATCGTAAATAGATCAGGACAGCCTCTTAATTATAATATAAGACCGAAAGGTGGGGTTTGGAGTAGCAACACGCTTGAATCTGGGTCTGGGGCAACAATTCTGTGCGACAACTGTAATACAGAGGCATTTGAATTCGAGATGTGGACCAATCAAGTCAAGGTTCATTATGATTTAGATAATCAAGAGAGATATTCTTTAGAATGGAACCAAAGCAAAAATGCGTTTGACATATATCAACTGACCGATTGAAATATGATGACATACTCGAAGCGTTTCGCATTCCTTCTCGGCCTTATTATAGCGGCTTTTTTATTTCTTAATATTTCATACTCGCAGTCCATACCCGAAGAAACTCCCACAACACAAGAGGCAACGCCATCTCCCGAATCTAAGTCGCGCAACTCTCCAACCTCACAGGGTATTAAGAGGGCAGGCGCGGCAAGCCTGATGACAAACAGAGAATTTTGGCTATCAATAGTAATCTTGATATTTGGAACGTTTATTTTGACCATAGAATACTTTCTTCTTCGTAATGTTGTAAAAGAAAAAACTGATCATATCGCCAAGATTTACACGGTAACCTTGATTATCATAGGCACATTGGTCCTAATAAGTAGCGGCTTCACAAATGAACAAATCGCACCTGCGCTTGGTCTATTCGGAACTATAGCAGGATACCTACTCGGCCGATCCGATTCCCTCCGCGAGGCGCAGAGAGAAAATGAGAAAGGCAGCAATTCAACCGAGTAGTTTACAGATGCCATTGCGCTGCTCAACAAAAAATACAATTTTATTTATTTCTATATTTACAGAAAAGATTTAATTTTATCGATTTATTAATTGAAGAGTGAATATCTCTTAGCGTGAAGCGACCGCATAACATACACCAATTTCGCTGAATTTTAGCTTCTTTACTACGAAGCACTTAGACCAAAATGCTTCTATTTTGCTGTCTCTCTCCTATCCTTGATCACGCGAGATAGGCGAGTATTATCAGATTTCCAGGCTGGCTATAAGAACCGAAGGTCATAAAGGGGACGCGACGTCGAATTGTCTCTGATCGCATAAGCCCGTATTTTTTTAGCCAGGGACGTGTGAAGGAGTTGCTTCGATGAACATCGAGTTGCTGCAGCCAAAGCCCTTCGATCTCGTTTCGAATACCATCCTCCTTGCCGGAAATGCGGTCGCTTTCGAAGGCACCTTGAGCGTCTCCGTCAGCGAAGGCCATGACGAGATCATCAGCTTCGTCCAGGTGGGATCGACCTCGATCCGTCAATTCCAGGGCGAGATCGACATCCCGAGCGATGTGGCGTTCAAGCTGAGCCGGTTGTTCGTCACCGTGTCCGACGATACCGCCGGCGGCGGAGAAGCGCCGCCCCCGATGGTGACGGTGCCGGTGTTCTACGGCCCGATGATCCTCGAGGGCTATGTCGGCTTCCGCAACTATACCGTCCAACGCGGTGACAGTCTCTCGGCGATCGCCCAGCGCTTCTATGACGATCGGGGCCAGTTCCGGGTGATCCAGCGGGCGAACGCCCACATCATCGAAGACCCCAACGTGATCTTCCCCGGCCAGGTGCTGCGCATTCCGGTTGCGGACTAACGGCGAAAGCTAGTCCGGCACGTTGTCGATGCCGCCCCTGCCGAACGGACCGCATCGCCCGACGCGTTTGGCCGTCAGCCAGCCGCCGCGCAACAGCCCGTGGCGGGCGATCGCCTCATATCCGTATTCGGAGCAGGTTGGCAGATGCCGGCAATGGCCGCCGATCAGCGGCGAAAAGGTGAGCTGATAGGCGCGGATAAGGCCCGTGCCGATCAGGCGGCCGGGCGTCTTGCGCCATGCACCATCGTAGTTACGGGACATCGTCGCCTACCGCAGGATGTGAGAGATCAAGAGACCGGTGCTCGCCAGCACCTTCAAGAATTCGCTCAGACGAACGAAGCGAGATAGCACCCTGCGCCATCTCCCAACGAATGTCCCAGGCTTCGGACGGCGTCGCAATCAGCGTCATCGCTTCGAGACGACCATAGCCGCCTTCGTCAGGCCGCAGCGGTTTCCTTGGCCGAACCGGCCTCGATCTGGTCGAGGGCTGAGACGACGGCATCGAAGGTCAGCAAGGTGGACGCGTGGCGCGCTTTATACTCACGCACCGGTTCGAGATATTTGAGATCCGCAAAGCGACCTTCGGGTACAGGACCGTTTTCCTTCAGCATGGCGCGCATTTCTTGACGTACCGCGCGAAGCTCGTCCGGCGTCGCGCCGATGATGTTGCGGGCCATGACCGATGAAGACGCCTGCCCCAGTGCGCAGGCCTTCACCTCATGCGCGAAATCGGACACGGCCCCGTCTTCGAGCTTCAGATCGATCGTCACGGTCGAACCGCAGAGCTTCGAATGGGTCGTGGCGCTCGCATCCGGACTTTCGAGCCGGCCCGTTCGCGGGATGTTGCCGGCCAGTTCGAGGATGCGCGTGTTGTAGACGTCGTCGATCATAATGCGAACCTGCTATTTATCTCCCCTTGCGGATCGCAAAGGCGATTCCGCCAGGATATCCCGCGTTTCTTGTCTATCATTCGTCGCTTGACGCCATTATATAGGCCCGACAACGAGAGGCCGAAAGGTCCAGGCTCTTGTCAACTGCGCAGCCGGGGCACCTTGCCGCGGCAAGCGATTTGATCGTACGGCGAAACTGGAGACGTCGTGACCAAGGATACCAAGACGACCCTGCCGGTCCCGACCCAGGAAGCCCCCGATGTCCACTCCGTGTGGGTGGCAGCGCGTATCCCGCATCTGAGGGAGAAATTTGCCATGGAAGCTGTCGTGAAGCAATTTCCGGATCGCTCTCAGATCGAGGATAGCGAACGGCCAGACCGCGCCGAAGCCGAGGAAGCCGTCCGCACGCTTCTGCGCTGGATGGGCGAGGATCCTACCCGCGAAGGCCTGCTCGAAACCCCGGCTCGCGTCGTCAAAGCCTATGACGAGCTGTTCGGTGGCTACAAGCAGGATGCTGCCGATGTGCTCGGCCGCACCTTCGAGGACGTCTCGGGCTACGAGGACATGGTTCTCGTCAAGGACATCGACTTCCATTCCCATTGCGAGCATCACATGGTGCCGATCATCGGCAAGGCCCATGTCGCCTATGTGCCGAATGGACGGGTTCTTGGCCTCTCCAAGATCGCCCGCCTCGTCGACATCTACGGCCGCCGGCTGCAGACCCAGGAATCGATGACGGCGCAGATCGCCGACGCCATGCAGCGGCTGCTTCAGCCCTCGGGCGTCGCGGTCATGATCGAAGCCGAGCATCTCTGCATGTCGATGCGCGGTATCCGCTCCAAGGATGCGACCACGATCACGACGGCCTTCAACGGCGAATTCAAGACCGACAAGGAATTGAGCCGCCGCTTCATGAAGCTCGTCGGCCAGTCAGCCTGATCGCGCGTCGATGTCGGCCAATTTCGCAGAACCTGCCGAGGCCCGCGAACAGGAGGAGGGTTCGACCCTTCGCCCGCGCTTCGATGCCAACGGCCTCGTGACGGCCGTCGTGACCGACTACGAAACGGGCCGGCCGGTGATGGTTGCCCACATGAATGCCGAGGCGCTCGAACGCACGATCGAGACCGGCATCGCCCATTACTGGTCGCGCTCGCGCCAGACCCTCTGGAAGAAGGGCGAAACCTCGGGTGCTCTCCAGACTGTCCACGCAATCCACGTCGACTGCGATCAGGACGCCGTGTGGCTTTCCGTCACCTCCGCCAAGCCGGAAGACACCTGTCACACCGGGCGCAGCAGCTGCTTCTACCGCCAGATCGATTTAAAGAACCGAAATCTTATTCCTTCAATTTCGTGAAAGTTCGCACCTGTAGACTGGGGATCTCGCCGATCTGGAGGAGACGAACAGGAGATCGAAGGTGCGAAGATGCTGCAACGAGTACTTCATTGGCGCGAACATGCCGAGCCTGTTCTTGTGAAGGACGATAACGGCCCCTCCAATTTCGACAGGGATCAATCATCGGAGCCGCAACGGCGGCGCAAGGAAGATCGTGAGGGCATAGCCTTGGCGCTCGGAGGCGGCGCGGCAAAAGGCTGGGCGCATATCGGCGTGATCCGCGCCCTCGAAGAAGCGGAAATTCCGATCTCGATGATCGCCGGAACCTCCATCGGCGCGCTGGTGGGAGGATGCTATCTCGCCGGCAAACTGGACGAGCTGGAAGCATTCGCGCGCTCGCTGACCCGGCGCGGCATGTTCCGCTTTCTCGATTTTCATCTCGGCGGCTCCGGTCTCATCCGGGGCATGCGCCTGTCCGACCGGCTCACGGACTCCCTCCATGGCATCGCCATCGAGGACCTGACACGACCGTTCGTCGCCGTTGCGACCGATTCCCGCTCGGGCCACGAGGTCTGGATCGACAGCGGTTCGCTGGTGCTCGCGATGCGCGCCTCCTATGCCCTGCCCGGCGTGTTCGGACCGGTGGACTGTGCCGGACGGCGTCTCCTCGACGGCGCACTGGTCAATCCTGTGCCCGCCAATGTCTGCCGCACCATGGAAGAGCGAATGGTGGTCGCCGTCAATCTCAGCCAGGATCTCTACGGCCGGGCAGCGGTTGTGCGGCTCAAAGCCTGCGATACGGATGCCTCGACCAGCGGCATTGGCCATGAGCGCCGCCATACGGATGCAAGCCGCGCCAGGCACGAACGGTTCGGCATCCTGCGCTCCATGGTCGACGCCTTCAACATCATCCAGGACCGCATTTCGCGCGCGCGCCTGGCCGGCGACCCGCCGGACCTTTCCATCATCCCGCGCGTGCGCGAGATCGGCATGTCGGAATTCAACCGCGCCGGGGAAGCGATCGATCTCGGCTATGAGGCAGCGAGATCCCGGATATCGGAAATCAGGAAGATCGCCATGGAGGCCGCCCGGATCAACGAGTGATCCCGGCGACCTTTCAAGACCATCGGTTTCATGCCGATTTTCGGCAGCCCGGAAGAATTGACGCAGTTCGTCGGCCGAGCACTCACCGATGGGCGAATATCCTTGTCAGCTGCTCGGCTGCAGCTTGCAACGGGTTCAGTCGTTTCGCGGATATCCGAATTCCGCGTCCCGCCAGGCGAAGTGTCAGCTGGTATGGATATAGTCCCGCATCATCGAAGCCTCGGCCTCGGCTTCGGAGATCTTGCGCTTCACGACATCGCCAATTGAAACGAAACCGACGAGCGCCTCGTTTTCATCGACGACAGGCAGGTGGCGGAAACGTTTTTCCGTCATCAGCTGCAACGCCGCATCGATCGTCATGTCCTCGCGCACCGTGATGACCTTCGGCGTCATCGCCTCCTTGACCGGATGCTTGAGAATGTCGGGTCCGCTTGCCGCGATCACGCGCACGATGTCACGCTCCGAGACGATGCCCGCCAATCGCCCGTCGTCCTCGACGAGAATAATCGCGCCGATCCGCTTTTGCGAAAGAACCGACGCAACCTCCGCCAGAGTCACATTCGGCGTCAGGGTCGTCACGTCGCGCCCTTTATCTTCCAGAATTCGCCTGATCGTCATGCCATTTCACTCCCGATTTACGGCACCCTTTGACCATATCGTGCGACGGAGTGTCCTTTCCCGCAAGTGGGCTTTTTGCACGAAGTCAGGCGATGCGGGTCGGCGGGCTGCGTCGATCGAACAGCGAAAAGCCCAGGAACCCGAACGCAAAGCCGCCCAGATGAGCCTCCCAGGCGACATTGCCCTCACCCAATGCGCCGCCGAGACCGGTCGAAAACAGGAAGTTCGTGCCGAAAAACGCAGCGACGAATACGAGAACCGTCCGATTGGTGAGGCATGTCGCGATCGGCTCCAGCGGGAGCCGCATATCGCTGCGCATGAGACTGATTCGCCCGCCGCGCGGGAGTGCGAAACGGCTTGCTCCCCCCATCATGGCAGAGACGGCACCCGACGCCCCGATGACGGGCGCAAGCAGATCGGGATTGAGCAGGAAGAACAGCGCCGCGCCCGCGACGGACCCGGCAACGGAGAAGGCGAGAAAGCGCTGGGCGCCAAGGCGACGGGCGACCGGGGTTCCGAAAACCAGGAGCCACAAGCTGTTCAGGCCGATATGCATGCCATCGCCATGCAGCAGCATGTAGGTGACCGGCGTCCAGTAATCGGCGCCGGCAAGTCGGTCCGAGCAGTCGATCGCCAGATCCCCGTAGCAGCCGGGTATGAAGGCAAGGTTCAGGATCATGGAGCGATCCAGTTCCGGCCCCGCCACATAGACACGGAAGAGATGGACGGCCACCAGAACCGCGATGCAGACAAGGATGATCCCCGGTGCGTTGAAGGCCGGCGGCGGCCGGCGGCGGATCGGTTGATAAGGGTCGGGCTGTGGTGTCACGTCGTATC
Organism: Fulvimarina fulva; assembly: GCF_039652615.1. NCBI lineage: Bacteria > Pseudomonadati > Pseudomonadota > Alphaproteobacteria > Hyphomicrobiales > Aurantimonadaceae > Fulvimarina > Fulvimarina fulva. The sequence continues at coordinate 91,268 of NZ_JBDJAC010000009.1, forward strand.
CGGTGCGGCTTGTCTCAGGTCGAATGGCAAGCGGGTTGAGCGAATTGGACGTTCAAGCCCCGCTTGCGACGAGTCTCGGTTCACATGTCAAACTCGAAAGCTCCACTCAAAACAAGATTGAGGGTCCTCGTTCTTTGATTCCGGCCTACGTGTCAAAGCTGCGGCTTATACCGGCGGACCTTTGAAACCATCGGTTTCATGGGTCGTCGGCAGCCCAAGCGGCGTTTGAGCCGTTTGCCGGGCGTGGATTGACCCAACGGGTCAATTCATTCATCCGGCGCTATGACAGGGCGCGCATGCCGGGATCAGACCACAAAAATAATAGGGCCGAAAAGTTTCATGCGTCTTCAGATCACACGGATGCGCAATCAAAAAACTGGTGCCTGTCTTGACCTGTTTGATTGCGATTTCGCCTCTTAAGATTGTGCGTAAAAAAATGGGCCGCCCTCGCGACCGACGCGCGCTGACGACCCTTCAAAATCCTGCAAGGTGTGAGGTCAGACACCCCCGACAGTGTATTCCGTGCTGCAGATGAGGAACCAGAAATGTCCTGATCCCACTGATAACGCAACTTTTTCAAGCCCGCAAAGCTTAGCTCAACTCATCGTTAACGCGTCCATGCAGGCTGCGTGACGACTGGGGGCAGCGTGCTTGATGTCGGCGAAACCGAGGCGATCCGCGCAAATTCACGCCGGACGAAAGCCATTCGCCCGGCGGAGTTCTCCTATCCTGGTCCTATTCCGCGGGTTGGCCGCGATCTCCCAGAAGCTGGGGCGGACCCTTGAGCAATTTCTCGTCAACGAAGGGGCTCGGATTTGCAGCCTCGGCCTCCGCATCGTTCCGGTAGAACTGCTCGTTCCTGTAGAGCTGAAGCTTGTCGCGACCGAGGGCCCGAAGAAGTCCCCACATCAACAACAGCAAGACGAACGCAAACGGGAAACCGGCGATAACGGCCGCGGCCTGAAGAGCGTTCAATCCGCCCGCAGCGAGCAGGATCGCCGCAATCGCGCCCTCGGTCGAGGCCCAGAAAAGGCGCTGGATCTTGGGTGGATCGTCATGGCCGCCGGCGGTCAGCATATCGATCACGAAGCTGCCCGAGTCCGACGAGGTCACGAACCAAACCGCGATCATGACGAGAATCAGGGTCTGTACGATAGGCGTGAGGGGATAGGATTCCATCAGCACGAAGATCGTGTTGCCATAGCTTTCCTTCGTGGCCTCGATCAGTCCCGGATCGCCGTTGAGGCTCATCTCGACCGCAACGCCGCCGAAAGCCGTGAACCAGAAGAACAGGATCGCGGACGGAATGAACAGAACGCCCAGAATGAATTCCCGAATCGTGCGCCCACGCGAGATGCGGGCAATGAAGATGCCGACGAATGGCGACCAGGAAATCCACCACGCCCAGTAGAAGATCGTCCAGTTCACCTGCCAGTCGGTGCCCGAATAGGCTTCGGCCCAGGAGCCGAAGGTGATTATCTCGGAGAGGTAGTTGCCGGTGTTTTCGAGAAAGCTGTCGAAGATAAAGAGCGTCGGCCCGAAACTCACCGCAAAGACGAGAAGCACAACGGTCAGCCAGATATTGAAAGCCGACAGACGGCGGATACCGTCGTCGAGCCCCATCATCACGGACGTCGCCGCCAAGGCGGTCACGCCTGCGATGAGGATGATCTGGACGAAGACATTGTTGGGAACGCCGAAGATCGTTTCCAGACCGTCATTGAGCTGGATCACACCGAGACCGAGCGTGGTCACGATACCGAACATGGTGCCGAACACCGCGAGTATGTCGACGATGTGGCCTATAGGGCCGTAGATTTTCTTGCCGATAAGCGGAAACAGGGCCGAGCGGATGGACAGCGGCAATCCGTGACGAAAATGGAAATAGGCAAGCGACAGTCCCACCATCGCGTAAATCGCCCACGCATGAAGTCCCCAATGGAGAAACGACAGAACCATCGCCTCCTTGGCGGCGGCGGCTGTCTCCGGCTCCTCCAGCGGAGGCGAGAAATAGTGAAAGAGCGGCTCTGCGACGCCCCAATAGACGAGGCCGACACCGATGCCGGCCGAAAACAGCATCGCGATCCAGTTGAACAGGCTGTATTCAGGTTGTTCGGTCTGCGCGCCAAGACGTATATCGCCGAACCGGCTAAGCGCCAGGTAGAAGCTCAAGACGAGCGCGACATTCACGATGATGATGAACAGCCAGCCAAACTTATTCACGATCTCCTTTTGAAGCCAGGGAAAGAGCTCCGAGGCCAATTCCGTGAAAAAGGCGCCGAAGACGATGAAGCCAAGAATCAGGATGGCCGAGACGATAAACACGGGCACACTGACATGGGGAAAGGGGCCCAGAGCCCTCGTTTTGACTTCTCCGCCAGACTCGGTTTCGGCCATGCCTTCTCCATTTCTCAAAATTATTGATCATCCCTTTCGTAACATGAAACCCCCGGGCTGTCGTCAAGTCCGTGATTTCAAGAAACGAACCGCCAAGTGTCCGCACGTATTGCGTGCAGATCCGTCGATGCAACTCTTCCCACGCGGCCGCATTATTCTGGCATCTGACAGTTTAATGACGCACAGAAACGGGAGTTGAGCGATGATCCGCAGTATTCTGAAAGCCATCTTCGTGGGCTGGGTCGCCCGGAAGTTTACGGGTCGCGGCAGCCGCCGCGCGCCGCGGCGGTATTGAGCGAATACCGATCAAACGAAATCCGGTGGCATCTGGTGCTGCCGGGATCAGGTCGATACGAAAAGGGCCGGCTCGACGCCGGCCCTTTTTCATATTGCGCTCATGCATCGATATCGATTTCGCTGCGTGAGCGAGGCTCATGGATCGGGCATCCGTTGAGCTTGGATCTCAACTTGCTGCTTTCCTCATAGGATTGCTTTCGCACACGATTGACACCGCCAAGCGGCTGATGGGCGGCAAGCCCGGTCCAGGGCGAAAAGCGAAGCTCGTCGTCGAGTTGTCGATTGCGGTCTTCCTCGTAGGCCGGCTGCGCTTCGACATGGATCGTTGCGACCGGCACGAAGGGGCTTTCCTCTTCGCTCCATTCGACGGTTGGATCCTCGACGGGCATCGCCTCCAGATCCCGGCAGAGCTGAACCCGCAGTTCGAAACTCGCACCACCACCCCGGGTCGTCGCGTTCATCTCCTCCCGAATGGCGTCGGGTCGGCCATTTATCTTCAGGTTGTCGCCTTCGACCTTCTTTGCCTGGCCGCCTGCCGGAGCAACCTGGAATTTCGCGATATAATCCCCGTATCGGTAGGCTGTCTGGCTGAAGAACGTCTGGCCGAGAGGATGTGTGTCGGGGGCGCCGCCAAGCGTCTGGATCGTCGGCGACCCGCCAAGACCCGTCTTCTCCAACCCCTTGTTGACCACCTGCAGGAAAGCCGAGGCGACCTTCTTCGCACCTTCCATCCGATCGGTCGTCTTTGCGAGCAACCCGAGCGTCTTTGAGAAATCCGCAGCCGAGGCTGCCGAGAACACCGGGCCGTTGATAAGGACGAAGTCCTGTGTCGTCGCCTTTTCGGAGCCCGGAAGGCGATCGCCCTCGACATTCAGGACCTTCACCGCAAGACCGCGTGGCACCGACACGGAATCGTCCAGGATGTCTCCAGGGTTCGTGGAGAACCGCATGATGACCGGATGCTCTTTCGCGCTTTCGAAAAGCCCCTGGCGATATTCGGGCGGCAGGTCTGGCTTGACCGTCATCGTGCCGAACAGTTCGCCATGGTTTTTGGCGTGGACACCGCGAACCGCGCGGCCATAATCCTCCTTCGTCGTCTCGACGATGTGGTCGAAAGAGTCTTTCAGATCGGCGAGCGTTTCACCTTCCTTTTCCTCCATGGTTTCGACGCCCGGGTGAAAGCGAACCGGCTCCTGATACGTGTTCGACATGCAATATCCCTTCCGATTTGACCGCGCTGACGGAATTCTCCGGCGACAAACGTGTTCGGAGCGACGGTGAGCGGTGTGTTGAAGGTCAAATGCTTCAGACGTGAATGAGTTCGCGGATTTTTAGCCGGCGAAAGCAATGAAGCGCTCGGCAAATGTCCCACCGCAGAAGTTCCGGGCAGGATGCTACGACTTGCAAAGGGGAGTTGGCAAAGAGGAGCCGGTCGAGCGAAATGCCGCATCGTGATCGCACTCGCACCTTGCAGTCCCATCTTAAACCCTATGCGCCGATTCATCTTTTCCTGTCTCGCAATCATCACCGGGCTCGCCATGATGACCTTATCCGCATCAGCCGGTCCGCTGTCGGCGTATCGATGGGAAGCGCGACCCGTCCTCGTCTTCGCGCCATCTCTTGGAGAGGCTCAACTCACGCGCCAGGTCGATCTCTTCAGGCAATCGAGCGATATGATCGACGAGAGAGATGTGGTGATCCTTCTCGTCGCCGGTGATACCGGCGATCCCTTCGTGCGATTCGGGCCGCAGGGTCTCAAACTCCTGCCTCCGTCGAGCAGGCCGCTCAACCGGACGCTGCGCGAAACCTATTGCGTTCCGATAGAGGCCTTTACCGTCATCCTTATCGGCAAGGATGGCGGTGAGAAGAAGCGGTGGCGCGAGGTGGTCGATCCGCGCGCAATCTTCAGCGCAATCGATTCCATGCCCATGCGCCAGCGCGAAATGCGCGAGGGCAAGTGACGGCCAGCGTCCTGAGCCGTTTTCCCAGGATCACGTGGCGGCTGCCCGTGCAGACGTTTTCGCGCCGCTCTTGGCACCCGGCCTGAACTGGCCTATTCCTCGACATCGATGGTTCCGCCGAGCGAACGCGAAGCGGATGAAAAGGGAACACGGTGCGGCTTACCCATCAGGGGCCAAGACCGTGGCTGCCCCCGCAACTGTATGCGCCGAGCAATGCCCGAGACACCACTGGCTTTTTCAAAGCCGGGAAGGTGGGCAAAGCGACGACCCGCAAGCCAGGAGACCTGCCATCGTCAACGCGCCGAGCATGGCGCATGTCGTAACAACCTTCGCGCGGCGGGCGCGGAAAGGACTTTATCATGCATATCGAACCCGGCGTCGTCGACGGCGCCAAGATTGCACTCAGCTATGCGACGGGCGTCGCCTCCCTCGGCCTCATGGGCAAGATGGCGCTAGACACGATCCGGCACGACGGCGGCCTGACCGCGCTCGCAACCCGGTCCATGGCAGCGACCGGCCTCGTCTTCGCCTTCTTTCAGATCCTCCCCCACTATCCGGTGGGCGTTTCCGAAGTTCACTTCATCCTCGGCTCGACGCTCTTCCTGCTCTTCGGCGGCGGCGCGGCCTCCATCGGTCTCGCGCTTGGGCTTCTCTTCCAGGGCCTGTTCTTCGCCCCCTTCGACCTGCCCCAATACGGCATGAACCTGACGACGCTCATCGTGCCGCTCTTTGCCATCAGCCATCTGGCGCGCCGCATCATCGCGCCTCAGACGGCCTATGTGGACCTGAGTTACATGCAGGCCTTCAAGCTCTCGACGGCCTTCCAGGGCGGAATTGTCGCCTGGGTCGGCTTCTGGGCATTCTATGGTCAAGGCTTCGGCGCCGAAAACCTTGCCTCGGTCGCATCCTTCGGCGCGGCCTACATGCTGGTCGTGATTATCGAGCCGATCGCCGATCTCGCAGTGCTCGCCGGCGCAAAGGCGCTCGACCGTTCCAAGACCTCGCCGTTCCTCAACGCCCGCCTGCACCACGCGGCCGCCTGATACGGCTTTCGATCTCTGAGAACCGAAAGGCGGTGCCGTTTGGCGCCGCCTTTTTCATGTTCGGCTCTCGCTACTTCCCGGTCCATTCCGGTTTGCGCTTTTCCAGGAACGCGCCGATGCCCTCCTCGGCGTCCTTGGCCATCATGTTGTCGACCATGGTGCGGGCCGCATAGTCGTAGGCCTCCGACAGGGGCATCTCCAGCTGGCGGTAGAAGGCTTCCTTGCCGGTTTTCACCGTGAGCGGCGACTTGGATGCGATGGTGGTCGCGTATTTGCCGATGATCGTGCCGAGATATTCCGGCGGCACGACCCGGTTGATGAGGCCGAACTCGCGGGCGGAGCGCGCATCGATCCGCTCGCCGGTGAGGAGCATTTCCATCGCATGCTTGGGAGCGACGTTGCGCGAGAGGGCCACCATGGGCGTCGAGCAGAACAGGCCGATATGGACGCCCGGCGTCTGGAACTGGGCTTCCTCGGACGCGATGGCCAGATCGCAGGACGCGACCAGCTGGCAGCCGGCGGCGGTGGCGAACCCGCCGACCTCGGCGATGACCGGCTGCGGCAGGCGGACGATAGTCTGCATCAGGTCCGAGCAGAGCCGCATGGTCTTTTCATAGAAAGCGCGGCCGCCGTCCTCGTCGGTGCGGTGGGCGGTGAGCTCCTTCAGGTCGTGGCCGGCGCAAAAGGTCTCGCCCCTGGCCGCGAGGATGACGACGCGGCAATCGGCATTTTTCCCGCAGCGCTCGAACTCGGCCTTCAGGGTCTCCATCATCGCGATGGACAACACGTTCGCCGGCGGGTTGTCGAGGACGATCCGGGTAATGCCCGGCCCCTCCTCCACCGTGATCAGGGCATCGCTTTTTGCTTCGGGCGACAATTCGACGATATCGGCCAAGATGGGTCTCTTCAGATCGTGAGCTTGAGGGCGGTGGCGGCGACAAAAGTCGCCGGAATGGTTCGGTTCGATTTCGGGCCTGCCATTGGCAGAGCGACCCGCCTCGTATAGCCAACCCGTCATCAGCGAGGTTGAAAGACAAGCAGATTCAGGACTGCTTTCGCGGCTCAGGATAGGGCGACGGGGCAGCGGGAAGCAAGGCGGGAGGGCCGACACATGCAGGCGATCGATAGCGTGGACGCGATGAACGCGTTTCTCACCGAGCACTTTCCCGAACTCTCCGAAGCCATGCCGGGCCTCAGCGTCGCCGAGGTGAGCCCACGCCGGGCGACACTGAAGCTCGAGACGGAAAAGCGGCACTTGAGGCCTGGCGGCACGGTGTCCGGCCCGACGCTGTTTGCCATTGCGGACGTTGCCGGCTGGCTGTCGATCCTCACCGAAGTCGGGCCAAAGGCGCTGACGGTGACGACCAATCTCAACATCAATTTCCTGAAGAAGCCCCAGCCCGGCGCGATCCTCGGCAAGGGACAGGTGCTGAAGCTCGGCAGCCGGCTGGCGGTGACGGAGGTCTCGATCGTCAACGAAAGCGACGGCGATCTCGTCGCCCATGCGACGGCCACCTATTCCATTCCGCCGCGCTAATGCATTGGGCCGCCATTGGTTTCGTCATTTATGTCACAGGTGGAACACGACTGTTTGAGCGGTCACGTTAACGCTTCATTTAGCCTGTGCCCTGACCCTGTTGGCATCTGAAACAGCGAAGAGGGGAATTCGCGATGAAGGCAACAAGACACTCGCCGAGCCTCGGTATCGCCGCGGCATTCATGCTGGTGGGCCTTCCGGTCGCGCTGATGATGATCGGCGGCTGACCAGACCAGTTCTGAGGGGAACCCGAGCCGTTCCGGCATAAGCCGGGGCGGCTTTTTTATGCATCCTGCCCCGAATTCTCTCGCCCATGCCTGCCGGCGCGCACCGCATCGCGGCCGGGTTGATCGGTCTTCCTCTCGTCGGCGTCGGAGACGCCGGTTTTCCGCCGCGCCTCGATCAGGGCGGCGATGCGCCGGAGGCAAGCCCTCCGAATTTTTGTTTATTACGGCTCGCCTCCAGCGCACCGCGCGGGGTTTGTCGAACTCGCTTCGCCCGAACCTTCGGCCCCTGCCCTGCCCGAACCGATCCATGCCAGCCTCGCGCCGCGCCTTTCGGGCCGGTGAAGGGGGGATGGAGCGGCCCGGCCAAGGCCAGACCCCAAGATTCGAGCGGCTGTTGGCGTTTCACCCGCCCGAGGGCAGGTTCAAGTGGGCCAATCCACACCCGTGCCGTATTACACGAGGAGCCAACGGAGCCGCGAGCCGTCCGGGACATGAGTCCCTCCGGAAGAGACCATGCCGCAGACCCGCACCATCCGCCCGAAAGCGATCCCGGCGATCACCCGTGCCCTTTGGGCGAATGGTGATGGAAGTATGGGGGTGTGGTGTGGGATGGGGATAAGATTGTTACCGTTGAAGAACCACAAAACCGCGAGTGCACGTAATAGTCGCGGAAACAAAACCCTTCGAATGTCTCACCCGCATCGCCTTATCCAGATTGGTATCTAAAACGCTGTTTCGATATATTTCGGAACAAATCTCGCGATGCGTTCATATTCTTCGAGAGTGCCGCGCTCGATACCCAACTGTTGCAACCTTCTTGAATAGCCGTCCTGCTTAGTCATATCACTCTTGTGCAATAAAATTCTCTCCAGCTCTGTAAAATTAAACTGCGGAATTCTATAAAACTCCCTCTCCTTCCCTTTGTATATCGGGGACATTTTCGCGCGCACTGCACGCCCCAACTTGGCTGCGCTGCCGGATTTTCTTTTACCGAATACACCGCCTATCGTACACATATTGGCGCTATCCGCATAAATAATCTTAAGATGAATATTGAATATTCCATCCTGCCTTCGTGTTGCAAAACTGTTCCTCAGCATCTTAGACAGAAGAATCCCACTGACCGTCGGAAAGTTCTTGTCATTGAAATTGTTCGCTGGCAAGCTGGCAATAAGGCTCTTCATTGCAGGAAATTTTGACCGAATCACATCTTTTCGCTGTCGATCGCTTTTCCTGCCCGTTCCTGCTGGTGGCTCAGCACAAATTGTAAAGAAGACCACATCACCCGCCTTAGCATTCTCAGCGAGCGAATTTGTCAATTCCGCGACTGACGGAGATATTGTGGACTCAAGATCAACCCAAAATACTGTGTTTCTTGTCGTCTCATCCACCAATAAAAAATCCGAAAACTCCCCCTCGTGCATCCTAATTCCATGAAATGGCTTGTTGAACTTGCACCGATTGAATATATCATGGTCCCGTTCTACACTTACATAGTCAGAGAAACCTATGTATCTCTCCATCATTTGGAAATCAATAAATTTAGTTCCGCCAAAACCCACATAACGGTAGTCAGAGATTGTAAAACCGGACTGACGAGCCAAGCCGAGATATTCAACTATGGCTCGCCTCTCGATTTGCTTCTCCGGCCGAACATCATAAGCGATGAACGAAGCGGTCGACTTAGCCATCAATCAATCTCGTTTTCGCGGAAATAGTCGTAGGTATATCTTCCGACGTCGCTATTGGACATAGATCTGTTTCCGATAGCCTCCTTCACGGCTACCAACTCTTTTTTGTCTACTCTGTATTGTATCGACGTAGTGGGACTGGATTTTCTGACTGGAGCTTTGAAAGTCGTAGCCGCACCAGATGGAGAAAGGCGCACAGCAGAAGACTCGCCGATCGCATCAGATAGCTCATCTGTTGTTATCGTTGTGCCATCCTCTTGATATCGACTATCAAGGAACCGTGTAACCTGCCTTCCGACGTCGGCCATACGTTTAAGAGTGCGCTGCCATATAAGATTATCGGTATTCACGCCCAATTTTGTTGTTGTCCATGGAAGAGCCTCTGGTTGGTCTGATGCGAAAAATACAAGCCCGACAAAAGGCCGATGTTTAGGCTGAAAAGATGGAAGGTAACCATCTATACCCCACCCGGTTAATGCATTTTTATCGTAAGAAATGACAGCCCGACCGTTGCAGTAAACATTCCAACCGGCGCGGTCTGCAACGTATCGCTTATCCAACGGAGTTCCTAGCCCAGCCATAATAGTGACCGACACGTTATCAACCGTAAAGGAGTCAGTCGCCTTATTTGTACTAATTGTAGCCTGCCTTGATGGAACCTTCTCTTTGTTTATATATACATTTACAATCTTCGCGGTGAAAAAAGAATAGGCAACGGAAACGCGCCGTTTTAGTTCTTCGATGAACGCGGTATCTTCCAACCTAGAGGCCACTGCCGTATAGATACCAGAGATGGTGATTTTAGTCGTCCCTTTCTCTGAAGGCAATCTAGGGGCGATAGGAAATGTCCAAGGCTGCTCAGTATCTTTTTCCCATTTCATCACGTCTAGGTTCATTGAGAAGCCTCCCGACGGATGCTCGGAAATGATCTCTACATGTCGGCCTAATTTAAATAACGCACGCTTTAGTCCAATACCATAAACACTTAACGAGTCTTCGTGATGGGAGTCTTCATCACGAGCGCCAAAAATAAATACTTCGTTTTGAGCGTGATCCAGAGCGATGCCGCCGCAGTCGTCATTTATCTCTATTGCATTGGGAAGAATTTTGATGTTGACCGAGAATTGCGGTACAATATTGCTCTCCAGAACAGCAATGTACGCCGAAGCCTTTTTGTCATCAACCGCTTTGGCTTTGAGTGCAGCGTTTATTGAATTATCAATCAGATCAAGAAACGCATCCGCTAGACTAATGTCCCGCGTCAAAAGCGAGATGAAGAGTCGCTTTTCAGCATGCGCCTTAGCTTTCATAGCTTTATCTCCTCTTCAACGATAAATGGATCCCTGGCGACCGTCGAACGAGGATTGGGCTCGTAGATTGGCTTTTCGAGCGGCCGGAAACCTAATTTGCCTTCCTCCCACTGCCGAAAGCGACGTTCCGCAGTTTGGCAAAAAGCGCCACTGAGTTCTGCTCCGATAAATCTTCGCCCCTCAATCACCGCCGCGAGGCCCGCACTTCCCGACCCGCTAAACGGATCGAAGATTACTCCAGCAGCTGGCGAAAGGGCACGAATTAATCTTTGAGCCAAGGCGATGGGAAACTGGCATGGGTGGTCTGTTTTCTCCACATGATTTGCCTTCACGTTTGGAATTTCCCAAACATCTCCCGGATTCTTCCCCAAAGGATTACTGCTCCACTGACCCTTATTGGGGCCTTTATAGTACTTCTTACCGCGGTATTTTTGCGGCACCCGAACAGCATCTAAGTCGAAGAAATATCTTTCGCTTTGAGTAAACCACAAAACACTTTCATGACGCCCACTAAAACGGCGGGCCGAGTGCACCCCATGGCCAAAACTCCATATTATTCGATTTCTTAATTTTATTCCTGGTACTTGATTGAAAGCACTGTAAGCTAGAAAGTCAAGCGGAACGCAGACGCCGCCCTTTACATGATGCCCGACCTGCCAGGCAATACTTCCATCAATCTTTGTCACCCGAGCGATTTCAGGCGCAATTCGCGAGTGATCTTTTACAAAATCATCTACCTTATAGGATGTATCATAGGATTTGCCCATAAAATAGGGTGGCGAGGTAAGGGTTAGATCGAGATAATGGTCATCCATCGCCTCAATCAAATCGAGGCAACTGCCATTGAATAAGACGAATGGCGCTCCTTCTCTCGAGGCAAGAAGGGCCTTATCGGCGTTTTTAGTTATCATATTTCATGCCATGATTCGCTTACGCCGACAGTACAATCTCAAGCTGTCTCTATCTAGAGTCGTTTTAGGGGTAAAGCACCTACAATCTCGTTCCTCAATGGTTCGAGTTTACGCCACTAGATAAATTTACCGCCCCGGACGCCCCGTCTTCGTCGGCCTGCGCTTCCGCCGCTTCTCGTCGCCCTCGTCCTCGTAGCTCCCGCGGCCGATGCGTTCGCGGCGGATGGGGGCGGCGGCGTTTTCGGGGGTGGGGCGCTTGGGGGCTTCCGGCTTCTTCGGCTTGGCCTTGTCCACCGGCTTTTCCGTGCGGCCGACGGTCATCTCGTCGAGAGAGTTCTTGCGGAACAGGGAGCGGCCGCTCGTCGGCTCCTCCGAGGACGATTCCTCGCCCTTGATCCGCGAGGCAATGGGTTCGCCGCCGGGCCCGAAGACCGGATTGCGGCGGTTGGAGGCCGGGGTCGCGGTGTCCGTGCCGGGGCCCATGTCGTCGAGAGACGGCTTGCGGAACAGGGAGGCCGGGGCTTCGACCTCACCCGAGCCACGGGGTTTCAGCGGTTCGCCGCGCGGGCCGAAGCGTTCGCCGCCGGCGGGTGAGCGGTCGCGCTTGGCTTGTCTGCCGTATTTCGACTTGCCGGAGGCCGGCGACATCGCCTCCTCTTCCATTTCGATGGCGGCGGACAGGGGGTCGGCTTCCTCGACGGCGTTCTTGCCACCGCTCTTCCGGCCTTTTCCGCCACCCTTGGAAGGTGATGGCGATCCGGCGTCGGGGCCGTATTCCAGCTCCTTCGCCTGCAGCTTCTTGATCTCGTCGCGGAGTTTCGCGGCCTTTTCGAAGTCGAGATCGGCGGCAGCGCCACGCATCTCCTTTTCCAGATGCTCGATATGGGCGCGCAGATTGTTGCCGACGAAGGCGCCGGAATCCTCAGAAACCCCGCCGGTATCCACCCGGACGTGATCCTTCTCGTAATAGCTGTCGAGAATATCGGCGATCTTGGCCTTCACGCTAGCCGGCGTGATGCCGTGCTCGGTGTTGTAGGCGAGCTGCTTTTCCCGCCGCCGGTCGGTTTCCGCAATGGCGCGCTCCATGGAGCCGGTCTTGTTGTCGGCGTAGAGGATCACCTTGCCGTCGACGTTACGCGCCGCGCGGCCGATGGTCTGAATGAGGGAGGTTTCCGAGCGCAGAAACCCCTCCTTGTCGGCATCGAGAATGGCGACGAGGCCGCATTCGGGAATGTCCAGCCCCTCGCGCAACAGGTTGATGCCGACGAGGCAATCGAACGCGCCGAGGCGGAGATCGCGGATGATCTCGATGCGCTCCAGCGTGTCGATGTCCGAATGCATGTAGCGCACGCGGATGCCCTGCTCGTGGAGATATTCCGTCAGATCCTCCGCCATGCGCTTGGTGAGGACCGTGCAGAGGACGCGGTAGCCCTTCTCGACGGTTTCGCGGATCTCGCCGAGAAGATCGTCCACCTGGGTGCGGGCCGGGCGGATCTCGACCGGGGGATCGGTGAGGCCGGTGGGGCGGATGACCTGCTCGGCGAAGACGCCGCCGGCCTGCTCCATCTCCCAGGTGGAGGGGGTGGCCGAGACCGCGACGGTCTGCGGGCGCATGGCGTCCCACTCCTCGAAGCGAAGCGGGCGGTTGTCCATGCAGGACGGCAGGCGGAAGCCGTATTCGGCGAGCGTCGCCTTGCGGCGGAAGTCGCCGCGATACATGGCGCCGATCTGGGGCACGGTGACGTGAGACTCGTCGATGAAGACGAGGGCGTTGTCGGGCAGATATTCGAAGAGGGTCGGCGGCGGATGGCCGGGCTGGCGGCCCGTGAGATAGCGCGAATAGTTCTCGATGCCGGGGCATGAGCCGGTGGCCTCGATCATCTCGATGTCGAAGCGGGTGCGCTGTTCCAGCCGCTGGGCTTCCAAGAGGCGGCCGGCCTTTTCGAGCTCGGCGAGGCGGTGCTTCAGCTCTTCCTTGATGTGCTTGATCGCCTGATTGAGCGTCGGGCGCGGCGTGACATAGTGGGAGTTGGCGTAGATCTTCACCGACTTCAGATCGTCGGTCTTCCTGCCCGTCAGCGGATCGAATTCCTGAATGCTCTCGATTTCGTCGCCGAACATGGAGATGCGCCAGGCGGCATCCTCAAGGTGGGCCGGGAAGATCTCGATGGTATCGCCGCGCACGCGAAACGAGCCGCGCTGAAAATCCATATCGCGGCGCTTGTATTGCTGGGAGACGAGATCGGCGAGGAGCTGGCGCTGGTCCAGCCGGTCGCCGACCGACATCTGGAAGGTCATGGCGGTGTAGGTTTCGACCGAGCCGATACCGTAGATGCAGGAGACCGAGGCGACGATGATGCAGTCGTCCCGCTCCAGAAGCGCACGGGTGGCGGCGTGGCGCATCCGGTCGATCTGCTCGTTGATCGAGGATTCCTTCTCGATATAGGTGTCCGAGCGCGGGACGTAGGCCTCCGGCTGGTAGTAGTCGTAATAGGAAACGAAGTATTCGACCGCATTGTCCGGGAAGAAGGACTTGAACTCGCCATAGAGCTGGGCGGCGAGCGTCTTGTTGGGCGCAAGGATCAGCGCCGGGCGCTGGGTGCGCTCGATGACATTGGCGACGGTGAAGGTCTTGCCCGAGCCGGTGACGCCGAGAAGCACCTGCGTCTTGTCCTCGTCGGCGATGCCGGAGACGAGATCCTCGATCGCCGTCGGCTGGTCGCCCATGGGCGTGTAGTCCGAGGCGATGCGGAATTTCACGCCGCCTTCGGACTTGTCGGGCCGCGCCGGGCGATGGGGCAGCCAGACCTCGCCGTTCTTGATCAGCGGGTTGCCCTCGGAGATCAGCTTGGTGAGCGCCTCGACAGTCGCGGTGACGGCGCCTTCCGGCAGGCTCTTGGCGTCTTCAAGCGAGACATCCATGCCGGCGACGGGATTGAGGCCGGCGGCAGCGCGCTTTTTGGGGTCGGTCGTGCCCCCCATGGAGGTGCCGCGCGCCGATCTCATCGGCTTCTGCTTCTGGTTCGCGCTATCGGCGGGCTTGGATTTCTTCGGCTTGGCATCGCGCGCGGACGTCTTCGGCTTGGCGTCGGCATCCTTAGGCGAGGCCTCCGGATCGTCGGCCGTACGCTCTGCGCGCGTTTCGGCGGTCTTCGCGATTTCCTCCGCCCAGGAGCCGATCGGGCCGGAAAAGGCTTCCGAGGCGTCGAATTCAGCCTGCGGCGCTTCGCCGAAACCATCGGGCGAACCACGGCGCGCCGGGCGCGTGGGATCGAACGCCGCCTCCTCGTCGAACCCCTCAGGTTCGGAGGAGCGGGACGCGGGCTTGCGCGACGGGGAGGTGCGGGATCGGGAGGCCATGGCGGAACATATAGAGACCGAACGGCCGCTATGGAAGGCGGGAAACCGGTCTACGCCATGCGGCGCAAGCGCACCGCCGCATGGCGCGCGTCAATCGCGGGCGGTGAGCAGCCAGGCCGCCTCGTCGACCTCGGCGTGGCGCTTCAGGCCGCCGGGAATGCGGCCCTGTTCGAGAAGCTCCGTCTGGTAGCGCGCGCCGTAGCAGCGCTCGATCTCCGCCGCATCCACGGAAAAGGGCGGACCATCGAACAGGCGCTGGTCGTAGTCGAAGGACAGGAGCAGTTGTCGTGTCGCGCCGGTGATGTCCGCGAGATGGGCGGCGTAGCGGCTGCGCATCTCGGCAGGCAAGGCCACGAGGGCGGCGCGGTCATAGATCGCGTCGACGGGCCCAAGCTGCTCCGCCGTCAGGGCGAAGACGTCGCCGACGAAGATTTCGATTTTCGGTGCGCTGTAGCGGGTCAGCTCACCGTCCTGCCCGATGGTCGGCTCGATCCCGAGATCGGCGAAGAGCTGGCCGATGGCGACCGCGCTCAAGTCGATCCCGACAAGGTGGAAGCCCCGGTCGAGCAGCCAGTGGATGTCGATCGTCTTGCCGCAGAGCGGCAGGAAGACGCGCGCGCCCTCGCCGAGGCGGAGCGCTTCGACATGCTTGGTGAGGAGCCGGTTGGGCCGGCCCTCATGAAACGCGGTTTCGCCCTTGTCCCAGCGCTCGTGCCAAAAATCCGCTTCCATGTCCGGCCTCCCTCGCGCGCCTGTTCAGAGCGCGTCGACCAGCGCCCCGACGATATGGTCCTGCACCTCTTCGGAGAGATAGGGATGCATCGGCAGGCTGATCACCTCACGGGACAGCCCGTCGGTTTCCTCCAGCACGCCGCCGGCCACCGGGAAATGCTCATAGGCGGTCTGGCGATGGAGCGGGATCGGGTAATAGACGGCCGTCGGCACGCCCGCCTCGCGTAAGCCCGTCTGAATGGCCTCGCGTTTCTCCGGCTCGGGCAGGCGTATGGTGTACTGCGCCCAGGTCGAGATCGCGCCGTCGGCGAGCTTCTGCGGAATGACGTGGCCGTCCAGCTTCGCATGGTAGCGCGCGGCGATCGCCGTGCGGGCCTCGATCTCCTCCGGGAAGATCGCGAGCTTTTCGAGAAGGATCGCGGCCTGGAGGGTATCCATGCGTCCGTTCATGCCGATGCGAACGCAGTCGTACTTGTCCTTGCCCTGACCATGGACGCGCATGGAGCGCATGATCGCGGCCAGTTCGTCGTCATTGGTCTGGATGGCCCCGCCATCGCCGTAGCAGCCGAGGGGCTTTGCCGGAAAGAAGCTGGTCGCGACGACATCGGCCCATTCGATCGAGAGCTTGCCGTCGGTGGTGGCGCCATAGCCTTGCGCGGCGTCGGAGATCAGCTTCAGGCCGTGCGCATCGCAGACCGCACGGATGGCTGCATAATCGGCGGCCTGTCCGAACAGATCGACGGCGATGACGACGCGCGGGGTGAGCTTGCCCTCGCGCTTTACCGCCTCGATGGCAAGATCGAGCTTGGCGGCATCCATGTTCATCGTGTCGCGCTCGACATCGACGAACACCGGGGACGCGCCGAGCCAGGCAACGACCTCAGCGGTCGCGGCGAAGGTGAAGCTCGGACAGAACACGGCATCGCCCGTGCGAAGACCCCAGGCCATCAGCGGCAGGGCGAGCGCGTCCGTGCCGGAAGAGCAGGACAGGGTATGCTTGGCCCGCCCGAAGGAATCAAGCGCCGCCTCGAGCTCAGCTATCTCCGGTCCCATGATGAAGGCGCCGTGATCGAGCACCGTCGCCATACGGCGGTCGACCTTGCCGCGAATGCGGTCGCGCTGGGTCGCGAGGTCGATGAAGGGAATGGCCTGGGGCGGAGGTGTCCGGTTCATGGAATGGCTTGTCTCGTTGGGATCGACTGCAGTGCAGCACGTGACGCAGATCGGCGCGTCGTGCCAGTCAAAAAAGATAACGGTCGTTTATCAAGCCGGCGTTCGGCATGAGCGAAGCGCATGCGCGACATCGCAAAAGAGCTTGTCGCGCCCGATTATGGCTGTATCGAGCCGTTTCCGGATGACCGCCCCTCGCCTTTTTCGAAGCTTGTGCGAGACTTGCCGTGCCGTTCAGGCTGTTTTCTTTTCGGCGAGAATCCCGAGGACATACATCGCCACGGTGGCGCCGGCGATAGCCGTCACATCGGCATGGTCATAGGCCGGAGCGACCTCCACGACATCCGCGCCGATCCATTCGAGATTTTTCAGATGGTGGAGGACGGCGAGCATCTTGGCGGATGACGGCCCGCCCGCGACCGGCGTTCCCGTGCCCGGCGCGAAGGCCGGATCGAGGCAGTCGATATCGAAGGTGAGATAGGCGTTGGATCCCTTCGTCCGTTCGTAGATGCGCTCGGCGATGGCCTTCGCGCTCATTTCCTCGACATCGTAGCCATAAAGGATGTCGATGCCGCAGGTCTCCGGCGCATGGGTGCGGATGCCGATCTGGATGGAGGTCTCGGGATCGACCAGTCCGGCGTCGACAGCGGCCTTCACGAAGGAGCCGTGATCGACGCGCGGAGACCCGTCGTCATCGCTTGCGACCGGCCAGGTGTCCTGATGGGCGTCGAACTGCACCAGCGAGATCGGCTCGTGCCATTCGCGGCAGGCCTGAAGCAGCGGAAAGGTGACCGAATGGTCGCCGCCAAGCGAAAGCAGGAACTGGGTCTGTTCGAGAAGGTTTGCCGCTTCGTCGCGAATCCGGTCGTGTGCCGTCTCGGGCCGGCGATAATCGAGCGCGCAATCGCCGTAATCGGCGACGGACAAGGTCTCGAACAGGTCTCGATGGAAGGGATATTGCGGATCGTTGTCGAAGATCGCAGAAGCGCGGCGGATGGCCTGAGGACCCAACCGCGCGCCCGGCCGGTTCGAAACCGCACCGTCATAGGGAATGCCCCAGACCGTGACGTCCGTGCCGGCAACATCCTTTGTGAAGCGTCGCCGCATGAAGGACAGAGCGCCCGCATAGGTGGGATCGCTGGCGGCGCCGAGCGTTCCGGTGGCAGTGAAGGCGTGGTCGGGTGAGGAATCGGCCATTGGCGATCAAGATCCAGCTGGTTCGCGTCGGACCGCCTATATGGCGCGCGGATCGCCGGCTTCGATTCCCCCGACGGTGCTTATATGCCGCCGGGCTCAGCCGGCACGCAAACCAGCCAGAGCCTTGCACCCATGGGGTGAAACCCGCTCGATCCGCGCCGCGAAAGCGGATTTCGAAACTGTATACGCACCTCAAGCGCTTCAACACCGTGTCCGATCTCATCAGCCGGACACGGTATCGAGCGGTTTACCCCTGCCTCTTTCCGATCGCCATGATGGATTTGTTGAAGCCTGCGACCTTCTCCATCTTGATCTCGGCATCCCCGAACAGGTCCGCCATCATCCGCTTCGTCAAGAGGCGAATATCGGCGACATTCTGATAGGCTTCCTCCGCGGTTCGGGCACGCGGATAGAAGCCAAGATTGAAACGCCTCATCAGGGCCGCGCGGACAGCGAGCGGAAGCCATTGGAATCCCGGTACGCGGAAATGCGGCTCGAGCGGGAACCAGAAGTTCGGCGTCTGGACATAGTAGCTCTTGCCGAGCCGCCGGACATTGTCCGCAAATGCCTTCATGCGCCCATAGTCGCCCACATGCTCGATCACGGAATTGGAGTGAACGATATCGAAGGTCCGCCCTTCGAACAGCTTCGGGTCACAGGCATTGCCGAAAAGGCTGGTGAACTGCGCCCCCCTTACCGCCGGAGCTTCTTCATTGTTAACCAGCGTAATCGAAACCCGGTCTCCGAGCTCGCGAAGATAGTCCTCGCCGATCACCCAATATTGTTCGGTTCCACCGACATCGAGGATGTCGGCACGCCCGTTCTCAGCAATCGATGCGTCGATCAGTGTGCGCACCTCAGCAAAGCGACGGGTGCGAAAGCCACGTTCGAGGCTTTTGGGATTGCTCATCGGATCCGGCTTGGACCAGCGCGACGATGTCAGCGAGAGCGTTTGCATAAGAGGGCCTCAAAATCCGTGTGTAAAATCGGCAACTTACCTATCAATGAAGCGCTTCGGCTGAAGAATTCAAGACACAAAATTCTTTTACTCTCTCTTACTCAAGCACGAAGATGTCATATTCAATCTTAATACAGTATAGTTCAATTTTTATATTTTTGGAATGGGCGTTTCGGTGCCTCACTCGATCTTCTGCTGCTTGGAAGCGGTGCTCTGCGCTGGCGCTGGCCAAGCTGAGCTGGAGCAATGGGCCGGAGCCTGGACACAAAAAAAACCGCCGGGCGAGCCCGGCGGCTTGAAGGCATTCGAGACAGGTGCTCCGAAACCGAAGCCCGTTCGATCAGCGCTTGGAGAACTGGAACGAACGACGGGCCTTTGCGCGGCCGTACTTCTTACGCTCGACGACGCGGCTGTCGCGGGTCAAGAAGCCGCCCTTCTTGAGGACGGGACGCAGGCCCGGCTCGTAGAAGGTGAGAGCGCGAGAGATGCCGTGGCGAACCGCACCGGCCTGACCGGACAGACCACCGCCGGCGACCGTCGCGATGATGTCGAACTGGCCGTCGCGATCAGCGGCGACGATCGGCTGACGGAGCACCATCTGCAGGACCGGACGGGCGAAATACTCCGCGAAGTCCTTGTCGTTGATGATGATCTTGCCGGAGCCGGGCTTCACCCAGACGCGAGCGACGGCATCCTTACGCTTGCCGGTGGCATAGGCGCGGCCGTACTGATCGAGCTTTTGAACATGGACCGGAGCCTCGGGCTGAACGCCCGTATCGGCCTGGCCGAGATCTTCGAGGGAGGAAAGCTGGGACATGGAAATTATGCGGCCTTCGCGTTCTTGGAATTCATGGCGCGGATGTCGAGCATCTCCGGCTGCTGCGCGGCGTGCGGATGTTCGCTGCCGGCATAGACGCGCAGGTTCTTGAGCTGCTGGCGACCGAGCGGACCGCGCGGGAGCATGCGCTCGACGGCCTTTTCGAGAACGCGCTCAGGAAAGCGGCCTTCCAGGATGTCGCGCGCCTTGCGCTGCTTGATGCCACCCGGATAACCGGTGTGCCAGAAATAGGTCTTGTTCCAGAACTTCTTGCCCGTGAACACGGCCTTGTCGGCATTGATGATGATGACATTGTCACCATCGTCCACGTGCGGGGTGAAGGTGGCCTTGTGCTTGCCGCGCAGGCGGAGCGCGACGAGCGAGGCGAGACGGCCGACGATCAGTCCTTCGGCGTCGATCAGAACCCACTTCTTCTCGATCGTCTCGACCTTCTGAATGAAAGTCTTCATGGGGTTGGTCCCGGTGTTGGTAATTTCGGTCGGCGCCGGCGATGTCGCGCGCCACATAAAAAAGGGCGGGCCACCAAGGACCCGCGCTTCATGAGGGCGATCTACGGGCAGATGCGCGCCATGTCAAGCAACAAATGGAAAAACCGACACGCCGGAAAAGCCGGGTTTTCAGAGCCTCTGCCCAGATTGGTATTATAATACCGCAATGCCAGACGATCTGGCAAGTTCGCTTTTCCAGACGCGAAGCCTAGCTCTGAAGCGGGACGCCGGAACGAAAGCGTGGTGACTGCGTGGCGGATGAACAGATCGACGACGTCGTCGGTATTCTCGACAAGCTGAAAGAACTCGCAGAAAGCGACAAGGCCGTTTCCGTCGACGACGTGACGAATGCGTTCGGCCGACGCGGTTACGGGCCGCTGCTGGCGGTGCCGGCGCTTGTCGGCGCCTCGCCCGTCGGCGGCATTCCGACCGTGCCGACGATTCTGGCGATCGTCATCGTCATCATCGCCGTCCAGATGGTCTTTGGCGCACGCAGTTTCTGGATGCCGGGCTTCCTGTCCGACCGGGCCGTCTCCTCGAAAAAACTCGGCAGCGCGGTCGATCGGATGCGCCCATGGGGCAAGCGGCTGGACCGGCTGTTCAAGGACCGTTTGGAGGCCTTGACGAGCATGGTCTTCGAGCGCATCGCGGCGCTATGCTGCGTGCTGCTTGCGCTCCTTGTCCCGCCGCTCGAATTCGTGCCTTTCGCTGCCGCGGTGCCGTTTCTCGCGATCCTCCTCTTCGGCATCGCGCTCGCGGTTCGCGACGGCCTCGTCATGCTGGTCGCTTTCGCATCCGCAGCCGGCGCGGCCTATGCGGCCTACATCTTTTTCCCGTCGGACACGCCGTCCTGGGTGCCGTTCTGAAGGCTGCGACGGCCAGAAGGATCAGGAGGCTTCGGCCTCGCCGCCCTGCTCGTGGCTCGCTTCCAGCGTCTCGATGAAGCTCTGACACCAGCTTTGGGCCGTGACCGTAAAGACCGCCTCGCGCATCGCTTCCCAGCGGCGCTTGCGTTCTTCAAGCGACATGGTGAGGGCTCGCTGCATGGCGGCGGCGACATCGTCGGTGTTGTAGGGGTTGACGACGATACAGCCGCTTTTGAGTTCGTCGTGCGCACCCGCGAAGCGCGAAAGGATCAGGACGCCGGGATCTTCCGGGTCCTGGGCTGCGACGAATTCCTTGGCGACGAGGTTCATGCCGTCGCGCAGCGGCGTGACGAGGCAGACGCGGGCGGCGCGGTAGATACCGGCCAGCGCCTTTCGGGTGAAGCCGCGCGTCATCATCTGCAGCGGCGTCCAGTCGAGGGTCGCGAACCGGCCGTTGAGATGGCCCGCCGTGCGTTCCAGTTCGTCGCGAAGTTCGGCATAGGCGTCGAGTTCGGAGCGCGAGAGCGGCGCGACCTGAAGGAAGATGGCGCTTCCCCGGTTCGCCGGATAATCTTCCAGCAGGCGCTCGAAACCATAGAAGCGTTCGAGCAGGCCCTTGGAATAGTCCATCCGGTCGACGCCCACGATGAGCTTGCGCTCGGCATCCTCGCCTTCGCTGTTGCGCCGGTCACGTGTCATGGAGACCAGCATTTCCTCGTGCTCGCTCGCCTCCGGGGAGACCGCGAATCGGGCATAGCCCTCGGCATCGATGCCGATCGGGAAGGCCTTGGCGATGACCGTGCGATCGCCGACCCTGACGCGGTCCCCGTCCAATTGTTCGCCGCCGAGCTCGCCGACGCAGAAGCGCACGAAATTGCTCCGGTCGGTATTGGTCTGGAAGCCGATCACATCATAGGCAAGGAGCGCGCGGGCGATATCGTGGCTCGCCGGCAGGGCGGAAAAGACCTCCGGCGCGCAGAAGGGAATATGCAGGAAATAGCCGAGCCGGCCCTTGTAGCCCGCCTGGCGCAGCTCCGATCCCATGTAGAAGAAGTGGTAGTCGTGGATCCAGACGAGATCATTTTCCTTCAGATGGGGGATCAGGCGAACGGCGAACCGGTGGTTCACCTGCCGGTAGACCTTGTCCGAGGCCCGGTCGAATTCGGCGAGATCCAGCCGGTAATGCAGCAAGGGCCACAGGGAGCGGTTGGCGTAGTGGTAGTAAAAGCCCTGCAGTTCGTCCGGGGTCATGTCGATCGTGGTCATTTCCACGTTGTCCTGAACCTCGGTCCTGGCCTCTCCCTGGGTGCCCTGGTCCGAGGTCTCGCCGCTCCAGCCGAACCAGAGGCCGCCGCGCCGTTTCAGGGCGTCGGAGAGACCTACCACGAGACCGCCGGCCTGCCCTTCGTCGCTGAGCGGACCGACGCGGTTCGAAACCGCAACGAGACGCGGATTGCTGTCAGCCATGGGAATTCACCTCGTTCTTGTCCGTATTGCCGGTCGCAGCGGCGATCCAGCGATGAACTGCCGCGACATCGGCCAGTCGATAATCGGCAGCGCTTTCCCGGCTGCCGACCTTGACCGAGAGTCCGCCTCGCCGCTTCACCTCTTCCAGCGCGTATTCGTCGGTCGTGTCGTCACCGGCATAGACCGGTATGCGCCCCCTGAAGGGCGCGGTCTCCATCATCGCGGCGAGCGCGCGGCCCTTGTCCATGCCGGCGGGATGCACCTCGACGATGTTGTCGCCGTCCATGACGAGAAGATCGTCGCGGTTTTCCACCGCGCGCTTCATGGCCGCTCGGGCGGCCTCTTTCAGGTCCGGTGCGGTCCGGTAGTGAAGGACGAGGGCGAGCCCCTTGTCCTCGAGATGAAGACGCGGATTTTCCTCGACCAGCGAGGCCAACGCGCGGCGCACGGGATCGAGTTCGTCCTCGGTCATCAGGCGGCTCGTCTCGCCGCCCGGCTCGATCCGCCGCTCCAGACCGTGGACGCCGGCCGCCGCAAAGGTCATCGGGCTGAGGAAGCGGTCGAGGTCCGAGACCTTGCGACCGCTGACGATCGCGAGCGCCCCGTCCGAGGCTTGCTGGAGCGCCATCAGCGGCTCGAGCGTGCCCTCAGGAAGCGCGACGGCATCGGGATCGTCGACGAGTTCGGCGAGCGTGCCGTCGAAGTCGAGAAAGATCGCGTGGGTTTCGGGATCAATCGGGGGCGGTGCGGTGTGATCTGTCATGATGACCGGGAACCTAGCGCCAAGGAGACTGGCGCCAAGCGTTTTCAAGCGAACGAACGCCTCTGTGAACGGTTCAATCGGCTAAAGGCGAAGCATCTTCCCGGTGCGTTCGTCGACGACGCCGGTGGGGGCAAGGCCTGCCGCCACCTGCCAGGCAGCAAGGGCCGCAGCGGTGCGCGAACCGAAGAGACCGTCGACACGGATGGCAGATCCTGCGGACCGCAAGGCTTCCTGCAACTGGAGCACCGCCCTTCCCCTCGCGCCAATGGCGAGCGGCCCGGTCTTGTGGTCCAGGGCCTCCAATGCCGCGCAGGCGCGCCTGTAGGCCGCCGCGATCTTCGTGTCGTAACCGTTGCGGCGATAGCCGGGGCCGTTATAGCGCCGCGCGAAACCGGCATAATCGCCATTGGACAGGCGATCGCACAGGGCGCCGATCCTGAGGAACCGCGCCGCGACCTCGAACTGTCCGGCGATGGAGCGCCGCGCCGCCGCCGCGAGTGCTTCAGCGGACTGATAGCCGAGCGCTTCGCCATGCGATCCCATCACCTGGCAGAGCCCCCAGGACACCGAGGCGCAGGCCGCCTCCCCATCGATCCTAGAGGCCCGCTCGAAGAGCTCCCAGCGTGCGGCCTGTCCGACCGGATTCATGATCCGACCGGCGCGCGGACTGGATAGGCCCTCACCGCGTGCGAGCGTCCGCGCCGCATCCGAAAGCCGCCGGTCGAAGTAATGGCCTTCGAAGCGGATCAGCGGTTCTGGCCGCCCTTTAATCTCGGCAAAAGGCACGGCGCGGGTTTCGACCAGCGCAACCGCCAGCAACACATCGGGGCCGACGCCCGTTTCATCGGCGGTCTGCCGCGCCGCCTCGATCACCCGTTTCTCGATTCCCATCGTCACCATCCTTGTCCTCGGCTTCAGTTCCGGGGATCGAGGATGCGGGCGGTCTCAAAGGGCGGGGACAAGGACCGGCCGGGGCATGGGGATATCAGGCCTATTCGGCAGCCCTCGGCTGGGCCGGCACCTCGCTGGCAACCGAGGTCCGACCAAAGGCTTCGGCGATCTCGTTCGAAATCATCTCGGCGGTCACGGGCCCGAGGGTCCAGCCGAGATGGCCATGGCCGGTATTATAAAAGACCGTCTTCGTGCGGCCCGGCCCGACCTTCGGCATCATGTTCGGCATCATCGGTCGAAGGCCTGCCCAGGATTCGTAATCGCCAATCGCAACGCCCGGAAAACGCGTGCGGCACCAGGCCAGAAGCGGCTCGATCCGTTCCTGTCGCACGGTCCGGTCCTCGCCGGTGAATTCGGCAGTGCCGGCGATCCGCAGGCGCTCGCCGAGACGTGTACCGACGATCTTGGCGTGATCGTCGAGGATCGAGACATGGGGCGCGGCCTTCCGGCTCTCCTCGTCCTTCAATTCGATCGTGATCGAATAGCCTTTCACCGGATAGACGTTGACGCGGTCGCCCAGCATCTTCGCGATCGCCCGGCTTCGAACGCCGGCGCACACGACCACCGCATCGAAGGTTTCCGAGCGTTCCGGCCCATCGTCGCCGAGATCGCGGGCCGTCAGCTCGACGCGGCTTTCGTCCGCGTTCGCGCCGGTTACCTTCGTCGCATAGCGGATCGTCGCCCCATTGCGCTGGCAGGCTTCGGCAAGGCCGCGCGTGAAGGAGTGAATGTCGCCGGTAAAATCGCTTTCCGTGTAATATCCGCCGATGAAATTCCCGGTGACGGCCGGTTCGATGCGCCGGATATCCTCGGGCGAGATGTAGCGGCGGTTCAGCCCGCCCCGTTCAAGAAGCCTGTTGACCTCGGTCGCATGCTCCAGTTCGCCCGTATCCTCGAACACATGCATGATGCCGCGCTTTTCGATGTCGAAATCGATGCCCTCGCGATCTGCCATGTCGAGAAGGTGATGCCGGGCCGCGATCGCCATCTCAGTCGTGCGGACGGTATTCTCCTCGTAGGAGCGCGAGGCGAGCACGAACTCCACGAGCCAGGAGAGCTTGTGCGGGGTCGGGGCCGGATGGACGAGCAGCGGCGCATCCTTGGTGAACATCCATTTCAGACCTTTCAAAAAGGTCGAAGGCCGGTTCCAGACCTCGGCATTCGAGGCGGACAATTGCCCGGCATTGGCGAAAGAAGTTTCCATCGCAGCGCCCGGACGCTGCTCGAAGACGGTGACGTCGAACCCTCGCTCCAGCAGCTTGTAGGCCGTGGTGATGCCGGTGATCCCGGCTCCAAGAACGGCGATGGAGGTCATGGCGTCACTCCGCTTTTAAGCTCGAACAGACGGTCAAGTCTGGGCGCTGGAGGGCGGAAAGGCAATCGTCGGGCTTCACATCACCGCGAAGACGGATGGCTCGCGAGGGATGGCGGAGGCGAACATTCATGAAAGCGTTTCAAAAGCGGGTGCCAGAAGGACTGTGACGCCAGGGGCGGGCGGTCGCAAGATCTCTCACCGTGGCAGCGATGCGGCGTGAAGCGTCGGTTGATATCGATCGCCTTGAAATGTAAAACGATCGTTTTACATTAGTGTCTGCGGAAACACACGGAGACACGCCATGGACACGACAACCAAGCTCATCGCCGCCGCCGAGCGACTGTTCGACCGCCGCGGTTTCGTGGCGACCGGCATGGACAGGCTGACCGAGGCCGCCGGCATGTCGAGCCGGACCCTCTACAAGCATGCCGGCAGCAAGACGCAATTGATGGCCCGTGTTCTCAGCGAGAGAGACCGCCGGTTCATGGCGCGGCTCGATGTCCGGACGGTCGACGCACTCTTCAAAGCCCTCGACGACTGGATCCGGGTCGAGGGACCACGCGGATGCCTGTTTCTGAGATCGCGGGCGGAGACCGGCGGCGATACGCCCGAGATCGCGGAAGCCGTTCGGCTGCACAAGACAGCCTTCCAGAACCAGATCGCGCGGACCGTCGCCGCCGATCTCGGCCGCGAAGACGCCGAGCTTGCCGAGCAGGTGCTGGTTCTCTTCGAGGGCGCGACCCATGCGGCGGTCTATAGGGGCGAAGGAGCGGTGCGCGCGGCGCAGTCCGCTGCGGCAATCCTGACCGACAGGGCTCGCTCGTGAGCCCGGCCCTTCGCATCGGCGCCGTCGGCTTCGGTGTCATCGCCGTCTGCTACGGCTTCGCCCGCTTCGCCTTCGGGCTATTCCTGCCGCAGATCGACGGCGATCTTAGCCTTGGTCCCTCGATCAGCGGCATCATCTCCGGCGGCTCCTTCGCGGGCTATTGCATCGCCATCATCATCTCGGCGAGCCTGACGGAGCGGATCGGGGCACGCGGGGTCGCAACGGCCGCAGCGATCGTTGCCGCGATCGGCATGGCAGCGATCGCGCTCGCGCCGAGCCCCATCATCCTGGCCGTCGGCGTCCTCGTCGCCGGATCGAGCACGGGCCTCGCCTCGCCGCCCATGGCGGCCGCGGTCGCCGCGGCGGTCCGCAAAAGCCGGCAGGATCTCACCAACACCGTCATCAATGCCGGCACCAGCGCGGGCGTCGCCCTCTCGGGGCCGATCGCGCTGGCAATGGCCGGACAATGGCGTCTGGCCTTCGGCATCTTCACCGCGGTCGCGATCGTGCTGGCGTTCGCCGCCGCCTTTTCGCTGCCGAATGCGGCGAGCGGCCAAGGAGCGGGCGGCTTCCCGCCGATGTCCGGCCCCGTTCTTCGCCTGATCGCCGCCTCCTTCCTCATGGGTGCGGCAAGCACGGCGCTCTGGTCCTTCGGCGGGCAGATCGTCTCGGCGCGCCTTGACTGGGGATCGACGGGAACGGGCATCCTGTGGAGCTGTATCGGCGCAGGCGGCATCGCCGGGGCATGGGCCGGCAGCCTCGTCGCACGGTTCGGTCTCGACCGGGTCCACTGGGCATTCCTGGCGGTGATGTCGACAGGGATTCTCGCGGTCGGCTTTGGCCCGACGTTTCCGGCCGTCGTGCTGGCCGGCGGGGCGTTCTTCGGTGCGGCCTACGTCATGCTGACCGGAGTCTATCTGCTCTGGGGCGTCCGCGCCCTGCCGGACCGGCCAGCGACGGGGCTCATGATCGGGTTTTTGACCATCGCCGTCGGTCAGACGGCGGGTGCACCCATCTTCGGTCTTGTCTTGCAGGGACCGGGGATGGGACCCGCCGTCATCGGCTTTGCAGGTTGCGCGCTCATTGCGGGAGCGTTCCAAGTGCAGCGCGCAAGTGCGACGGCGTCTTGAAGGATGCCGTCGCGGCCTTCGACCAGCTCGCCCCCGGGCTTTTGACGGATCATGGCCCGATACCGTGGTGACTGCGCAATCGTCATTCCTTGCTGCGCCAGAAGCTACAAATCACGATTTCGGTTTCGTCCCGCACGACTGATACGGATCGGCGGATCTTCGAATGACTGGTTTCCACCATTCAGCTCCATTCGCCGAGCAGCGCGGCACAAGCCCGGGGCCACCTCGATCCGGTTGAGCCTGCTGGCCGAAGCCGATACATTCGGCGATCCACTCGGCCAATCGCTCGCGACCTATCGCAGTCTGGTCCGGAACCTGGCCCGGCGCATACCGCCCCGGCTGCTTGCCGAAACTGCCGATGGCGCGGAGGTGCAATGATGACCGGGGACACAAAGACCTGCGTTCTGATCGGAGCTCCGGTCGACAGCGGCAAGATGCGCAAGGGCTGCCTGATGGGGCCGGACAGCCTGCGCACAGCCGGCATCGCCGAGGCGTTGCGGGATCTCGGCCACATGGTCATTGATCAGGGCAATCTGATTGCGATACCGCAACCGGATGATGCGCTTCCGCCCCATATCATCGGCGGCAGCGAAACCATCGGCTGGACCGAGGTCATCGCCGACGCGGTCGAGGCCGCGATGGGCGCCGGGGGCTGTCCCATCAATCTCGGCGGCGATCACAGCATGTCCCTCGGCACACCGACGGCCCGATGTCGGCTCAGCCTGCAGCATCGGACCGAAGAGTGGTTTTCAGGTTTTCGGATGATCCGATGCGTACCTGCTGGCGCCTGGCCTTTGGTGGCGCAATCCGCTCGATCGCTTGGCGACAGCGGGTTTCTCATGTCCGTGAGGATCAGCCGGTCACCCGAAGAAAGAAGCGGATCATCTCCTTGCTTGCGTCGGGTCCGCCCGGCAGGGTGTAGCTTCCCGAAGCGTCGCCGCCCGACCAAGCATGGCCGACATTATGGAGACGCCAGCTTTCGAGCCGTTCGCGTCCATCTGCCTCCCGCTGGACGATCCGCGTATAGGCAACGCCGCCTTCGGTCGTCCCGCGCGTTTCCACAGCTTCGGAATGCATCCCGGCTTGCGCCTGCTGCAACACCTGATCGCCGTTGACCGGCGCGACCGTGGTATCGCGATCGCCGTGAAAGACGATCGTCGGGACGATCCGCTTGCCCGACTGGATCGGCGCCCCGCCGCGCATTGCGGAAAACGCCGAATTGAGATCGCGGGCAGCGCCGCATGCCAGTCCCGAATGGACGCCGACCGCGGCATAGATCTCAGGGTATCGCTGGCCCATGATCGCCGCTGCCGCGCCGCCAGCCGAAAGCCCTGCCACAAAGACCCGCTTCGGATCGACCCTGTAATCCCCCATGACCTCACGTGTGATCCCGGCGATGAGGCTCGGCTCGCCGGTGCCCCGCTGCTGATCCTTCGCCTCGTACCAGTTCCAGCATTTCTGCATGTTCGCCGATTGCGACTGGCCGGGATAGACGACGAGAAATCCCCTCTCCTCGGCGATCTCGTTCATCCGCGTGCCCCGGGCGAAATCGTCCGGGGACTGGGTGCAGCCATGCAGCATGACCACGAGCGGCAGTCGTGGGCCCGCTTCCGCGTAGGTGCTCGGCAGGTAGAGCTTGTAGTCCCGCTGGCCGCCTGGCCCGCTATGAACGTGATCGGTGAAGCTCGCGCCCTTCGGCATTGCAGGATCTGGCGCCGAGCGGCGTGCGGCCGGATTTGGCTGCACGCGCCGCAATTCTTCCGGAAGAGCATTCATGCCCGAGGTCCAGTCCGCCGGCATTCGAGCAAATCCGTCTGCCGGGCGGGTTTTCGCACCGAATTGCCCACCGGGCATCGACCAGCGGCTTTGCCAATCGGGTGCCCGTTCGCGATCGGGTTTTGTCCCGGCGGCGTCATCAGCCGTCGAGTCTTCTGCTTGCGAAGACGCGCCGCGCAGCACCGCCATTGCCTTCTTGAGTTTGCCTTGCCGAGTAAGGCGGGTCACCTCGGCCATGTCGATCTTCAGGCGGTAAGCCATCAGTCAAACTCCTCGTTCATGATCGGCCACGCCAAGGATTGACGTGGCGAGAAAGGGACCCTCGGAGCCCGTCCGGTTCATTCCGGCGTGCCGGAGACGCGGATCGCGCGGAGGGATTATGCCACAGTTCATTTGATACGCGGCTTGAGCGCGGCTTTGACCGCCGGGGATGCCTGAAACGCACCGAGCACGTGGATGGATGCTATGGCTGCGAGCGCGAGATCCGCCGGGACGTCGTGTTCGATGACGGCCAGCCCCAGAACCTCGATCGCCAGCATCTCGCCGCTCGCAACGACCTGCTCCAGATCGGCGCGCGAGTAGCGCCTTATTCCCAGTTCGATCTCCCGGCGCGCAACGCTCGCCCGCAGCTGATCGTCGTGCCGTCCAAGCTGGTTGCGAATGGCGGTCCGAATGAAGTCGGTCCTGTTGGCATAGAAGCCTTCCGCGACCAGCAGATCTATCTGGCCGAGATCGACCGGCCCGAGATTGATCGTGATCTTCTCGCTCTCGGGCGCTTTCGCGCCACTCGCGGCCGTTTTGTCGATCATCACGCTCTCAAATCCAAAACCATCCTGCTGGATGGTATGTGGATGTTCGAAACCGATAAGACAAGATCCTGATGCCATCGTCTTGCGAGGCAGGCTTTCTGGCTTCAGGCGGCAGGCCTCTGCACTCGAAGCGCGCAAGAGTCGTTAGAAGTTCACGAGTAATCCGAAGGTCGCGAAGAGCACCTTCACCGGCTCGACCCGTGTCGGGCGCTAGCTGATGCGAGAGAGCGCCGGCCAGATCAAGATACTGTCGCTGGAACGCGGCGGAACCTTCTTCAAGCCGACCGTGATCTGGGGGGCGACCGGTCGATGATCGTCTCCAAGGAAAAAACGTTCGCGCCGCTTGCGCCGCTTATTGTGTTCGAGGACGAGGCCGACGCGATCGTCATGGCAAACGACACGGAATTCGGTCTCGCATCCTATTTCTTCGCGCGCGATATGGGGCGTATCTTCCGCGCCTCCGAGGCGCTGGAAACCGGCATTTCAGCGTCAAAGCGCTGACCGAGCCCCCCGCGGTTTCGGCCACAAATATCGATCCGCGCAATCGAAAAGGCACCGGATTTTGCAAGAAGCTTGAAAAGGCTTGCAGAGCCAGCGCCCCCTCACGTCCGGCCCACGGAAAGGCTGCTCGGGAAAATCGGCCGCAAAGCCCTGAAACTCAAGATTTTTCCAGTATTCTGGCTGTCTCCAAACCTGCGAACCCTTGGCTTTGCGAGAACTTTACGGGTACGCTTCGAAGAAGCCGGTCATTTATTCGCGCCGGCTGATCGATAAAGGAGGAAATACATGACGAATTCCATCGCGCGGCGGGCTGCCCTGAAGCTCGGCGTGGCCTTTACCGTTGCGCTCGGCCTGGCTGGCACGCCGGCAAAGGCCCAAGAAGAAGCAAATTATATTCTCGCGACCGCCTCGACGGGCGGCACCTACTACCCGGTCGGCGTCGCAATCGCCACCCTCGTCAAGACGAAGCTCCAGCCGGAATACGGCATCGGCCTGTCGGCGATCAACTCCGCCGGCTCGGCCGAGAATGTGCGCCTGCTTCGCGAAAACGAGGCCCAGTTCGCCATTCTGCAGGGACTTTTCGGCTATTATGCCCGTACCGGCACCGGGCCTCTCGAAAGCGAAGGACCACAGAAAAACCTCCGGTCCATGACCATGCTCTGGCAGAACGTCGAGCATTTCGTGGTCGCAGAGGCGGCGGCCGAAACAGGCACGATGTCGGACTTCGTTGGACTCAAGGGCAGCAATATCGGCCTTGGCGGCCGCAATTCGGGCTCGCGCATTTCGTCGGGCGAGATCCTCAAGGGTCTCGGTGTCGATCCGGATAAGGACTACAGCCTGATGTTCGCGGGCTACGGCCCGACGGCCGAGGCCTTGCAGAACGGTCAGATCTCAGGGCTCTCGACACCCGCGGGTGTCCCTGCCGGCGCGATCAGCCAGCTGAAGGCCAGCATGGGCGACGGAGCGAAGATCCTGAACTTCACCCCTGAGCAGCGTGAACAGGCCGATCAGGGCCGCGAACTGTGGACCGAATACGTCATTCCCTCCGGCACCTATCCGGGCCAGAAGGAGGACGTCACCACCATTGCACAGCCGAATTTCCTCGCGCTGAATGCCGATCTTCCGGAAGAGAACGTCTACCTCATCACGAAGGCAATCTACGAGAACCTGCCCTTCCTCCAGGCGATCCATCCCGCCACCAAAGCCATGTCGCTGGAGAAGGCGATCGAAGGCCTGCCCCTTCCGCTGCACCCCGGCGCTATCCGTTACTACGAGGAGCAGGGTATCACGATCCCGGATCGCCTCAAGGCGAACTGACGCAAGAATGATATCGACGGCGGCTCTTGAGACAGCCGCCGTCCCACATTCCTGAGAGGGATCACATGACCACGTATGACGAAGACTACAGCGATCCGAAGATGCGCCGATTTGACGGTCTGTTCGGCGCGTTCCTTTCGGTTCTTGCCGTCTTCATCGCTCTGGCGCACATGGCGCTGGCCTTGTTTCCGTTTTTGTCGGAGCTTGAGCGAAACATCTTCCACTTCGCGAGTTTCGCATTTCTCTGCGCGGTTTACTATCCGGCCTTCCTGGCACTCAAGAACAGCCGCTTCGCAATCATCCTCGACATTTCGCTGGGCATCGCCGTCGCCGCGGCCTGTCTCCATCTGGCCCTCTCAGTGGATGCGATCTACGCTCGCGGCGTCCGGCTTCTTCCAGTTGACTGGATCGCAGCCGTGATCGCCATTCTCGGCGCGATCGAACTGACGCGCCGGGCGGCCGGCATCGTCATCCCCATCCTGATCATTCTCGCGATTTCCTACGTCACGATCTGGGGCTCTTGGATCTCCGGCGTCTTCGCCTTTCCGGGACTGTCCTGGGAGACGACGCTGTTCCGGTCGATCTACGGCGACGACGCGCTGTTCGGCACGATCGCCCGCATCTCGTCGACCTACGTCTTCCTCTTCATCATCTTCGGCGCCTTCCTGATCAAATCGGGTGCCGGCGATTTCGTCATCGATCTCGCCAAGGCCGCCGCCGGCAAGCTGGTGGGCGGACCCGGCCTCGTCGCCGTCATCGCTTCGGGCCTCACCGGCACGATTTCCGGCTCGGCCATCGCGAACACGGCCTCGACCGGTGTCATCACGATCCCGCTGATGAAACGCGCGGGCTTCAAGTCCAAGTTCGCGGCCGGCGTCGAGGCGGCCTCCTCGACTGGCGGCCAGCTCATGCCGCCGATCATGGGTGCCGGTGCGTTCGTCATGGCGAGCCTCACCCAGATTTCCTACGAGTATATCATCCTCGTCGCCGCCCTTCCGGCGCTGCTCTATTTCCTTTCGGTCTGCTTTTTCGTGCGCATCGAGGCGAAGCGTCTGAACCTGCCGCCCATGGGTGATGGCGAGCAATCGCTCACGAAGGCGGTGAAGGAAGGTGGTGCAAGCTTCATCATACCGATCGTCGTGCTGATCGGTCTCCTCGCATCCGGCTTCACGCCAACCTATGCTGCGGTCATCGGCATCGTCGCGGTCATCGCGTCGAGCTGGCTCACCACGCGCCCCATGGGTCCGCGCCAGATCTGGGAGGCGCTGGAATTCGGCACCCGCAACATGATTACCTCCGCCGTGCTGCTCTGTGCGGTCGGCCTTGTGGTCAACGTCATCGCGACCGCCGGCGTCGGCAACACGTTCAGCCTGATGATCACGAACTGGTCCGGCGGCGTCCTTCTGATCGCGATCATCCTGATCGCTCTCGCATCGCTGGTGCTCGGCATGGGGCTCCCCGTGACCGCCGCCTACATCGTGCTCGCCACGCTCTCGGCTCCGGCCCTCGCCGGCATGATCCAGGATCTCTGGATGGTCGACATGATTGCTGCGGGTAACTTCCCGGACTCGGCAGTTCCCATCGTGATGCTCGGCGCGCCGGAGGCTGCCTCCCAGCTCGGCTCCGCCATGTCCTACGGCGCAGCCCAGGACCTCGTTGCGTCCCTGCCGCTCGCGGTCTCCGAACAGCTTCGCAACATGCTCGTGCCGGCAACGGTCGCGACGACGGCGCTCCTGTCCGCACACATGATCGTCTTCTGGCTCAGCCAGGACTCGAACGTAACCCCGCCGGTCTGCCTTGCGGCCTTCACGGCGGCGGCGATCGCCAAGTCGCCGCCGATGGCGACGGGCGTTGCCAGCTGGAAACTCGCGAAGGGCCTCTACATCGTCCCGGTGCTGTTTGCCTACACACCCCTGCTCTCTGGGGATTGGGGCCAGGCGCTGACCATCTTCGCCTTCGCGGTGTTCGGAATCTACGCCCTCGCCGCGGCCCTTCAGGGCTGCATGGAGAGCCGCTTGAACATCGGCCTCCGGCTGCTTGCCGGCGCTGCCGGCATCGCATGCCTCTGGCCTTTCTCGGTGATCGTCAACATCATCGGCGTGATCGCGACGGTCGCGATCTTGGCCTACAATGTATCGAATTCAAAACCCGGCACTCTTGTCGCTGCGTCCTGACGCGCAAATGGTCAATACGCCTTCTTGCCTTCACGGCGGCGATCGACACGATCGCCGCCAAATACAACTCTAGATAGATTTTGGGGCCGACCGGTATTCGCTTTCGCGGCGCTTGGCACCGTACCATGCACAGAAGGCCTCCGGGGCTGCACGGGAAGTCCATTTCAATCAACGGCTCACAGGGTCTGCCGGTCTGCTGGCAGCGCTTGTCGATAATTTTCAAAATCGCTGGCAAGGTCGTGACAGGTCGCGATTTTTACCTACAATGAGTACAAAGCAGAACATGCCGCAATGGCAGCCGCAAACTCAAGCATGATGACGATGAACCGTATGACTAGGCGGATCACATTATGCGTAGATCACACGGATAGAGCGCGATTTCGATTTCGAATTCACTCATCTGGCGCTCGCACGCCCGCGAAATATTTCGGCACCGAAGGAATTAATACATCATGCTGAAGAAAAATCCCGACACCGCTTCAACCGTTTCAGGTGGTGCGCTTCTGGCCCGCTGCCTCGAAAACGAAGGGGTGGAATATATTTTCGGGGTACCGGGCGAAGAGAATATCGACTTTCTCGACGCTCTGATCGACAGCCCGATCGAATTCGTCGCGACGCGTCACGAGCAAGGTGCGGCGTTCATCGCTGACGTTTACGGCCGCCTGACCGGACGCGCCGGCGTTTGCCTGTCGACGCTTGGGCCCGGCGCGACGAACCTCGTCACCGGCGTCGCGGATGCCAATATGGACCGCGCTCCCCTCGTCGCCATTGCCGGCCAGGGATCGACGACGCGCCTCCACAAGGAAAGCCACCAGATCCTCGATCTGGTGAACCTTTTCGCTCCAATCACCAAGTATTCGACGCAGCTGCGCGAGCCGACCATCATCCCCGAGGTCGTGCGCAAGGCCTTCAAGCAGGCCCAGAGCGAAAAGCCGGGCGCGAGCTTCATCGACTTCCCCGAGAACATCGCCGCCGAAGAAATTCCCGATATGCCGCCGCTCAAGGTGCAGTATCCGGTCGCTCCGACCGCGCCCGTCGGCAAGTGCGCCCAGGTTGCCGATATCATCAACGCCGCGAAGGCTCCGGTCATCATGGCAGGCAACGGCGTCATCCGCCAGCACGCGTCCAAGGCACTCGTGGAATTCGCCGAGAGCCTCAACGTTCCGGTCGCGACGACCTTCATGGCAAAGGGCGTCATCCCCTTCAGCCACCCACTCTGCCTCGGCGCGATCGGCCTTCAGGCCCATGACTACGTGGCCTTCGGCTTCGACGACGCAGACGTCGTGATCTGCATCGGCGTCGACATGGTCGAGTACCATCCCGAGAAGTGGAATCCGGACCGGGACAAGAAGATCATCCACATCGACACCCAGCCGGCGGAAGTGGACGCACATTATATTCTCGAGGCCGGCGTCGTCGGCGATATCAGCGACACGCTCGAGCGCATCGCGGCCAAGACCAACAAGCGCCCGGACGCACCGGTCCACAAACTCTCCGAGGTCATCAAGCGCGAGATCGGCGAATATAGCGACGATACCGAATTCCCGGTCAAGCCGCAGAAGATCATCTGGGATCTGCGTCAGGCGCTCGACAACGAGGACATCGTGATTTCCGATGTCGGCGCCCACAAGATGTGGATGGCCCGTATGTACCGCGCGGAAGCCCCGAACACCTGCATCATCTCCAACGGCTTTGCGTCGATGGGCATTTCGCTGCCCGGCGCGATCGCGGCGAAGGTCGCCTTTCCGGACCGCAAGGCGGTTGCGGTCAGCGGCGATGCGGCGTTCATGATGAACAGCCAGGAGATCGAGACCGCACTGCGGATGAACCTCGACATCGTGGTCCTGATCTTCAACGATTCGAAATACGGCCTCATCGAGTGGCACCAGCTACGCCACTTCAATCGTGCGACCGGCATCGAGTTCGGCAATCCGGACTTCGTCAAATATGCCGAGAGCTTCGGTGCGAAGGGCTACCGCGTCGAGCGGACCGAAGACTTGCTTCCGACCCTCAAGGAAGCGCTTGGCGACGGGACCGTCTCCATCATCGACTGTCCGGTGGACTACCGCGAGAACATGAAGCTCACCGAAAAGCTCGGCAGCCTCATCTCGCCGCTCAGCGCGGAGGGCAACAAATGAGCGCGTTCACGTTCCAGACCACGCCTTCGGTGATGTCCGAGGTCGGATCGACGTCCAAGATGGGCGAGATCATGGCCAAGAAGGGCTGCAAGAAGATCTGCTTCGTCACGGATCAGGGCATTCTCGATCTCGGCCTCGCCAAGGCTGCGCTCGATGGCTTCGAAAAGGCCGGCGTCGAGGTGCTGATGTTCTCGGACGTTCAAGCCGATCCCCCGGAATCGATGATCCTCGGCGCCGTCGAAAAGGCGCGTGAGGCAGGTTGCGACGGCGTCGCATCGGTTGGCGGTGGATCCTCCCTGGACACCGCCAAGCTGATCGCTGTTCTCCTGAAAGGGAACCAGAATATCTCCGAGATCTACGGCGTCGGACAGGTGACGTCCGAGCGGCTTCCGCTCGTGCTCGCTCCGACGACCGCAGGCACCGGGTCCGAGGTGACGCCGATCGCGATCGTGACCACCGGCGAGGCGGAGAAGAAGGGCGTCGTCTCGCCCCAGCTTCTGCCCGACTGGGCGATCCTCGATGCCGAACTCACCGTCGGCCTGCCCAAGCACGTGACCTCGGCCACCGGCATCGACGCGATGGTGCATGCCATCGAGGCCTATACCTCGGCGCACAAGAAGAACCCGGTCTCGGATTGTCTCGCCCGCGAGGCGCTGTCGCTCCTCGGCGGCAATATCCGCACCGCCTGCAACGATCCGCAGAACCGCGAAGCGCGGGCCAACATGCTGCTCGGCTCGTTGCTAGCCGGCATGGCCTTCGCCAATGCTCCGGTCGCGGCCGTTCATGCCCTCGCCTATCCGCTGGGCGGGCACTTCCATGTGCCCCACGGTCTCTCGAACGCTCTCGTCCTGCCTTACGTTCTGGACTTCAACATGCCGGAAGCGAAGGCCCATTACGCGGAACTCGCCCCGATCGTCTTCCCTGAGCTTGCGGGCAAGTCGGAAGACGAGGCAGCTCAGGGCTTCGTCGAAGGCTTCCACAAGCTTGCGCCGGAGCTCGGCATGAAAACGCAGCTGCGGGATGTGGGCGTCAGCCACAACAATCTGCCAAAGCTCGCCGAGGATGCGATGAAGCAGCAACGGCTTCTCGTGAACAACCCGCGAACCATGACCTACGAGGCCGCCCTCGACATCTATCAAAGGGCGCTTTGAGGCGATGAACGACCGAGAGACCGGCAATCCATGGTTGGATGCCTGGAATTCTGCCAGCCAAGCCTGGTGGTCCGCCCTCGAGGCCCAGCAGGTCACCGGCGGCGATCGCCAGAACGACAGCTCGATCTGGGAGTTCGCCCACCGGCAGGTCGACGACTGGTGGCGGACCTATGCCCGTTTCCTGAAGGAAGGTGACAACGGCGGCGGCGGAACAACCACGGACATGCTCAGGCGTGCGATGGATCCATCGCAGTTCCTGACCGCCGGTTCGTCGGAGATCAATCAGGCGATCCGCCGTCTGGTCGAGGCGCCGGAATTTGCCGATGCGGGGGTGTTCGAACGCGATTTCCTGCGCACCGGTTCGGAATGGATGGCGCTCCAGGACGCCACCAATTCCTATCGGCAGATCACGACGGCCGCCTGGATGCGCGTCTATCAGACGTTCTCGAACGAGATGATGTCGGATTCCGAGCTCCTTCAGAAAGATGCGCGCTCTGTCCTCGATCGCTGGCTCGCCCTTGCCAACAAGGAGCTGATCGAAACCCAGCGCAGCGACGAATTCCTCGAGGCCCAGCGCAAGATGCTCGCAGCCAGCGTCAATTACCGGCTGGAGCAGCGCAAGCATACCGAGCGCTGGTGCGAGGCCCAGTCGATCCCGACCCGTACAGAGGTCGACGACATGCAGGAGATCATCCACACCCTTCGCAGCGAACTGCGCGAAACGCGCAAGCGTCTCGACAGACTGGAAGCCGCGGGCACCGGCCCTGCGGAACGCGAAGATGCGGCGAAGCCGAAGACCACTTCGCGCCGGAGCAAGGGGCAGAGCGGTGGCCAGTAAGAGCAACGACCAGACAAACCCGATGACCGAGTTCGCCGACTATTCCGAGCGCGTCGCAAAGGGTGCCCAGGTGCTGAGCCGCATCCGGGAAGAAGACGTCAAGATTGGAGCAACGCCCAAGACCGAGGTGGCGAACTTCGAGAAAGTCCGGCTATTCCATTACGATATGCCGGACGATGTGAAGGTCGATACCGGGCCCGTCCTGATCGTCTACGGGCTGATCGGCAGATATACCATGGCCGATCTGCAGGAGGATCGCAGCCTCGTTCGCAACCTGCGCGATCGCGGCGTCGATCTCTGGCTCGTCGACTGGGGGCACCCCACACGCGCCGACCGGTGCCTGAAGATCGACCATTACGTCGAATGGTATCTCGACGACTGTGTCGAGAAGATCCGCGAGATGACCGGCCATGACAAGGTGACGATCCTCGGCATCTGCGAGGGCGGCGTGTTCTCGGCCATCTACGCCTCGCGCTTCCCGGACAAGGTGAAGAACCTCATCGTCACCATCACGCCCTTCGACTTCCACGGTGACATGGAGGACGAGGACCCGACCCACGGCGTTCTCAACCTGTGGACCCGGTCCCTCACCGAAGAAGACATCGACAACATGCTGGAAGCGTTCGGAAACCTGCCGGGCGAGATCATGGGATCGGTCTTTCAGCTGATGACGCCGATCCGCTCGCTGACGAAGTATAATGTCGACCTTCTCGACGCGGCACAGGACGAAAAGCGCCTGCTCAACTTCCTGCGAATGGAGAAGTGGCTGGCCGACCGGCCGAACCATCCGGGCGCCGCGGCCCGGCAATGGCTCCTCGAGCTCTACAAGAAGAACCTGCTCATCAAGGGCGAGTTCATGGTCTCCGGCAGGCCGGTGGATCTCGGCGCGATCACCATGCCGGTGCTCAACGTCTTCGCCAAGAACGACCACATCATTCCGCCGCCCTGCGCACGCGCCCTGAAGGACCACGTCGGGACAAACGACTACACCGATCTCGAACTGCCGGGCGGACATGTGGGCGTCTATGTGAGTTCGAAGAGCCAGGGAATCGTCGGCGACGGCATCCATTCCTGGCTTATCGAAAGGAACTGATTTCATGCCATCGAAAACGGTCTGCGCGGGAGACGCCGTGTCCGTCATCCGCGACGGCGACACCGTCGCCGTATCCGGCTTCGTGGGCATCGGAACGCCGGACGAACTCCTGATCGCGCTGGAAAACCGCTTTCTCGAAACCGGCCATCCACGCGACCTGACGCTCGTCTTCGCGGCGGCGCCGGGCGACGGCAAGGATCGCGGGCTCAATCGCCTCGCCCATGACGGTCTCGTCAAGCGCGCCATCGGCGGGCACTGGGCGCTGGTGCCCAAGCTCGCCAAGATGGCGATGGAAAACAAGATCGAGGCCTATAACCTGCCGCTCGGCTGCGTCTCGCACCTTTATCGCGAGATCGCCGGCGGCCGGCCGGGCATGCATTCCCGCGTCGGTCTGAAGACCTTCGTCGATCCGCGCCTCCAGGGCGCCAAGATCAACGAGCGGACCACCGAGGACCTCATCCGCCTCGACGTGATCGACGGTGAGGAATGGCTGTTCTACCGTTCCTTCAAGATCGACGTGGCGCTTCTGCGTGCCACCACCGCCGACCAGCGCGGAAACGCCACCATGGAACGTGAGGCGCTGAAGCTCGACGCGACCTCGACGGCAATGGCAGCTCATAACAGCGACGGCGTGGTGATCGTCCAGGTAGAGCGCGTCGCGGTGGCGGGCTCGCTCGCTCCCAAGAAGGTGCTGATCCCCGGCGTATTCGTCGACTGTGTCGTGGTGGCCAAGCCCGAAAACCATCCCCAGACCTATGCGACGGCGCACAACCACGCCTTTTCCGGCGAACTGCGCGTGCCCTCAGACGAACACAAGCCCATGAAGCTCGATCAGCGCAAGATCGTCGCCCGCAGGGCCGCGATCGAACTTCCGATCGACGGAGTCGTCAATCTCGGCATCGGCATGCCAGAGGGCGTCGCCAATGTCGCGGCGGAAGAAGGGCTGCTCGACCATGTCACGCTGACCGCCGAGCCGGGCGTCATCGGCGGCATGCCCCAGGGTGGGCTCGACTTCGGCGCGGCGCTCAACCCGGACGCGATCATCCAGCAGGCGACCCAGTTCGACTTCTACGACGGCGGCGGCATCGATATGGCCTGTCTCGGCATGGCCGAGGCCGACCGGGCGGGCAATGTCAACGTCTCCAAGTTCGGGCCGAGATTCGCCGGAGCCGGTGGTTTCATCAACATCAGCCAGAATGCGGCGCGTCTCGTCTTCGCCGGAACGTTCACGGCAGGCGGTCTGAAGGTCGAGGCGGCGGACGGCAAACTCACCATCGTCAACGAGGGCCGAAGCCGGAAGTTCGTCTCGCAGGTCGAGCACATCACCTTCTCCGGGCCCTTCGCCGCAGAGAAGGGCCAGCCGGTGCTCTACGTCACGGAGCGTTGCGTCTTCGAGGTCCAGCCCGAGCGCCTCGCCCTCATCGAGGTCGCGCCCGGGATCGATATCGATCGCGACATCCTGGCTCACATGGATTTCGAGCCGGCAGTCGACGATCCGAAACTGATGGACGAAAGGCTCTTCAGGCCCGAACGCATGGGCCTTCGCTCCGACTTTCTCGAGCCGCCACTGGAAAAGCGCGTCGCATTCGACGAAGAACGCGACCTTCTGGAAATCAATCTCAGGGGCTATGTCGCCAGGACGCAGGCGGACCTCGATGAGATCAGGCGCCGGGTGGAAGCGGTCTGCGACCCCCTTGGCCGCAAGATCAGAATGGTCGCCTGGTATGACGGCTTCGATCTTCATCCCGATCTCACCGCCGCCTTCGGCCAGATCATCGCGGATATGGAAGAGAAGTATTACCACTCGACCATGCGCTACACGCGCAGCCCGTTCCTGAGGATGCGGTTCGGCGCGGAATTGGCAAAACGCGACGTGTCCATGCGCATCAATTCGGATGCCATCGAGACTCGCCCCAAGTGAGATGCTTATATGACGGTTAGACGACGCAATCGGAGTATGCTTCGCCACCGTCGCAACGACCGCGGCCATCGGGAGGGGCCGACCGGGACCTTGAGGAAAGCATTACAGACCGCATGCTGGATATCGTAGACGTTCCGCAGAGCCGGCAGGCCCAGAGCCTCAGCCGCAGCGGGTTTCACCAGATCGCCTATCGGGACTGGGGCCGAGAGACAGACAAGCGTCCTCTCATGTGCATCCACGGGCTGACCCGCAACTCCCACGACTTCGATGACCTGGCGGCGCGGGCTTGCATCGATCGCCGGGTCGTGACGCCCGACATCGTCGGACGCGGACGGAGCGAGTGGCTCGCCGATCCTGCCGACTACAACCTGCTGCAATATAATGTGGACATGACCGTCGTCGCGGCCGATGCGGGTATTTCCCGCTATGACTGGATCGGCAATTCGCTGGGTGGCCTGATCGGCATGTCCCTCGCCGGCGTCGAGAATTCGCCGATCAGCCGGCTCGTCGTCAACGACATCGCGCCGGAGATCCCGTTCTCCGCCCTTCGGCGGGTCTCGAGCTATATCGCCGACCGGACCTTTCCGAATATCGCGGTGGCCGAGGCGCATTTGAGAGAGTCGCTTGCCCCCTTCGGACCGATGACGGATGATAACTGGCGTCATCTCGCCAGGACGAGCGTCATTCCCGAAGGCGATGGCTACCGGCTCGCCTTCGACCCGGGGATCTTCGAGAATTTCCGCCGATACTGGCTGATCGTCCATTTCTCCCTCTGGAAATACTGGGAGCAGATCAAGTGCCCGGTGCTGATCCTGCGCGGCGAGAATTCGGACTTTCTCACGCCGAACCTTCTCGACAAGATGGTCAGCCGCCTCCCCCATGCGGACGTGATCGAGTTCCCCGGCGTCGGTCATACGCCGACGCTCAACGCGCCGGAACAGATCGAGCCCGTGCTCGACTGGCTGAACTCGGACCTCATTTGATACCGCGCGACGCGCGGAACAATGGTCTCTTTCAACGCCGTGCGTCTCATACCGCCGGACGAATGAATTGACCCGCTGGGTCAATCCACGCCCGGCAAACGGCTCAAACGCCGCTCGGGCTGCCGACGACCCATGAAACCGATGGTTTCAAAGGTCCGCCGGTATCATGTCGCAACGCGGCCGAGCGGATTGGCCCCGAGGCGTCCGGCCGTCATGCGCGCGCTTTTTCTTTCATTGCCGCAATAAAAAATTTGACCTTTCGGTCAAAAATGGCAGACTGCGCTTTGAACGTTTCCAAACTCTGGAGAACCGCATGAGCGCAGCGTCCGACCGTCCCGACATCGCTTCCGGCCGGCTTGGCGCGGATGCGCTCGAGCAGAACTTTGCCGATCTTCATCCGGCCCTCACCCGGCACGAAGCGGTGGTCGAGGCGGATCGTTGCTATTTCTGCTACGACGCGCCTTGCATGAACGCCTGCCCCACAGGCATCGACATCCCGCTCTTCATTCGGCAGATCGGTGCGGACAACCCGGACGGCGCGGCAAAGACCATTCTCGACGAGAACATCTTTGGCGCCATGTGCGCACGGGTTTGCCCAACGGAAACGCTGTGCGAGGAGGTCTGCGTCCGCGAGGTGGCGGAAGGCAAACCGGTGCGGATCGGTATGCTGCAGCGCTATGCGACCGACCATCTGATGGCCCATGCGAGCGAGCATCCGTTCAAGCGTGCACCCGAGACCGGCAAGCGGATCGCCGTCGTCGGCGCAGGTCCAGCGGGCCTTTCCTGCGCTCACCGGCTCGCAATGCATGGTCACGACGTCACGGTGTTCGAAGCCCGCGAGAAGGCGGGCGGTCTCAACGAATACGGGATCGCGGCCTACAAGGCGACGGATGGCGTCGCTCAGGCAGAGATCGACTTCCTGCTCGGTATCGGCGGCATCACGATCGAGACCGGCAAGGCACTTGGGCGCGACATCCATCTTCACGAACTCGCAGAAACCTTCGACGCGGTGTTCCTTGGCATGGGGCTGGCCGGTGTCAATGCACTGACCGCCGATGGTCATGACGCGGAGGGGTCGCTGGACGCGGTCGGCTGGATCGCGGACCTGCGCCAGACCACCGATCTCTCTGAGGTTCCCGTCGGTCGGCGCGTGGTCGTGATCGGCGGCGGCATGACGGCGATCGACGCGGCCGTTCAGGCAAAGAACCTCGGAGCCGAGGACGTGACGATCGCCTATCGCCGGGGACGCGAGGCGATGGGTGCATCCGCTTACGAGCAGGAGGTGGCGGCAACGCGCGGCATCCACCTGCGCTTCAACCTTCAGCCATCGCGCATTCATGCCGAGAACGGCCATGTGACGGGCATCTCGTTCGAGAAAACCGCAAGTGGACCGGACGGCAAGCTCTCAGGCACCGGCGAGGACGTGACCATCGAGGCCGATCAGGTCTTCAAGGCGATCGGCCAGAGTTTCGAACCTCAGGGCGTCTCGGCGGACGCTGCGAAGCTCGATCTCGAAGGGGGACGGATCAGGGTCGGCGAGGATCGCAAGACCTCGATGGCGAAGGTCTGGGCCGGCGGCGACTGCATTTTCGGCGGATCGGACCTCACCGTGGTCGCCGTCGAGGACGGCAAGGTCGCGGCCGAGAATATCAACGCGGCGCTGGCAGGTTGAAGGAAACAAACATGGCTGACCTCACCACATCCTTCCTCGGCATCACATCGCCCAACCCGTTCTGGCTGGCTTCGGCACCACCGACCGACAAGCAGTACAATGTGGAGCGCGCCTTCCGGGCCGGATGGGGCGGTGTCGTGTGGAAGACCCTCGGCGAAGAAGGCCCGCCGGTGGTCAACGTCAACGGCCCGCGATACGGCGCGATCCATGGTGGCGACCGCAGACTTCTCGGGCTCAACAATATCGAGCTCATCACCGATCGCGACCTCGACACCAATCTGCGCGAGATCGAAGCAGTCAAGAAGGCGTGGCCCGACCGGGCGATGATCGTCTCCCTCATGGTGCCGTGCGAGGAAGACGCCTGGAAGGCGATCCTGAAGCGCGTCGAAACCACCGGCTGCGACGGGATCGAGCTCAATTTCGGCTGCCCCCATGGCATGAGCGAACGGGGCATGGGCTCAGCGGTCGGTCAGGTGCCGGACTATATCGAGATGGTTGCGCGCTGGTGCAAACAGCACTGCGATCTGCCGGTCATCGTGAAGCTGACTCCCAACATCACCGATATCCGATATCCTGCACGGGCCGCCAGGAAAGGCGGCGCGGATGCGGTCTCGCTGATCAACACGATCTCCTCGATCACCTCGGTCGATCTCGATCTCTTCGCGCCGGAGCCAACCATCGACGGCAAGGGCTCCCATGGCGGCTATTGCGGCCCGGCGGTGAAACCCATCGCGCTCAATATGGTCGCCGAAATCGCGCGCGACCCCGAGACCGCCGGCCTTCCGATTTCCGGCATCGGCGGCGTCACCACCTGGCGGGACGCGGCGGAGTTCATCGCGCTCGGCTGCGGCACCGTCCAGGTCTGTACGGCGGCCATGACCTACGGCTTCCACGTGGTTCAGGAGATGATCACCGGCCTCTCCAACTACATGGACGAAAAGGGCTACACCTCGATCGAGGATTTCCGCGGCCGTGCGGTCCCGAACGTCACCGACTGGCAGTATCTCAACCTCAACTACGTCACCAAGGCGCGGATCGA
Organism: Fulvimarina fulva; assembly: GCF_039652615.1. NCBI lineage: Bacteria > Pseudomonadati > Pseudomonadota > Alphaproteobacteria > Hyphomicrobiales > Aurantimonadaceae > Fulvimarina > Fulvimarina fulva. The sequence goes on from NZ_JBDJAC010000009.1 coordinate 136,115, forward strand.
TCAGGATCTCTGCATCCAGTGCGGCCGGTGCCATATCGCCTGCGAGGACACCTCCCATCAGGCGATCACGAAGGAAGTGGACGGTAGGCGCCATTTCGAGGTGATCGATGCCGAATGCGTCGGCTGCAACCTGTGCGTGAATGTCTGTCCGGTGGAGGACTGCATCACGATGGAACAGATCGTCGGCACCGACCCCAGAACCGGCAAGCCGGCGAACGACGGCTACGCGAACTGGACCGAGCACCCGAACAATCCGTCTTCGAGCGTTTCGCGGCAGGCCCAGCAATTTGCCGCCGAGCCAGTTTTGCCGGATGCGGCGGAGTGATTGTCAAACCGGAGAACGCCGCGCGTTCTATCGCGGCGTGACGCCTTTCAGGAGGATGGTCAGCACCGCCTGTGCCGCCTGTTCCTGAAACCCGGGCTTGCCGGTCTGCTTGCCGAGAAGCGCCCTGATCTGCACGTCGAAATCGGCGTAGTGCTGGGTCATCGCCCAGATCGCGAAGATCAGATGGTAGGGATCGATCGGCGCAAGACGACCTTCGGAGACCCATCGGGAAATCGTGCGCGCCTTCCGGTCCACGATCTCCTTCAGTTCGCCGGACAGGTAGGTTTCGATATGCGGTGCGCCGGCCAGCATCTCGCCCGCGAACAGGCGTGATGCCTGGGGATGCTCGTAGGAGAGCTTTATCTTGGCGCTGATGTATCGCCTCAGCTCCTCGATCGGGTCGCCCTCGGGATCGAGAGCATCGAGCGGCAACAGCCAGTCCGTGAGAACCTCTTCGAGCACCGCCCGGTAGAGATCGGTCTTTCGCCGGAAATAGTAGAGCATGTTCGGCTTGGACATGCCGGCGGTGGACGCGATCTCGTCCAGCGTCGCACCCCGCAGACCGTGCCGCGCAAACACCTCGCGGCCGGCCGCGAGGATCGTCTCGCGGTTTTTCGCCTGAATGCGCGTGCGCGCATCCTCCGCCGGTCGATCCGTCAATTGATCCAAGCCTTTGCCCTCGCCCTCTGCCCGCTCATTGTGCAGTGCGATCTGATGCACAGATGCCGTGCGCAAGTGTCTTGACCCGCCGCCACGCCTTTCATAGGGTCGTTTTTGACCAAACAGTCAAGAACGAACCGTCGATCGAGAGGTGCCCGATGAGCCTGCAATCCAATATGCGGATCGATGCTGACAGGCTCTGGAATTCGATCCACGAGATGGCGGAGATCGGTCCCGGTATCGCCGGCGGCAGCAATCGTCAAACCCTGACCGACGACGATGCCAAGGGCCGCGCGCTCTTCCAGACCTGGTGCGAAGAGGCGGGCCTCACAATGAGCGTCGATGCCATGGGCACGATGTTCATGCGACGCGAGGGGACCGACCCCGATGCCCTCCCCGTCTATGTGGGCAGCCATCTCGACACCCAGCCGACGGGCGGGCGCTATGACGGCGTGCTCGGGGTTCTCGGCGCGCTCGAAATCATCCGCACGCTGAACGATCTCGGCATCAAAACGAAGCATCCGATCGTCGTCACCAACTGGACGAATGAGGAAGGCACGCGCTTTGCCCCGGCCATGATGGCCTCGGGCGTGTTTGCCGGTGTGATTCCTCTGGAGGAGGCTTACGCCAAGACCGATGCGAAGGGACTCACCTTCGGTGACGAGCTGGAGCGAATCGGCTGGAAGGGCGAGGAAACGGTCGGTGCGCGCAAGATGCATGCCTTTTTGGAGCTTCACATCGAGCAGGGCCCGATTCTCGAAGCCGAAGGCAAGGATATTGGCGTCGTCACCCATGGTCAGGGCCTGCGCTGGATCCAGTGCACGGTGACGGGCAAGGAAAGCCATACGGGCTCGACACCGATGCCCATGCGCAGGAATGCCGGGCGCGGCCTCGCCCAGATCACCGAACTTGTCCACGAGATAGCGATGGACAACGCTCCGAACGCCGTCGGCGCGATCGGGCATATCGACGTCTATCCCAATTCCCGCAACATCATCCCCGGCAAGGTCGTTTTCACCATCGACTTCCGCAGCCATGAGCTCGACCGGCTGAACGCCATGGTCGCACGCTTCGAGAAAGAAGCGCCGAAGCTGTGCGAGGCGCTCGGCGTGGAGCTGTCCCACGAGATCGTCGGCCAGTTCGACCCGCCGGAATTCGATGCCAAACTGGTCCAGTCGATCCGCGACGGCGCGAACAGGCTCGGCTACAGCCATATCGACATCGTTTCAGGTGCCGGACACGACGCCTGCTGGATCAATCAAGTCGCGCCCACCGCCATGATCATGTGCCCCTGCGTCGATGGCTTGTCCCACAACGAGGCCGAAGAGATCACCAAGGACTGGGCGAAAGCTGGCGCGGACGTGCTGTTACATGCGGTGGTGGAGACGGCCGAGATCGTGGAGTAGGATGGCTTCGGTAACCAGCTGCAGGAGGCCGCCATGGGCCGACCGAAGGAACTGACGGAAGAACAGCGCGCCGAACTGCGCGCCAAGGGGTTTGTACCCGTCGAAATCTGGGTGCCCGATTGGGACAATCCGGAATTTCAGCAGCGCATGAAGCGCGAGATGGAGATGATCGCCAAGTCCGACGCCGAAGATCAGACAATCGGTGAATGGACCAGACAGGTCAGCGGCAAGCTCTGGGACGACATCGAGCCGTGAAGAGAGGCGATATCGTCACCGTTTCGACGAAGGGACTGGCGGCCAACCCAAGGCCGGGTGTCATCGTCCAGGCAAGCCATCTGATCCGTGACGATCATCCCGTTCTCGTCTGCCCGTTGACCAGGCATCTGGTCGAGGGTTCACTCATATGTCCGACGATACAGCCCACGCCGGCCGACGGCCTACGCAGCCCATCCCAGGTCATGGTCGATCGCCTGTCTGTAACGATGCCGAATACGATCGGTGAAATCATCGGCGACCTCGACGACGCGGACATGCGGTCGGTCGACCTCGCGCCGCTGACGATCATGAGCCTCGGACAGGTGCTGATGAAAACACCAAAGACAGGAGACACACCATGAGCCTCGTCATCAAAGGCGGCACGATCGTCACCGCCGATCTCACCTACAAGGCCGATATCCTCGTTGATGGCGGCAAAATCGTCGAAATCGGCGAGAACCTTGACGGCGACGAGGCGATGGATGCCTCCGGCGCCTACGTCATGCCGGGCGGGATCGATCCGCACACCCATATGGAAATGCCCTTCATGGGCACGTTCTCCTCCGACGATTTCGATTCCGGCACTGCGGCCGCGCTCGCCGGCGGCACGACCATGACCGTCGATTTCTGCCTGCCGGGGCCGAACGAAAGCCCGCTCGAGGCGCTCCAGACCTGGTTCCAGAAGGCCGGGCCCGCCCGCTCGGACTATGGGTTCCACATGGGCGTCACCTGGTGGGGCGAGAAATTCTTCGACGATATGCCGAAGGTGGTCGAGGCCGGCATCAACACCTTCAAGCACTTCATGGCTTATAAGGGCGCCTTGATGGTGAACGACGACGAGATGTTCGCCTCGTTCAACCGCTGCGCCGAAATCGGCGCGATGCCGCTGGTCCACGCCGAGAACGGCGACGTGGTCGCCTTCCTTCAGCAGAAGCTGATGGAAGAGGGCAATAACGGCCCCGAAGCCCATGCCTATTCCCGCCCGCCCGAAGTGGAGGGCGAGGCCGTGAACCGCGCAATCATGATCGCCGATCAGGCCGGCGTGCCGCTCTATGTGGTCCACACCTCCTGCGAACAGGCCCATGAGGCGATCCGCCGGGCCCGGCAAAAGGGCATGCGGGTCTATGGCGAGCCGCTGATCCAGCATCTGGTTCTGGACGACACCGAGTACTCCCATCCCGATTGGGATCACGCCGCACGGCGTGTGATGAGCCCGCCTTTCCGCAACAAGCAGCATCAGGATTCGCTCTGGGCGGGCCTCGCGAGCGGCTCGCTTCAAGTCGTCGCGACCGATCACTGCGCCTTCACCACCGAGCAAAAGCGCATGGGCCTTGGCGATTTCACCAAGATCCCGAACGGCACCGGCGGGCTGGAGGATCGGCTCGCCGTTCTCTGGACCAAGGGCGTCGTCACCGGCCGGCTGACCATGAACGAGTTCGTCGCGGTCACCTCCACGAATATCGCGAAGATCCTCAACATCTACCCCCGAAAGGGCGCGATCCTGAAGGGCGCGGATGCCGATCTCGTCATCCTCGATCCGGCCGCGACGAAGACGATCTCCGCCAGGACCCAGAAATCGGCGATCGATTACAACGTCTTCGAAGGCGTCGAGGTGACCGGCCTTCCGGTCATCACCATCTCGCGGGGCAAGGTGGCTTACAAAGAGGGAGACGTGCGCGCCGAGAAGGGCGACGGCCGCTTCGTCGAGCGCCCTGCCAACGCACCGGTCAACAAGGCGCTCTCCACCTGGAAGGAACTCACCGCCCCACGAAAGGTGGAGCGGACGGGCATTCCGATGAGCGGGGTTTGAGGTTAAACTGAATCGAATGGAAATCGTTCAAAAGATACTTGAATGGTCATCCGGTCTTGCATTCGTTCCGAAGGTGCTGCTTTCATCTATTATTGGCTTGGTAGCTTTCTTTCTACTATCTGTCTTGTGGTCGTCGTCCCTTGGAATGCAGCGTCCAGATAACAATCGTCCAAAATCCGGCGCGGTAAATCTGCCGCCATACGCATTTTCATATAACGTTCTCGATTTGAGAGCCGAAAGTGGCGTGAAGATTTTAGATGAGCGTCAAGAGGGTAGGCGGATGGGTCAGTTACCAGATGGCGTATATGGGTTTTCGCCGCCTTGGATGCTCAACACGGACCCAGAGGGTGTTGTTGGGGGAACTGGAATAGAAAAAATAGCGCTTTCGGCTGAACGCGGTGGCACAGCAGTAATGGAGGTGCATAAATCGGCCGGGGGCAATTTTTTCATTATCGCTTACTGTTCTCGTGATTTTGCTACTGTACTGGAAGATCCGTCTCGTAAAGAAAAAATCAGCATTGTTTTGTATTTTTTTCGGACAGAATTCGCCGACATCGCAATTCGAATTCCCTTGGACAGAATTGTTGACTGGTCGTCTCGACGAAGTGGTTCTTCTTCAGTCGTGGATAGTGTGTTGATATGAATCAAGTCATTGAAATATCTAAAGTTGACCTCATCTTCGAGACCGCCGATGCCCCGGTCCACGCCCTTAAGGACATCGACCTCGACATCCATGCCGGGGAATTCGTTTCTCTGATCGGCCCGTCCGGCTGCGGCAAGACCACGCTGCTCCGCGTCATAGCCGATCTCGAAACCCCGACCGGCGGATCGATCACCGTCAACGGCATGAGCCCGGAAGCGGCGCGCAAGGCGCGGGCCTATGGCTATGTCTTTCAGGCAGCGGCGCTTTTTCCCTGGCGCACGATCGAAAAGAATGTCGGCCTGCCGCTGGAGATCATGGGGATCGACAGGTCTGAGCGGGACCGCCGCGTGCGTGAGAATCTCGCGCTTGTGGACCTCAAGGATTTCGGCAGAAAGTTCCCCTGGCAACTCTCGGGCGGCATGCAGCAGCGCGCCTCGATCGCCCGCGCGCTCGCCGTCGAGCCGGACATGCTGTTGATGGACGAGCCCTTCGGCGCGCTGGACGAGATCGTCCGCGACCATCTGAACGAACAGCTGTTGAAGCTGTGGGCGCGCACAAAGAAGACCATCGTCTTCGTCACCCATTCGATTCCGGAAGCCGTGTTTCTGTCGACCCGCATCGTCGTGATGAGCCCGCGACCGGGGCGCATTCACGAGATCATCGACTGCGATCTTGGCGAGGATCGCCCGCTCGACATCCGCGAGAGCCCGGAATTCTTGAAGATCGCCCACCGCGTACGCGACGGGCTGAGGGCGGGCCATGCCTATGATTGAGCGGTTCGAGACGGAGCACCGCCCATGAGGCTCGGCGCGTTTATCACGGTCCTGCGGCTGAGGCTGCTGCCGATCCTGACCGTCCTCGCCGGCATCGTGGCGCTCTGGTATCTCGGGGCGATCTGGCTGAACGCGCCTTTCGCCTATGATATGGCCGCCCGCGCCGACACCGAGCTTTCCTTCGGGGCGATGGTGGCCGACACGATGAGCCAGAAGCGCCCGGTCCTGCCCGCGCCCCATCAGGTCAAGGCGGAAATGTGGAAGACCATCGTCGACACCGCGCCCACCTCCAAGCGCAGCCTCCTCTACCACGCGTCGATCACGCTCTCCTCCACCCTCCTCGGCTTCCTCATGGGCACCGCGCTCGGCGTCGCGCTGGCGGTGGGCATCGTCCACTCCAAGGTGCTCGACAAGAGCCTGATGCCGTGGATCATCACCTCCCAGACGATCCCGATCCTCGCCATCGCGCCGATGATCATCGTCATCTTCGCGACGCAAGGGATCACCGGCCTCCTGCCGAAGTCGTTCATTTCCATGTATCTGGCCTTCTTTCCCGTCGCGGTCGGCATGGTGGCCGGGCTGAGATCGCCGGACGGCATGCATCTCGACCTCATGCGCACCTACAACGCATCGGGCCCGCAGACGCTGGCCAAGCTCCGGTGGCCGGCCGCAATGCCCTATCTCTTCGCCTCCATGAAAGTTGCCGTTGCCATCGCCCTTGTCGGCGCGATCGTCGGCGAACTGCCCACCGGCGCGGTTTCAGGCCTCGGCGCGCGGCTTCTGGCGGGCTCCTATTACGGCCAGACCGTGCAGATCTGGAGCGCCCTGATGACAGCCGCGATTCTGGCCGCGATCCTCGTGATGCTGATCGATTTCGCCGGCCGCGTCGTAAACCGTCGGATGGGAGTGCAGGCGTGAGTGGGTCGACCATCCTTTATGTCGCGATCGCTGTCTGGGCGCTCACATTCGCGGCCAATCTCCGCCTTGCGCGCCTGCGCACCGGCAACACCTTCAGCCAGCGCGCGATCGATCTGACGATCCCGATCTTCTTCGGCATCGGGCTGCTGGTTCTCTGGGAAGGGATCACACGCGGTCTCGGCGTACCACAGGTCATCCTGCCGCCGCCCTCCATGATCTGGGACCGGATCACCGGTTCGGTCCCGACGCTTTGGGCCGACTTTCAGCAGACCTATCTGAAGGCCGTTCTCGCGGGCTACGCCATCGGCTGCGGCTCGGGCTTTCTCGCTGCCATCCTCATCGATCGCTCGCCGTTCCTGAGAGCCGGCATGCTGCCCGTCGGCAATCTCGTCTCGGCCCTGCCAATCATCGGAGTCGCCCCGATCATGGTCATGTGGTTCGGCTTCGACTGGCCCTCCAAGGCGGCGGTGGTCGTCATCATGACCTTCTTTCCCATGATGGTGAACACGCTCGCGGGGCTTTCGGCGGCAAACCGGATGGAACGGGACCTGATGGCGACCTACGCCTCGTCCTACTGGCAAAGCCTGCGCTATCTGCGCCTGCCCGCCGCCATGCCCTTCATCTTCAACGCGCTCAAGATCAACTCGACGCTAGCCCTCATCGGTGCCATCGTCGCGGAGTTCTTCGGCACGCCCATCGTCGGCATGGGCTTTCGCATCTCCACGGAGGTCGGGCGCATGAATGTCGACATGGTCTGGGCGGAGATCTTCGTCGCCGCTCTGGCCGGTTCGATCTCCTACGGCCTTCTCGCGCTCGCCGAGCGGGCCGTCACCTTCTGGCATCCCTCCAACCGCCGCAGGGCATGACACCTCTTTTTCGCTTCACGTAACCTCAACAAGGAAACCGCCATGAATCTGAAGACCCTGATGGGCCTCACCGTCGCCACAGTGCTGACGCTCGGCGCCGGCACCGCCGCCGCGATCGCCCAGGAGATGGACGATGTCACCCTGCAGCTGAAATGGGTGACCCAGGCTCAGTTCGCCGGCTATTACGTGGCTGAAGACAAGGGCTTCTACGAGGATGCTGGCCTCAACGTCACCATCAAGCCCGGCGGGCCGGACATCGCGCCGCCCCAGGTGCTGGCCGGCGGCGGGGCCGACGTGATCGTCGACTGGATGCCGTCAGCCCTTGCCAGCCGCGAAAAGGGCGTACCGCTCGTCAACATCGCCCAGCCCTTCAAGCGCTCCGGCATGCAGCTCACCTGCCTGAAGGAAACGGGCATCGAAAGCCCGGAAGATTTCAAGGGGCGCACGCTCGGCGTCTGGTTCTTCGGCAACGAGTATCCGTTCCTGTCCTGGATGTCGAAGCTCGATATCCCCACCAATGGCGGCGAGAACGGTGTCGAGGTGCTGAAGCAGGGCTTCAACGTCGATCCGCTGATCCAGAAGCAGGCCGACTGCATCTCCACCATGACCTATAACGAATACTGGCAGGTGATCGACGCCGGCTATACGCCCGAGGATCTCGTCGTCTTCAACTATACCGATCAGGGCGTCGCGACGCTGGAGGATGGCCTCTACGTGAACGAAGCCGATCTGGAAGATCCCGCGAAGGTCGACATCTATGCGCGCTTCGTCGCCGCCTCGATGAAAGGCTGGGATTATGCCCGCGAGCACCCGCAGGAAGCCGCCGAGATCGTTCTCGAAAACGATGCCACCGGTGCCCAGACCGAAGAGCATCAAGTCCGCATGATGGAAGAAATCAACAAGCTCACGGAAGGCTCCGACGGCACCCTCGACGTCTCCGCGGCGCAAGCGACGGTCGACACGCTGATGTCCGGTGGCTCGGACCCGGTCATCACGAAGAAGCCGGAAGGCGCCTGGACCGACGTGGTCACGAACAAGGCCAAAGAGATGAGCAAGTCGCAGCAGTAAGCGCGCGCGGTATTACCTCTTCGCCAAGGCTCATGCCGGCGGACCTTCGAAACCATCGGCTTCGGGGGATCGGCGGCATCACATCCGAGGGAGACGGGCAGCCTCCAATTCGGCCCGTCTCCCGCTTCTCTCACTCGACAAAGCTTGGACTTTGCGCTTTCCTCCAGAACATATCCTGACACGCGGACCATGGCCGCCAAAGACGGCAAACCCCTCAAGAACAAGGAAGAATTATATGCGTCTTACCTGGATTGCGGCGGCTGCCGCTGCGCTTATTGCCACGCAGGTTCAGGCAGCCGAGGTCAAACCCGCCATCGTCTACGATCTCGGCGGCAAGTTCGACAAATCCTTCAACGAGGCGGCCTATAACGGCGCCGAGCGCTACGAGAAGGAAACCGGCACCGAGTATCGCGATTTCGAGGTCCAGTCGGACTCCCAGCGCGAACAGGCCCTTCGAAACTTCGCGCGCAAGGGCTTCGATCCGGTGATCGGCATCGGTTTCTCGCAGGCCCAGTCGATCGAAAAGGTCGCCGAAGAATATCCCGACACCCATTTCGTGATCGTCGATGCCGTCGTCGACAAGCCGAATGTCCGATCGATCCTCTTCAAGGAAGAACAGGGGTCCTATCTCGTCGGCATGCTCGCGGCCATGGCGTCGGAAACCGACAAGATCGGCTTCGTCGGCGGCATGGACATCCCGCTCATCCGCAAGTTCGCTTGCGGCTATGTGGAGGGCGCGAAGGCCGTCAATCCCGACATCACGGTCTATGAGAACATGACCGGCACGACCGGCGCTGCCTGGAACGATCCGGTGCGCGGCGGCGAGCTTGCCAAATCCCAGTTCGATCAGGGCGCGGACGTCGTCTATCACGCGGCGGGTGGCACCGGCCTCGGCGTTCTTCAGGCGGCGGCGGATGCCGGCAAGCTCGGCATCGGCGTCGATTCCAACCAGAACATGACCCATCCGGGCTCGGTCCTCACCTCCATGGTCAAGCGCGTCGACAATGCGGTCTACGATACGATCGAGGATGTCGCGAACGGCGAATGGACGGCGGGCGTCGAAGAACTCGGTTTGAAGCAGGACGGTGTCGCCTGGGCGCTCGACGAGAACAATCGGGAACTCATCACCGAAGAGATGGAGACCCGCGTCGGCGACGCACGCGAGAAGATCATCGCGGGCGAGATCGAGGTCCACGATTACATGTCCGACGATTCCTGCCCCGCGAAATCGTAAGGGCGACGCACTGGTGAACAACATGCAACGCTCGGCCCATTCGGGTGCGGCGTCGGGGACGGTGGTGGGTGATCCGCCGCCGGCCATCGAGCTGATCGGCATCGACAAGAGCTTCGGCCCGGTTCGTGCCAATCGGAACATCCACCTCAAGGTTGATAAGGGCACGATCCACGGCATCGTCGGTGAAAACGGAGCCGGCAAGTCGACCCTGATGTCGATCCTATACGGCTTCTATCAGGCCGACGGCGGAGACATCCTGGTCGATGGGCGGACGGTGGATATTCGCTCGTCGGACGATGCGATCGCCGCCGGTATCGGCATGGTGTTCCAGCACTTCATGCTGGTCGAGACCTTTACCGTGCTCGAAAACGTCATGCTCGGTGTCGAGGGCGGCGCCCGGCTGAAAGGCGGCGTCGCGAAGGTCCGGGCGGAGCTTCAGCGGCTCGAACGGGACTTCGCGCTGGAGGTCGATCCCGACGCCGTCGTCGGGGACCTGCCGGTCGGGCTGCAACAGCGCGTCGAGATCCTGAAGGCGCTCTATCGCGGTGCCGAGACCCTGATCCTCGACGAGCCGACCGGCGTTCTGACGCCGGCAGAGGCCGATCATCTCTTCCGCATTCTTGCCCAGCTTCGCGACGAGGGCCGGACGGTCATCCTGATCACCCACAAGCTGCGCGAAATCATGGAAGCGACCGATGCCGTCTCGGTGATGCGCAAGGGCGAGATCGTCGCGACAATGAAGACCTCCGAGACCTCGCCGGCCGAGCTCGCCGAGGAGATGGTGGGCCGCAGGGTTCTTCTGCGTGTCGACAAGGAGCCGGCGAAACCCGGTCGCCCTCTTCTGGAGGCGCGCGGCCTATCACTGACCGACAAGCGCGGCGTGAAACTGCTTCAGGATGCGAGCTTTTCGATCAAGGCCGGCGAAATCGTGGGCGTTGCGGGCGTCGCCGGCAACGGCCAGTCGGAACTTCTGGAGGTTCTCTCCGGCATGCGCACGGCCACCGGCGGCACGCTTCATATCGACGGAGAGCCCGTCGATCTCGCCATTCCCGCTGACGCCGCCGCCCGTCGCAAGCTGGGCCTTGCCCATGTACCGGAAGATCGCCATCGCGCCGGCCTCGTCACCGCCTTTTCGGCGGACGAAAACGCCATTCTCGGCTATCATCGCGATAGCAGCTATAGCAGCGGACTTCTTCTCGACCGCGCGGCGATCCGCAAGCAAGCCGAAGCCTATGTCGAGCAATACGATGTCCGACCGCCAGATCCGAGCCTGAAGGCCGCGAACTTTTCCGGCGGCAACCAGCAGAAGATCGTGCTTGCCCGCGAGATGGAGCGCGCACCGAAGATCCTCCTTGTCGGCCAGCCGACCCGGGGCGTCGACATCGGCGCCATCGAATTCATTCACGCCCGTCTCATCGAAATGCGCGACGCGGGTTGCGCCATTCTCCTCGTCTCGGTCGAGCTCGACGAGATCCGCGGGCTCTCCGATCGCATTCTCGTGATGTGCGGGGGGCGAATCGTCGGCGAACGCGGCCCCGAGGCGAGCGAGGGCGAACTCGGCCTCCTGATGACAGGCATGAGTGCCGAGGAGAGCGCATAATGGCGAATATCGCGGCAAAGCGCGGCGGATCGGGCAAGCTGCCGGGCTGGATCGACTATGGGGTCATTCCGCTTCTGAACGTGGCGGCGGCCTTTCTCGTCTCCGGCCTTGTCGTTCTCCTCATCGGGGAGAACCCGCTCGAAGCCGTCGGCTATCTCCTCTACGGCGCGCTCGGCTATGGCGAGGGGATCGGCTTCACCCTGTTCTATGCCACCAATTTCATGCTGACAGGTCTTGCCGTCGCCGTCGCCTTCCATGCCGGCCTCTTCAATATCGGCGGCGAGGGTCAGGCCTATCTGGGCGGGCTCGGCTGTGCGCTCGCAGCCCTTATGCTGGACCAGTACGTCCCCTGGTGGGTGACGTTTCCGGTCGCGCTGGTCCTGTCTGCGGCCTTCGGCGCGGCCTGGGCTCTCATCCCCGGCTGGCTTGCGGCCAAGCGGGGCAGCCACATCGTCATCACGACGATCATGTTCAATTTCATCGCAGCGAGCTTCATGGTCTGGCTGCTGGTGGAAGTTCTCTCGCCGGCCGGCTCCATGCAACCGGAAACGCGAACCTTCGGGCCCGGCGGCTCGCTGCCGAAGCTCGACGGGCTGTTCTCGCTGATCGGGATCGACATCGGCTCCTCGCCGCTCAATCTCTCCTTCATCGTTGCGCTTCTCGCCTGTGTCTTCGTTTATGTCCTGATCTGGCGCACCAAACTCGGCTACGAAATCCGCACCCTCGGATACAGCCCGACGGCAGCGCTCTATGCCGGCATCTCCCCGGTCCGCATCACCGTGATCGCCATGATGATTTCCGGCGCGCTCGCCGGGCTGATGGCGCTCAATCCGGTGCTTGGCGACCAGCAGCGCCTGCAGATCGATTTCGTCGGCGGGGCCGGCTTCGTGGGGATCGCCGTCGCGCTGATGGGCCGGGCCCATCCGGTCGGCATCGTGCTCGCCTCGATCCTGTTTGGCATGCTCTATCAGGGCGGTGCGGAGCTTGCCTTCGACATGCCCTCGATCAGCCGCGACATGATCGTCGTCATTCAGGGCCTCGTCATTCTCTTCGCCGGCGCGCTGGAGCACATGTTCCGGCCGGGCCTGACACGCGGCTGGTTGCTGATCTCCGGGCCACGAGAGGCCGGAACCGGCGCAGAACCGATGGAGGCCGGACGCTGATGAGCTTCGACGCCCTGATCCTTCTCCTCGATTCCACGGTCCGGCTGTCGGTTCCGTTGATCCTTGCGGCCCTCGGCGGCCTGTTTTCCGAGCGGGCCGGCGTCTTCGACATCGGCCTCGAAGGCAAGATGCTGATCGCCGCCTTCGCGGCGGCCTCCGTCGGCGCGGTCTATGGCTCGGCATGGCTGGCGCTTGGCGCGGGTATCGTCGCTTCGATTGCGCTGTCCCTCGTCCACGGCTTTGCCTCGATCACCCAGCGCGGCAATCAGATCGTCTCCGGTGTCGCGATCAACTTCCTCGCGGCAGGGCTGACGGCGTTCCTCGGCTTTGCGTGGTTTTCGCGCGGTGGCCAGACCCCGCCGCTACCGGCGAGCGGACGCTTCACTTCTCTCACCCTGCCCTTCGCCGATGCGGTGAGAGGCGTGCCGATCATAGGACCGATCTACGCAACGCTCATCTCAGGCCACAACCTGATCGTCTACATCGCTTTCCTCGCGATCCCGCTGACGGCGTGGATCATCTACAAGACGCGCTTCGGCCTGCGGCTCAGGGCCGTCGGCGAGAACCCGGCGGCGGTCGATACGGCGGGCATCTCCGTCGCCTGGCTGCGCTACCGGGCGGTCATCATCTGCGGCGTCTTCTGCGGGCTCGCCGGGGCCTATCTTTCGATCGCGCAGTCGGCCGGCTTCGTCCGGGACATGACGGCGGGCAAGGGCTTCATCGCGCTCGCCGCCCTCATCTTCGCCAAATGGAAACCGTGGCCGCTTCTCGGCGCCTGCCTCCTCTTCGGCCTTCTCGATGCGAGCGCGATCCGGCTTCAGGGCGTTTCCCTGCCGCTGATTGGCGAAGTTCCTGTGCAGTTCATGCAGGCGCTTCCCTATATTCTCGTCGTCGTGCTTCTCGCCGGCTTCATCGGCAAGGCCATCCCGCCCCGGGCCGGCGGCGTTCCCTACGTCAAGGAACGCTGAGCGTGATGGCAAGCGCAACGGACACCATCCGCAGCCACACCGATCTCGAGCCGAAAATCGCCCTTGTCCTCGGATCAGGGCTCGGCGGCCTCGTCGGTCTGATCGAGGAGCCTGTCACGATCGGCTATCAGGAGCTTGACGGCTTTCCGGTCTCAGCCGTTTCCGGCCATCAGGGCGCGCTCGTCCTTGGCCGCCTCTCGGAAACGCCCGTCGCGGTGATGGCGGGACGCTCCCACTATTACGAACACGGCCGGGCCGATGTCATGCGCCGGCCGCTGGAAACCCTCGCGGGTCTCGGCGTCGAAACCCTCATCCTCACCAATTCGGCAGGAAGCCTGATGCCGGACGCGGGGCCGGGCTCGGTCATGATGATCGAGGATCATCTCAATCTTGCCGGCACGAATCCGTTGTTCGGCGAACCGAGTGATCGCCGCTTCGTCGGCATGACGACCGCATATGATCTATCCCTGCGGGAGCGCGCCCGCTTGATCGCGAGCAAACAGGGCATCACCCTTCATGCCGGCGTCTACGCCTGGTTTTCGGGCCCGAGCTTTGAAACGCCGGCAGAAATCCGCATGGCCCGGACGCTGGGGGCCGATGCCGTGGGCATGTCGACGGTGCCGGAAGTGATCCTGGCGCGGTTTTTCGGGCTGCGCGTTGCCGCCTTCTCCGTCGTCACCAATATGGGTGCCGGGATCAGTGGCGATGAACTCAGTCACGAAGAAACAAAGACCATGGCCCCGCAAGGCGGTGCTGTGCTCTCGCGTCTTCTGGCGGAACTGATCGCCGGCCTCTGATCCGCGTCCCATGCGGCGGAGATGCACCCCTGAAATCTGATATCGCAACGCGATCGGACGGATTTTCCGTGACCCTTTGGAGGAAACCGATGAACGACACGCTCAGGGCCCTTGCCTGCCTCGACCTGACGAATCTGGAGGACGACTGCACTGAGGCCGATATCGCCCTCCTCTGCGAGCGTGCGGTCACGCCCCACGGCGCGGTCGCGGCCGTCTGCATCTGGCCGCGGTTTGTTGCGCAGGCCGTGGAAGCACTTGGCGGCACGCCCGTGCGGATCGCGACGGTCGTGAACTTTCCGGGCGGCGACAAACCGCTCGATGAGATGATCGCTGAGACGAAGAGCGCCATCGACGACGGCGCGCACGAGATCGACCTCGTCATTCCCTATCGCCGTCTTGCCGAGGATGCCGGCATGGTCGCAGCCTATGTTTCAGACGTCAGGCGGGCAGCCACCGGCGTGACGCTCAAAACGATCATCGAGACCGGCGAACTGAAGGACGAGGCCGCGATCCGGCTCGCAAGCGAGGTCTGTCTTGCGGCCGGCGCGGATTTCCTGAAGACCTCGACCGGCAAGGTGCCCGTCAATGCGAAACCGGAAGCGGCGCGCCTGATGCTGGAGACGATCCACGATCATGGCGCAGGGGCCGGCTTCAAGGCAGCCGGCGGCATCCGCACGCCTGCGATCGCGGCGGCCTATCTTGCCCTCGCGGACGAGATCATGGGGAAGGAATGGGCAAGCCCGAAGACATTCCGCTTCGGTGCGTCCGGCCTTCTCGACGCTCTGCTCGCGGAGCTTGAAGGAAACGAGGCACCAACCGGCACGGGTTACTGACCGGTGGCCGACATCCTACCCCAGGAGATCATCCGGAAGATCCGCGACGGAGAACCGTCAGCGCAGGGCGAGATCGCCGCTTTCGTCGCCGGCATGACCGATGGCAGCATCAGCGAGGCGCAGGCCGCCGCCTTTGCCATGGCGGTGTTCTTCCGCGGGCTCGATACGGATGCCACCGTCGCCCTCACCCAGGCCATGCGCGACTCCGGACGAGTGCTCGACTGGCCGGACGACGACCGGCCGGTCCTCGACAAGCATTCGACCGGGGGTATCGGCGACAATGTCTCGCTGATCCTCGCTCCGATCCTCGCCGCCTGTGGCGCGCGGGTGCCGATGATCTCCGGGCGCGGCCTCGGTCATACAGGCGGCACGCTCGACAAGCTGGACGCCATACCTGGCTATCAAACCGCGCCCCATCTCGACGCCATGAAACGCGCAGTCGACGAGACGGGGCTCGCCATCGTTGCCTCGACGGCAGATCTCGCCCCCGCAGACAAGCGGCTCTACGGCATCCGCGACGTGACCGCGACGGTCGACAGCGTTCCGCTCATCGTCGCCTCCATCCTGTCGAAGAAGCTTGCGGCAGGCACCGATGCACTCGTTCTCGACGTGAAGACCGGGTCCGGCGCGTTCATGGAGAGCCTTCCCGACGCGCTCGACCTCGCCCAGACGCTCGTTTCGGTCGCTAACGGTGCCGGACTGAAGACGACCGCCCTCATCACCGACATGAACGAACCGCTCGCGTCGGCGGCAGGGAACGCCGTGGAGGTGTCGAATGCGATCGCGTTTCTGACAGCCGGGCACCGGGACGCCCGGCTCGAAGCGGTGACGCTGGCGCTCGCAGCAGAGCTCCTTCAGCTCGCGAACCTGGCGGCCAGCGAAAACGAAGGTTTCACACTGGCGAGGAATGCCCTCGAAACTGGGAAAGCCGCCGAGCGCTTCGGCCATATGATCAGCGCTCTCGGCGGGCCTGCCGATTGTCTCGAACATCCCGGTCGGCATCTCGCGAACGCACAGGTCACGCGCCCCGTGTTTCCCGAAGAAAGCGGCCATATTGGCGCAATCGACACGCGCATGATCGGCCTTGCAGTGATCTCCCTCGGCGGCGGTCGCCGCCAGCCATCGGATGTCATCGACCATTCCGTTGGCTTCACGGGTCTTTCCCGGATCGGAGAAACGGTCGGCCCGAACCAGCCGATCGCGACCGTCCATGCTCGCAGTGCGGATGCGGCGGAACACGCGGCGAAGACATTGCGCTCCGCCTACCGGATCACGGCTGAAAACCGCTCGCCCGGCCCTGTCATCCATCATCGTATCGATCAAAGCGGCCAAGTCCATGATGCTGACGAACAGGCAGACGACAGGTGAGGCTAACACGCCTCCTGATCGTATGCTTGTGCGTCGAACGCCAAGGGTGACGCAGCTTCTTCAAGCAAGGCTCGATGTCGAGATCCGTACGATCGCCTGTGAGGGCATGGCATCGCAAGAGTGCCTTTTGCGCTTGCAGAGCCGCGGGATCGCCGCCTAAAGATCCATCTGAATGGAAGACGTCTCTCTTCGGTTCGACGCGTAGTCCTGCGCTGAAGGATCTGACGACGAACATTCTTGCGCAAACCGATGCCTTGCTTCGCCTCACTTCGCTCGCTCACCTGCCGTGAATGTTCGAGCCGGCCTCTCAAATCCCACGAATAAAGCTGCGAAAAACTCGGATATGAGCACCTACACCCTCACAGTCGCCTGCCCTTCCACAAGGGGTATCGTCGCGGCGATCTCGACCCATCTGGCAAAACGCGGATGCAACATCATCGATTCCGCGCAATACGACGATCTCGGCACCGGTCGCTTCTTCATGCGGGTCGCGTTCATCTCGGAGGAAAAGCGCGACCTCGACGAGATCCGGGAAGGCTTCGACGATCTCGCAGCGCCCTTCGCCATGACATACACCTTCCACGACGCGCGCGATCGCATGAAGGTGCTCCTCATGGTGTCGCGCTTCGGCCATTGCCTCAACGATATTCTCTACCGCTGGCGGATCGGCGCTCTGCCGATCGACATCGTCGGCGTCGTCTCGAACCACCTCGACTACCAGAAGCTCGTCGTGAACCACGACCTTCCCTTCCACCACGCCCCCGTCACGAAGGACAACAAGGCGAAGGCGGAAGAGCGCATCATGGAGATCGTGCAGGGTACGGGCACGGAACTCATCGTTCTTGCGCGCTACATGCAGGTCCTGTCGGATGAGATGTGCCAGAAAATGTCCGGCCGCATCATCAATATCCACCATTCCTTCCTGCCGAGCTTCAAAGGCGCGAACCCGTACAAGCAGGCATATGAGCGCGGCGTGAAGCTGATCGGCGCGACAGCGCACTATGTCACCGCCGATCTCGACGAAGGCCCGATCATCGAGCAGGACGTCGCCCGGGTCACCCATGCGCAATCGGCAGCCGACTATGTTTCGATCGGGCGGGACGTTGAGGCGCAGGTGCTTTCGCGCGCCATCCACGCCCATATCCTCCACCGGGTCTTCCTGAACGGATCGAGCACGGTGGTCTTTCCTGCGTCCCCCGGCAGCTACGCCTCGGAACGGCTGGGCTGACGGTCCGGGAATGCGGCGGCATTCTCGGAGACACGCATCGCCCTTTGCCCGTTATAGTGGCCGCACCTCTGCCAGACCTGCCTCGTCGTCCGGCGTCGCGCCATCGTCCGGCTCCTTCAGGCGGAAAACGGCGAGATAGAGCGCCGGTATGAAGAGCAGCGTGATCAGGGTTCCGGCGATGATGCCGCCCATCATCGCGTAGGCCATCGGTCCCCAGAAGACCTCGCGCGAGATCGGGATGAGGGCGAGAGAGGCCGCTGCGGCCGTCAGGACGATCGGCCGGGCGCGCATCTCGCTCGCCTCGAAGACGGCGCGCCACGGATGCATGCCTTCCTCCCGAAGAACGTCGATCTGATGCACGAGAATGATCGAGTTGCGGATCAGGATTCCGACAAGGGCGAGGACGCCGAGAATGGCAACGAAGCCGAGCGGCGCGCCTGAAGGCACGAGAGCCGCGACCACACCGATGAGCCCGAGCGGAGCGGCGCACAGGACGATGAACATCGCCCGGAAGCTCTGCATCTGAACCATGATCAGCGTCAGCATGACGACGAGCATGATCGGCACGACGGCCGCGATCGGTCCCTGGCTCTCGGCCGAGGACTCCACCGCACCACCGACCGCGATATTCGTGTCGATTGGCAGGCTTTTTTCGAATTCGGCGATCTGAGGGGCGAGGTCGGCGACGATCGTTGCCGGCTGGGTGGGGCCGAGAATCGCGCCGCTGACCGTGATCGTGGGAATGCGCGAGCGCGAATAGAGGATCGGGTCTTCCCAATCGTAACCATAGGTCACGAGGCTCGCGAGGGGAATTGCGGCGCCTTGAGCATTGGTGAGCTGAAGGTTCTCGATCGCCTCGATGGAATCGCGATCCGACTTGCGACCGCGCGCGACCACATCGACGAGATAGATATCGTCGCGGATCTGGGTGATCGTCTCACCGTCGAGAATGAGGTTGAGACTTCCCGCGATCTGCTGGGAACTGATGCCGAGCTGGCGCGCCTTGTCCTGAAGGATCTGAACTTTCAGGACACGCGCCGGCTCGTTCCACTCAAGAACGATGGAATGCAGGCGCGGATCGCTCGCCATGATCGCCGCGACCTCGCGGGCCTTGGCGCGCACGACGGCAAGGTCAGGCCCTCCGATCCGGTATTGCACGGGCCGGCCGACCGGTGGGCCAAGTTCGAGATTCTTCACATAGACGTCGATACCGACGAGATGCTCGCGGGCGAAGGCGTTGATCTTTTCGCGAACCCGTTCGCGCGCCTCCAGATCCTTGTTGACGATGACGATCTGGCCGAAGAACGGATTATCGGGCTGCACGTCATAGGCGAGGATGAAGCGTACGGCCGAGCGGCCCACATAGGAGCTGAAATGGTCGATGTCCTCCTCGCCCTTCAGCATCACCTCCAGCTCGTCCATTCGCGCCTTGGTCTCCGCGATCGTCGAATTGTGGCGCAGGGTGAAATCGACCACGAGCTCAGGGCGATCGGAGGTCGGGAAGAACTGCTGCTGAACGAAGCGCATCGAATAGATCGAGCCGGCAAAGAGCAGGACCGTGACGAGGATCGTCACCCAGCGAAACCGCATCGCGCCCTTCAGCAGCCGACTGAAGGCCCGGCGGGCAAAGCCCGGCTTGGCGTCATGACGGTGCATGGTCCTGGGCAGCAGCATGACGCCGATCAGCGGCGTGAAGAGCACCGCCACGATCCAGGACAGAAGCAGCGCGAGCGCAATCACCACGAAGAGCGAGAACGTGTACTCGCCGGCATTGGAATTGTTGAAGCCGATCGGCAGGAAGCCGGCGACGGTCACCAGCGTGCCCGACAGCATGGGGAAGGCGATGGATGTCCAGGCAAAGCTCGCCGCCTTCTCGCGGCTCTCACCCATTTCGAGCCGTGAAACCATGGTCTCGATGGCGATCATGGCATCGTCGACCAGAAGGCCGAGAGCGATGATGAGAGCACCCAGCGAGATGCGCTGGAGCGCCAGTCCGTAGAACTCCATGCCGACGAAGGTGAGCGCGAGCACCAGCGGGATCGACAGGGTGACGACGAAGCCCGCCCGGACGCCGAGCGAGATGAAGCTGACGGCGAGAACGATCACCACCGCCTCGAACAGGGCCTGGGTAAAGCCACCGACCGATTCCTCCACGACGGCCGACTGATCGGCGACGAGATGGACATCGATGCCGACCGGAAGTTCGGAAATGATCGTGTTCATCTCCGCTTTCAGCGCCTCGCCGAAGTCGACGATATTGCCGCCCTTCCGCAAACCGATGGCAAGGCCGATCGCCGGCTCGCCCTCGTAGCGGAACAGCGTTTCGGGCGGGTCCTCATAGCCGCGGCTGATGGTGGCGATATCGCTGAGGCGGAAGAAGCGATCGTTGACGCGGAGATTGACCTCGCGCAGGCTTTCCTCCGACTGGTACTGGCCGGAAACCCGAACGAAGATCCGCTCGGGGCCCGACTGGATCACGCCGGAGGGGGCGATGGCATTCTGCGCCTGAAGCGTCGAGATCACCTGCTGCGGGTCGATACCGAGGCTGGCGATGCGTCGCAGAGAGAATTCGAGATAGATCTTCTCGTCCTGGGCCCCCACCAACTCCACCTTGCCGGAATCGGGCAGTTGCAGGATGCGGGTGCGAACCGCCTCGACCGTGTCGCGCAGCTGGCGCTGGGTAAAGCCGTCGGCGGTAAAGGCGTAGATATTGCCGAAGACGTCGCCAAATTCGTCGTTAAAGGCAAAACCCTGGAATTCCGATGGGAAGGTGGAGCGAATGTCCGCCATCATGTGGCGCACCTTCGTCCAGATTCCGGGGATCGTCTCGGCCCGCGTGGTGGGCAAAAGATTGACGAAGACGACCGAGCGACCGGGTGTCGTGATCGAGCGCGTGTAATCGAGACTGTTCAGCTCCTGCAGCTTCTTCTCGATGCGGTCGGTCACCTGTTCGGCCATCTCCGTCACCGTCGCGCCGGGCATCGCGCCGGAGACGACCATCGTCTTGATGGTGAAGGGCGGGTCCTCCTCACGGCCAAGCCCCAGATAGGCAAGCGTGCCGGCGACCACGGCAATGATCATCAGGAACCAGACAAAGGAACGGTGATGCAGCGCCCAGTCCGAGAGATTGAAACCCTTCACGCTGCGCTCCCGCTCGTCTTGTCCCGGCCGGTCTCGGCTTCGGCCTCCTCGTTCTGACCCTTCTCGCCGATCCCCTCCTGAAGGGAGATGGCCTGACCGTCCTTCAGGCTGCCGACGCCCGCCGTGACCACCCGCTCGCCGGCCGAAAGACCGCTCATGACCGTCACTTGGTCGTTGCGGGTGGGTTCGATCGTCACCGTCCGGCTTTTCACCTCGGACGCGGCCTCGTCGACGACCCAGACCTTCGTTTCCCCACCGGCCTCGAACAGCGCGGTCCTTGGAATGCGGATCGGCGTCGCGTCGCCCTCGACGGCAGGTATCGCGTTGATCAGAGCGCCGATCCGAAAGGCCTGAGGCGGATTGTCGAGCGCGATCCGAACCCGGTTCGTGCGGGTGAGCGAGTCGGCCTGCGGCGAGATTTCCCGGACCCGGCCGTCGACCTCGACCGAGGGGTCGATCTGGAGGAGGACGCGAAAGGCCTGGTGATGCTTGAATTTCGCGATATCGGAGGCGGGAACGTCGACAACCGCCTCGCGCTCGTCGGTGCGCGCCAGCGTCATCACGCTCTCTCCCGCAGAGACGACATCGCCGACAGCGGCGGAGCGCGCCGTCACGACCCCGTCGAACGGTGCCTTGAGGACCGCGAAGGTCAGGGCGTTCTCGGCCTTGTCGAGCTGGGCTTCCGCGTCCTTCAACTCGGCCTCTGCGACGCTGCGGCTCTGGCGCGCAACGTCGAGGTCGGATTGGGACAGCGTGTTACCCGAAAAGAGCGTCTGGGCACGCTGCTCGCTTTCGCGGGCGGTTCTCTCCTGGATGCGCGCATTGGCAAGCTGCGCCCTGGCCGAGCGCACATTGGCGGCAAGCGTCTCCGCGTCGATCGCCGCGAGCGTCTCGCCCTTCTTGACCAGATCGCCGACATCCACTTCGCGCGAGACGATCCGGCCAAGCGTGCGGAACGCCAGCGCCGTCTCGTAGCGCGGCTCGATCGTACCGCTATAGCCGAGCATCTCCAGAGGAGCCGGTTCCGCGACGATGCTCATCACGGGGCGCGGCGCCTTTTGAACCGGTGCCGCACTTTCATCCTCGGACTGGTTGCAGGCCGAAAGTGCAAGGAGGACGCTCAAAAATAGGCTATTCAGACAAGCACGCGCCTTCATGATGCGTCGTCCTTTCCGCCAGCGGCGGCGTCGATCGGCTCGTCCGGCTTGACGAGCTTCGGGACCTCGCCGGGCCGGACCAGCTGCGAGCCGGCCGTCAGCACCTTGTCGCCGGCGGCAAGCCCGCTTTTCACCAGGACGATGCCGCTGCGATAAGAGCCGACGGTGATCGGGGTCAGTTGCGCAGCGCCGGTCTTGGCATCGACCACCCAGACCGCCGGGCTGTCATTGGCGGTCATCAGGGCTGACCAGGGGATGATGATCGCATCCTTGATGATCTCGCCCGTGCCTGTACCGATGACCGCCGCGCCGAGGGTCATTTCGGGCGGGGTGTTTTCCAGCCCGACCTTGACCTTCACCGTGCCGGTCGTGGTGTCGATCAGCGGCGAGATCTCGCGAACCGTGCCGCGCGTCTTCACGCTGGGATTGTTGAGGAGTTCGACGATGATCTCGGGTGCCTTGTCATGATGGATGAGAAGCTGTTCCTGAATATCGAAGATCGCATCGCGCGGCCCGTTTTCGGCAAAGCCGAAAGCGGTCTGGGCGGCGCTGACGACCTGTCCCGGATCGATGCTGCGGCTCGTGATCACCCCGTCGGCGTCGGCTCTGAGAACGGTATCCTGCAGATCGGTATTTGCCGTTTGGAGATTGGCATTCGCGGTGTCGACGCCGCTGGTTGCCGCGGACAGCGCCTTTTCCGCGTCGTCATAATTGGCACGCGTGGTAAACCCCTTGGCGAGAAGTTCCTTCTGGCGCTGGAAGGCGGCTGTGGCCTGCGTCGCCTGCGCCTTGGCGGAGGCGACGGCCGCCTCGGCCGCCGAAACGTCGGCCTTCTGCTGGGTGGGATCGAGCCGCGCGAGAACGTCGCCGGTCTTCACCGCCTCGCCCACATCGACTTCGACATCGGTCACGCGGCCGCTCGTCTGGAAGGAATAGGTCGCGGTGTGCCGCGCAACGATTTCTCCGGTGAGCGTCGTCGTCTGGCTCACCGTTTCAGGTTCGGCGGTGACGAAACCGATCGGCTCGGGCGGGCGTTCCTCGGCAGCGTCCGGCGTGCAAGCCGAAAGCCAGAAAGCTGAAAAGGCGATTGCCATCAACCGGATCGATCCGGCAGCCCGATCAGTTCGTTCGCTCATCGCCATCATCGCAGATTGCTTTTTTGTGAAGTTGCTTTATCATAAAGCTAAAAGAAGAACGGGAATTCGTCAATGGCGAATGGCAGCGGCGCTCGCGACGAGGACGAGGCGGCACGGGTCGGGTCGCGAACCGCTTGCGGCGGCGGCGCGCATGGAAGCGCCGCGTCGATGGAGATGGCGCGTCTCTTCAAGCGGGTCATGCGGATCGCCGTGGAGCTCGACAAGGAACTTGCCCAGCGCCACGATCTCGCGCTGACGGATCTTGCCTGCCTCGGGTTTCTGGAAAGCAGCGAGGCCCCGGTCACCGGCCGGATGATCGCCGACCATGTCGGGCTCTCGACCGGGGCGACCACCGCGCTTCTTGACCGGCTGGAACGGTCGAGCCTCATCGAGCGACGACCGAACCCCGCCGACCGGCGCGGGATCGTGATCACTCTGATTTCGGAAAACTCGGACCCGATCCTCAACGACCACCGCCATATCCGCGATCGGTTGCAGGCTACCTTCGAGAATCTGACGGAGGGAGAAGCGCGAACCGTGAGCAAATTCCTGAAGACGCTGGTGGACGAATTCGAGGCCTTGTAGGCGGGAAAAGCCGGCCGGGACCCGTGCCGGTCTTTCCGCTCTGGAGCTGTCTCGCCACGACGCGTTGCAGGACAAGAACTCGGATCTGAACACGAGACCATGAAACCCGATTTCGGAATCGGGCTTAATGCTATCGCCCATTGTTTTCGCGTCGGAGTTTCCGAAAACCGGCATCCGCTTTTCGGTCCGTTACGACACCGCCATAGCGCGACTTCGAGCGCCTCCCGACGGCCGCGGATCGGGATGCTCCGCCACGGCCGACCGATAACGTTGACGAAACCAATAGCTGCCGCATCGGCGAAGCGGGCATGGGCACGAGAAAAATCGCGGCCATAACGCTCGGACAAGGCTTCTCCCAGCCGCAGAACCGGTACCTTGAAATGGGTCATCCGGCTTGCAGACCCGACCATCGATAACCCTCAGACGAAAAGACCCGGCGCTCCGTCGCGCCGGGCCTTTTATGCGGGTGTTCCGATCGAAGTCAGACGATGATTATTCGGCTTTGGCGATGCGGCCGTCCGTATAGGGCTCGTAAGCCGAATTGTCCTTCTGCAGGTACTCGGTCAGGACATCGGCCAGGAGCGGCCCGAAATCATAGGCCTCGCTTCCCTTCTCCTCGAAGACCGAATAGCCGTCACCGCCCGTGCGCATGTAGTTGTTGGAGACCACGAGATAGGTTGCGTCCGGATCGTACGGCGTAAAACCGCCCTTCCCGTCGGCGATCTCGATCGACGTGATCCGGTCTTCGCCGGCCGTTCCGTGCGGTGACCAGGTGATGCGCATTCCCGCGATCTGCGGGAAGCGTCCCCCGCCCTCCTCGACCTGGCTGACGCCGTTTTCCAGCGCAGCCTTGAGATCTGAGCCCTTCAGCTTGAAGGTGGACAGCGTATTGCCGAAGGGCAGGACGGTCAGAATCTCGCCAAGGGTCACGTCGCCCTCGTCGAACGAGGCACGCAGACCGCCGCCATTGGTGATCGCCAGCTGGACGCCCTGATCGGCGACACGGTCGAGCATGGCGTCGGCGACGAGATTGCCCATCTGGCATTCGCCGGCCCGGCAGGTGTCGCGCCCGCCATCGATAGGGCCGCCGGTCTTGCCGATGACCTTCTTCTGAATCTCCTCCAGCGGCTTGGCGAGTTCGGCAATTCGGGCCTTCAGGGCCTCATCCTCGGGGATCGACGCATCGAGAAGAATCGGAGCGCCTTCCGCCTTCAACACATTGCCGTCGTCGCCGAAGGTGACGACCAATTCGCCGAGATATTTGCCATAGGCATAGGCCTGGACGATCGGAACATCGATGCCGTCCGGATTCTTGACGACGGTCGGATAGGGCCCCGAGGCCTTATCGTCGGTGTTGGACAGAAGCGTATGGGAATGGCCACCAACGATGACATCGATGCCGGGAACGTTCCCGGCAATCCGCTTGTCCACCTCGTAGCCGGAATGGGAAAGAAGGATGATCGTGTCGATCCCCTCGCCTTCGAGGCGGGCCACCTCGGTCTTCAGCGCCTCGACCGGATCGGAAAAGGTCACGCCTTCGCCCGGGCTCGCTAGTTGATCATTGTCGCTCGGTGTCACTCCAACGAGTGCGATTTTCTTGCCCGCCTTCTTGATGATGGCCGAGGGCTCGATGACATCCGCGAGCGCCGGTTCGTTGGAGACGTCGGCATTTGCCATCACGACGGGAAAATCCACCGCGGCAATGAAGTCGCGCAAGACCTCCGGCCCGTCGTCGAACTCGTGATTGCCGACGACCATCGCCTCGTAGCCGAGAGCGTTCATCATCTCGGCTGTGGCCTTGCCCTTGTACTGGTTGTAGAAGAGCGTGCCCTGAAACTGGTCGCCGCCATCGACGAGGATCGGATTCGTCGCCCGGTCCTTTGCGGTGTTGATCGCCGTCAGCATCCGCGCCGCGCCACCGAAACAGGCGTTTTCCGCAGCATCCTCCTCACCGCAGGCCGCATCATACTTGTTGATCGGCTGAATGTGGCTGTGGACATCATTGGTGTGCAGGATGGTGAGGACGGTTTCGGCGGACGCCGGAATGGCGGCCGAGAGGAGAAAGGCAGCTGCGAAGGGAGCGAGGCGACGCATGAATTCCTCGTATTGAAGATCGGAAAAAGCGAGAACCGGCCGACACCGCATGCGAACGCCGCGACACCGGCGGTTCGGATCATAACCAACCGCCGGAATGTAGCAATGAGCAAAGGAAATGGCTGTGTGCCGACGGGCGGTGCATGTGCCGTCCAGATTTGCGAGAGCGCGCTTTCCCGATAGCACCTCAACGGGATACGACGTTAGCGTCCGAGTACGTGGTGTAATTTCTCCGGCGCTGCCGGTGTGATCTTGGGTGGCCATCGAGGTGTATGATCGAGGTGGAGTTTGGCGACTTCAACCGAGAACCATACGGAGACCCCG